>NZ_CP039865.1:0-300000 GCF_005160265.1 Phreatobacter aquaticus | reverse complement strand
GCTCATGGCTCAGCCTCCGAGATAGGCGTCGATGACGCGCTGGTTGCTCCGCACCTCTTGCGGCGTGCCCTCGGCGATGATCCGGCCTTCGGCCAGCACCAGCACGCGGGTGCACAGGCTCATGACGAATTCCATATTGTGTTCGATGACCACGAAGGTGGTGCCGACCTCGCGGTTATAGGCGGCGAGCCGCTCCTTCAGGCCTTCCAGCATGGTCGGATTGACGCCGCCCGCCGGCTCGTCGAGCAGAACGAGGCGTGGGCCCGCCATCAGGGCCATGGCGGCGTCGAGCAGCTTCTGCTGGCCATAGCTGAGGCGGCCGGCCTTCTCGCCCGACAGATGGCCGAGACGGAAGAAGCCGATCATCTGGTCGGCCTTGGCGCCGAGGCCGGCATCGCGCGGGCCGATCAACCGGGTCAGCATGGAGCCGACATGTTCCTGGCCCGCGAGGATCAGGTTCTCGCGCACGGTCAGGTCAGGAAAGACCTGCAGGAGCTGGAAGGTGCGGCTGACGCCACGCCGGTTGAGCGCCGATGGCCGCAGGCCGGTGATGGACTGGCCGTCGAGCGCAACCTCGCCCTCGCTTGGCGGGATCTGGCCGAGGATGCAGTTGAACAGGGTCGACTTGCCCGACCCGTTGGGGCCGATGAGCCCCAGGATCTCGCCGGCATGGACCTCGAAGGAGACGTCCGAGACGGCGGTGATGCCGCCGAAATGGCGCGTGAGATTGGAGACCTTGAGGACCGGGCTCATAAGCGCCTCCGCATCCAGGCGATCGCCTTTTCGCCGAGGCCGAGGATGCCGCCGGGACAGAGGATGAGCAGGACGAGAACGGTCGCGGCGAAGATCAGCAGGTAGAGCCCGCCGGTGAAGCGCAGCCATTCGGGCAGGGCCACCGCCAGCAGGGCCCCGACGAAGGGGCCCATCATGAAGCCGGCGCCGCCGCAGATGACCATCAGCACGAGGAAGAACGAGGCGCCGAGCGAGAAGGGCGAGGGGTCGATGAACTCGACCAGCGGCGCATAGAGGGCGCCGGCAAAGCCGCCATAGGCCGAGCCGATGGCAAAGGCCATCAGCGTATAGAGGCGGGTATCGACGCCGAGGCTCGCCGCCCGCACCGGGTTTTCGCGCAAGGCCAGAAAGGCGCGGCCCCAGGGGCTTTTGACCAGCCACCAGAGGCCGAGCGCCAGGATCAGCGTGACGCCGACAACGAAGCGGTGGAAGGCGAGCGCGCCATCGGTCTTCCAGCCGAGGATAGCGGGGCGGGGAATGTTGGACAGGCCGAACGTGCCGCCGGTCAGCCATTGCTCGTTGCGCATGACCAGCCAGACGACAGTGGCGAAGGCGAGCGTGACGAAGCCCAGATAATGCGCGCGGACGCGCAGGGCCGGAAAGCCGATGAGGATGCCGACGACGAAGCAGAGGAGGCCGGACAGGCCGAAGGCGGCGACCCAGGGCACGCCCGCCTTGGTGAGGAGGGCGGTGGCATAGGCGCCGATCCCAAGAAAAGCGGCCTGGCAGAGTGCCTTCAGTCCGGCATAGCCGAGGATGAGATTGAGCCCCATGGCGGCGACCGCCATGACCAGCCAGAGCGAGAGCACATAGGTGCCGTAGCGGCCCATATTGACCGGCACGAACCAGAGCACGATGGCACCGACGACGAGCGTGACCAGGGACCAGTCGGTGGCCGCGATGAGGCCGCCGAGCCGGGACGGTGCCTTATCCGGGGTGTCGAGCGCGCTCATACCCGCCGCTCTTCCTTGGAGCCGAACAGGCCTTCGGGCCTGAACAGGATGATTGCCACCAGCAGGACCAGCGGTACGGCGGACCGGTAGCTGGTGGAGACATAGGAGGCGGCGAGCGCATCGACCATGCCGACCAGCAGCCCGCCCCAGAGCGCACCGCGCACCTGGTTGAAGCCGCCAACGATGGCCGCGATGAAGGCGGAGAGGCCGATGACGTCGCCGTTGGAGAACTTGGCGAGATAGATCGGCGAGACGAGGAAGCTCGCCATGGCGGCAAGGCCGGCATTGATCAGGAACGTGTAGAGGATCATGCGGTCGACCGGGATGCCGAGCAACTGCGCGACATAGGGGTTCTGGGCGGTCGCCTGCATCTGCCGGCCGGTGCGCGTGTGATTGACGAAAAACTGGAGCAGGCCGATGGCTGCGAAGGCGACGCCGATCACCACGACATTCTGCCAGGACACCGCCGTGCCGAGCAGATCGAGATTGCCGGCGGGCGCCAGTGTCGGGAAGACCTGGGCCTCAGCGGAGAAGAAGTCCTTGGCGCCTTCCTTCATCAGGATCGACAGCGCCATGGTGGCGAAGGCGAGCGGAAGGACACCCTGGGAGATCATCTGATCAACCAGCAGCCGCTTGAAGCCGAAGCCGAACAGCAGGACGAACATGGCCGTGCCGATGATCAGCGCAAGCCAGAGCGGCAGGCCGAAGGTCATGGTGCCGACCAGCACGAAGATTGCCGGCAGCATGACGAATTCGCCTTGGGCGAAATTGATCGTCTGCGAGGTCTGCCAGACCAGCGTGAAACCGATGGCGGCCAGCGCGTAGATGGCGCCGGTCGCCAGTCCGGCGATCAGGATTTGAATCAGTTCGGCCATGGCCGGGGGCAGCCCCTGTCTTGACCGCCCAGCCGGTGGCAGGGCGGTGGATCGCTATTGGGAGAGCGAAGCGGCGCGCCGAGCGTGGCGGGCGCGCCGTTCGAGGCCTCAGCCGCCGGGACGGGCGGTCGGGTTGATCATCGGCAGGGTGACGTTGATCACCTGGCGGCCATTGATCACCTCGCCGAGGAAGCTCTCGCGGTCGATGTCGCCGTTCGGCTCGATGCGGGTGGTGATCAGGATGCCGGGCTCCATGGCCGGTGTGATGGTTGCGCCGCGCAGGGTCTCGGCCACGCCCTTCTTGTCGAAGCGGCCCATCTTCTCGGTCGCCCATTTGATCATGAACACGGCCATATAGCCCTTAAGGCCGTTATGGTCGGGCGTCGAGCCGAAGCGCTCGCGGAACTGGCGGCCGAATTCCTGGAAGGCCGGCACCGGCGCATCGATGGAGAGACCGACATGGCCGCGCGCGCCGTTGGCGGCATCGCCGGCGAGCTCGATCACCTTCTGGCCGAGCAGCGTGGTCTCGCCGACCAGCGGCGCGGTGATGCCCTGCTGGCGGGCGGCGCGCAGGAAGCGGGCGCTCTCGTCCTCGTTGAGATAGACGAAGACGGCATCCGCGCCGGAGTTGCGGATGCGGATCGCGTCGGCGGCGAAATCGGTCTGGCCCTGCTCGGTCGAGACATCGGCCACCACCTGCATGCCGCGGCTGGTGAGTTCCGGGATGATCGCGTCGCGGCCGCCCTTGCCGAAATCGTTGTTGACGAAGATGACCGCGATCTTGGTCGCCTTCACGGTGTCCTTCAGATAGGCCGCGATCTTCGGCATGGCCGCTGCCTGGCTCAGCGAGGTGCGGAACAGGAACTGATTGCCCTGGCGGGTGAGATTGGCCGCCTCGCCACCGACGAACTGGGCGATCTCGGCGCGCTGCGCGATCTGCATCGAGGCGCCGATCGGGCCGGAGAAGACCGGGCCGAGCACGGCATAGGTGTCCTCGTCGATGGCGCGCTGGACGGCCGCGCGTGTGGCGCCCGGATTGGTCTGGCTGTCGTAATGGGTGATCTGGATCTGCCGGCCCAGAATGCCACCGCGGGCATTGATGTGCTGGACGGCGAGATCGATGCCATTGCGCCAGTTGGTGCCGGCGGTCGCGCCCGCGCCCGACAGTTCGGCGACGTCGATCAGCTTGACCGTCTGCTGGGCGCTGGCAGGCGCTACGAGCGCTGCGGCAAGACCCAGCCCCATGAGCCACTTCTTCATCATGCAATCCTCCCGGAAGACGACCGGGTAACCCCGGTTCGCGTGTTGTGGATTGCCTGATTAGCCGGAAATTGATGCGGCGTGAACTGGGTTCGGACGAGACCAATGGCGCCGTGCGCCTGATCTCCTCCGATTGGCCGGTCGGGATGGCGTAGGCTTCGCCCTGCCGATGCGCATAGAGTGCGGGTCCGGTCCCGCCGCCCCAGCACCAGGACATGCCATGCGCCGCCTGCCTTTCTATTACGGCTGGGTCATCGTCGCCGTCACCTTCGTGACCATGGGCATCGGGGTGAATGCGCGCACCTCGTTCTCGCTGCTGTTCTCGCCCATCATCGACGAGTTCGGCTGGGATCGTGGCGTCACCGCAGGCGCCTTCTCGTTCGGGTTCCTGATCTCGGCGATCCTCAGTCCGCTGATGGGCAAGCTGATGGATCGCACGGGTCCGCGCACGGTCATGGAGCTCGGCGTCGTGCTGATGGGGGCGGGCCTGCTGCTCGCGCCGCTGACATCCCAGCCCTGGCACCTCTATGCCACGATCGGCCTGCTGGTTGGCAGCGGCAGCGTCTGTCTCGGCTATTCCGGCCAGTCGCTGTTCCTGCCCAACTGGTTCGTCCGCCGCCGGGGCCTGGCGGTGGGGCTGGCCTTTGCAGGCGTTGGCATCGGTTCGATCACGCTGTTGCCGGCTGTCCAGACCGCCATCGACCAGGCGGGCTGGCGGACCGCAAGTTTCGCCATGGGGCTCCTGGTCATCATCGTGCTGGCGCCGCTCAACCTCTTGCTGCGCAAGCGGCCGCAGGATCTCGGCCTGCAGCCTGACGGAGACGCGGCGCCGACAGCCAATTCGGTCGCGGCACCCAGCAACATCGTCGATGCCGCCTGGGCGGCGACCGACTGGACGCTTGGCCGGGCGCTGCGCACCGCCCGATTCTGGTGGATCGTGCTCGGCTATTTCTGCGGGCTCTATGTCTGGTATGCCGTGCAGATTCACCAGACCAAGTATCTGGTGGAGATCGGCTTCAATTCCAGCGCCGCGGCCTGGGCCCTTGGCTTCGTCAGTCTGTTTGGCATTCCCGGCCAGATCGCGCTCGGCCATCTCTCCGACCGGATTGGCCGCGAGTGGGTGTGGACCGCGTCAGGGCTGGGCTTCGCGATCTGCTATGGCGTGCTCATGCTGCTGCAGTCGACGCCGAGTTTCCCGCTGCTCTATCTGATGATCGCCGTGCAGGGCTTTCTTGGCTACGGCTTCACCTCGATCATGGGCGCCGTCGTCGCCGAGATCTTCCAGGGCCGGCATTTCGGCACGATCTTCGGCACGGTCATGTTCGGCGCTCTGGCCGGAGGTGCTGCAGGTCCGTGGGTGACCGGCCTGCTCCACGACATCCATGGCAATTACCAGATGGCCTTCGTGATCGGGATGGCGCTCAGCGTGATGTCGGCCATCGCGATCTGGATGGCAGCGCCGCGCAAGGTGCGCGCGGTCGCCGGCAGGATTGTCCCGCCGGCGCGCAGCTGATCGTCTGGCCGTGTCGCCTCAGGCGGCGCGGATGCCGGCCAAGAACCGGTCGACCTCGGCGCGCAGAACGTCGCTCTGCTGGGAGAGGCCGCCGGCAGCCCCCAGAACCTGCGCGGAGGCGGCGCTCGATTCCTCGGCCGCGCGGGTGACGCCTGCGATATTCGCCGACACTTCCTGCGTCCCCTGAGCCGCCTGCTGCACGTTGCGGGCGATCTCGCGGGTGGCCGCGCCCTGCTCCTCCACCGCTGAGGCGATGCCGGATGCAATGCCGTTCAGCTTCTGGATGATGCCGGTGATCTCGCTGATAGCGGTTGCCGAATCGCTGGTGGACGCCTGGATCTCGTTGATCTGGGCGCTGATCTCGCTGGTAGCCTTGCCGGTCTGTTCGGCGAGGTTCTTCACCTCCGAGGCGACGACGGCGAAGCCCTTGCCGGCCTCGCCGGCCCGCGCTGCCTCGATGGTGGCGTTGAGGGCCAGCAGATTGGTCTGGCCGGCAATGTTGCTGATCAGCTCGACGATGGCGCCGATCTTGGTGGCGGCATGGGCGAGGCGCTCCACCTTGGCGGTGGTGGCCGTGGCGCTTGCCTCGGCCTCTGCGGCGATGCGGGCGGAATTGGCGACCTGGCGGCTGATTTCCTCGACCGAGCCGGTCAGCTGGTCGGTCGCAGCCGAGACCGACTGAACATTGGTCGAGGCTTCCTCCGAGGCATTGGCCACGACGGTCGACTGGTTGGAGGTTTCCTCCGCGGCGGCCGACATGGTCTGCGCTGCCGATTGCAGCTGGATGGCGGAGGCAGAGACCGCCGCGACGATGCCGCCCACGGCC
This sequence comes from Phreatobacter aquaticus, assembly GCF_005160265.1. Taxonomy (NCBI): domain Bacteria; kingdom Pseudomonadati; phylum Pseudomonadota; class Alphaproteobacteria; order Hyphomicrobiales; family Phreatobacteraceae; genus Phreatobacter; species Phreatobacter aquaticus. Next base: position 293,781 of record NZ_CP039865.1, on the reverse strand, counting down.
TGCTCGAAGCTGTCGGCGGTGGCGTTCATCATGGCGGTCTTGTCGGCTTCCGCGCGCAGCTTGGCGACTTCCTGCTCGTGCTCCAGCGCCACCTTGGCCAGCGCATTGTCCTTGAACACCTGGACGGCAGACGCCATGCGACCGATTTCATCGGAGCGACCGACACCGGGGATGTCCACCGAGGTATCGCCGCTCGCGAGTGTCGCCATCGCGCCGGTCATGGTGTTGATCGGGCGGATGACGCCGACCATCGAATAGACCGTGGAGCCGATTAGGACGAGCACGACGAACAGGCCGAGGCCGAGGCTGATAGTGGCGGCCTGGGCGGCTTCCGCTTCCGCCTCCTGCTTGGCAAGCGCCGCCGCCTGACTGAGCGTCTGGACCGTCTTGGCGATCAGTTCGGCGGCGGCTATGCCGGCCGGCGTCACCTGCTCGCGGATGAGCTTGTTCTTGGCGTCCTCCAGCTTGGTCGCCAGTGCCGTGTGGCCAATGAATTTCTCGGCGGCGCCAATGAGAACCTCGATGGCGTCCTGCACCGGCTTGGCGGTGGAGCGGTTGGCGGCCTCCCGCGCGGAGGCGACAATGAGCAGCGTGGAGCGGGTCACCGCCATCTGCTGCTGGACTTCTCCCGTGGCAATGAAGCGCCATGAGGCGGCGCGGGCCGCGTCAAAGGCCGCGTTGGCGGCACGCAGGTCGATCTCGGCCTCGGCACTGTCAGGCATGCCGGTGAAGGCCGGAGAAATCAGGAGAGCGGCATAGGCCTTCTGCCAGACGGCCGTCGCCTCATTGCGCTGGACCAGTTCGGCGAGGTTGGCCTTCTGCTGGGTGACGAGGTCACTGATACCGGCGCTGTAGGTCTGATAGAGCTTGCCGACCTCGGTCATGGCGCGCTCGCTGTCGAGCCCCGCCGCATTGCGGATGGTGGTGGCGATCTGCGCCTTGGTCGCGGCGACGATCGGTTCCAGCGCCTGGACGGCATTGTTCAGCTCGTCGGCATTCCGGCTCAGGCGGATATCACGCACGGCGACCTGGGAGCGCCGGACGCTGGTGTTGATCTCCATGGCAGCCATGGCAATGGCCTGCTGTCGGTCGCTGGCGCTCTGCAGCCGGTCGACGGTGCTGTTGCTGATGCGCTGGTTAACGATGAGGCCAGCCACAAGGAATACGCCCAGCGCCGAGATGGCCATGAGCTTGGTGCCAATACGGAATGTCATCATGTCCAGTGGTCTCGCCATCGCATCGCCGCGGCCGTCGCTGAGGCCGCCGTTCGGAGGGAGAATTTGATGACGGAAGTAAATTCTCTCCTAATCTTCAGTAATTTTGCCGCAAGATTGTTGTTTGCCGGATTAATTCTTGTGGGTTGCCTTGTTTATGAGCGCAATGGTTGAGTTTTTGTGCAGCTCGAAAAGCTGGCCGTGACTCATGATTGCTGATACTCATTTTGCAACCGATGAAACATAAGGAGTTTCCGGCGCGTTTTGAGAAGATGTCAGCGCTCGCCATGCTGACGTTACGGATGCTATAGGCTGACGTAAGGACACGCTGGTCGCCGGCATCAGACCTGCGCGGCGGTGCCGGCCTCCGGATGCGGCCATGGGCGGCTGAGGACCGCATGGTGAAAAAAGTGCGCTCCGAGTTCACCGCCAATTAACCAGAAAAGCGCCTTATTGGACCTCAATGACGTGAGGGCTTCCCCGTGCTGCAGATGGTTTCTGCATCGCGTTGTCTCGCGGTCCGTTTCGGCGGGACTGGCGGAGCAGGTGCCGGCTTGGGCCGGCAGGGGAGGAGTACCAGAGTATCCCGAGAGTTTGGCGTATGCGTTACACGACCCGTCTGCCGCGCGGATCTGCTCTATCGCTGTTCATCCGCAGGCACAGGGTACGCCTTCCCTGGGTCGCGCTTCTGCTCGTCACGACGGGCATGGTCCCGCTTGCCGATGTGATGCTGCTCGGCAACGACCGCGCGCTGACCACGTCCGTTGCTGCGATCGACGTTCAAGCTCCCTTGCAGGTCGCCGCAACACCGTCGCGCCGTCACGATCCGCTGATGGACCCCGGCTTCTCGCTTGGGATGGCCCCGCGTCCGCTCGGGCAAAGCCAGCCGATGTCGGCCGCGTTCCAGCCGGCCTCTCCGCCGCCCGCCACCACCATCGTCCTGGGGCCGGTCGAGGCGCCTCTGCCCTCGCCCCCGGGAGCCGTGGCCAGCCTGCCCTCCGAGGCGGCCGTACCCGAGGATGAGTCCGTCGAGTCGCCGCTGCTGATGCCCGCGCCGCGGCGCGAACTCGCCCTGACCGCACCCGTTCCGCTGCCGCGTCCATCTCTGCTGGTGGCCCCGCCGGCCTCCGAGCGGCCGGAAATTGCCGCGCGTCGGACACCCAGCCGGTCGCAGATTGCCGCGACCCAGCCCGCCCCCACGGACGGCCGCAACTTCCTCGAGCGGCTGTTCGGCGCACCGCAGCCGTCCACGCCCGCCGCCGCGCTCGGCTACGCATCGGCGCGGGAGGACCTCACCGAAGGCCCGCCGCGCATGCGTATCGGCGGCCCGACCATGGCCGTGCCGGTACCGCAGCCGGGCACCGCGATCTATGACATCAGCGCGCGCACGGTCTACCTGCCCAATGGCGAGCGGCTGGAGGCTCATTCGGGCCTCGGACCGAAGCGGGACGATCCGCGCCACGTCCACGTTCGGATGCATGGCGCCACCCCGCCGCATACCTACACCCTGACCGAGCGCGAAGCCCTGTTCCACGGCGTGCGGGCGATCCGGCTCAATCCGGTGGGCGGCAGCGGCGCCATTCATGGCCGCGCGGGCCTGCTGGCCCACACCTACATGCTGGGCCCGAATGGCGATTCCAACGGCTGCATTTCCTTCAAGGACTACAACCGCTTCCTTCAGGCCTTCCTGAGGGGTGAGGTTCGCCGCCTCGTGGTCGTGGCCGGCAACAGCTGAGCCCTGAAGCCGGCTATGGATTGCCGGCTTATTCCGACTTGATGCCAAGCGCCCGGATGATCGGGATCCAGGTCTGGTCCTCGCGCTCGAGATAGGCGCGGAACGCCTCGCGCGAGATCGGTGCCGAGAGCGCGCCAAGGCTTGCGAACCGCGCCTTCACTGCCGGGTCTTCCAGCACCTTGATCGTCGCCGCATGCAGCCGGGCAATGACCGGTTCCGGCGTGTTGGCCGGCGCCATCAGGCCGGTGAAGGTCTGGCCGTCGATCTCCGGGAAGCCGAGTTCGGTGAAGGTCGGCACATTCGGCAGATCGGCCAGCCGCGCCGGGCCGGTAATGGCCAGCGCGCGTGACTTGCCGTCGCGGATGAAGGGCAGCGCGACCGAGACCTGATCGAGATTGAACTGCACATGGCCGCCGATCAGATCGTTGGTGGCGGGGGCATTGCCGCGATATTGCACGGTCACCCACTTGATGCCGAGCTTGGACTGGATCAGTTCGCTCATCAGGTGGTTGGTCGTGCCGGGGCCGGGCGAGGCCATGGTGAGCGGCGGCTGGCTTCGGCGGGCGAGCTCGAAGAAGTCCTTCAGGGTCTGCGCCTGGACGCCGGGATGGACCTGCAGCACGAGCGGCGTCAGCGTCACGGTGGTGACGGCGATGAAGTCGCGCCGCCATTCATAGGCCCGGCGCGCCCCCATTTCCGGGGCGAACAGGATAGGACCGTTGGCGCCGATCAGCAGCGTGTAACCGTCGGGTTCGGCGCGAGCGACCATCTCGCTGCCGAGCAGGCCGCCGGCGCCGGGCTTGTTCTCGACGATGAAGGGCTGGCCCAGCTCCTGCTGGAGCTTTTCCGCGAGAATGCGGGCGGCGACATCGACATTGCCGCCTGCGGCATAGGGCACGACGAGGCGAACGGCGCGGTTCGGCCAGGTCTGGGCTTCGGCCGGGATCGACAGGGCTGTGGCCAAGGCTGCCGCCAGCGCCAGGATGATCTTCTTCATGGGGCTCTCCTGTGAAGGCCGCTTTCGGGCCGTTCTTGTTGTTTTGGGGGGATCAGAAGCCGAACAGCCGGGCCGGATTGTCGACCAGGATGGCCTTGCGCTCCGCGTCGTCGGCGGTGGCGGCATGGATGAAATCGAGCAGGGCGCCCTCGTTCGGCGGCTGCTTGACGGAGACCGGGTGTGGCCAGTCGCTGCCCCAGATCACGCGGTCGGGGGCGGCCTCGATCAGCGCGCGGGCCACCGGGATGACGTCGGCCCAGGGCGGGCCGGCCTTCGAGATCTTCTCGGTCAGCGACAGCATGACCCAGACATTGCCGCGCTTGAGGAGTTCCAGCGTCTTGGCAAGGCTGGGCTCCGATGCTCCGCCTGTCGGGTCGGGCCGGCCCATATGGTCGATCACCAGCGGCACGTCCAGGCGTTCGAACTGGGCGATATTGCCAATGATGCCATCGATCTCCGGCTGGACCTTGATGTACCAGCCGAGTTCGCGAACACGCGCGATGATGCGGTCGAACTCGGCCTCAGTGAAGGCGATGCCGAGACCTTGGCGGGTGAAGCGCGCGCCCTTGATGCCGGCTGCATCGAGCTTGGCCAGATAGGCGTCGTCGCGCTCGGTGAAGACGGCGGCATTGGCGCAGCCCCGATAATTGGGGCCGGCGAAGGCGAGGCCGTCCAACGTGACCGTGTGGTCGGCGCCATAGGTGGTGGGCTGCACGATCACGCCGCGCGTGACGCCCAGCGTCTTGTGCAGCTTCATCGCGGTCTCGACGGTCGCCGTCGGCATCTCGTAGACCGCGCCTTCGCGGACCGGATAGCGCTCGCGCGGGCCCAGCACGTGGAACTGGCTGTCGCAGGCACCGGCCGGCAGCGGATGGACCGGCGAGCGGGGGGCCGGATCGAAGGGCAGGTAGGTGGCCATCTTGCTATCTCGCTGATGTCGCTTCGGTCAGGATTTGGAGGTCTGGTGGATAGCGTTCATCGTCACGATGTCGCCGAGCGTCGCGTAGTTCGGACCGGCGATGCGGCAGATCGGATCCAGCGCGCGGGTGTCGACCTTGCCATCGACCATCAGGCCATCGCGCAGGTGGAAGACCAGGACCTCGCCAACCAGCAGCCGCGAGCGGGTTTCGCCGAACTCGATGCAATGGCGCAGGCGGCATTCCATCGCGACCGGGGCCACCGTCAGCCGGGGTGTCCTGACATGGCTGCTCGGGACCGTCTCCAACCCCAGGACCTCGACCTCACTGACATCGGGCGGATATTCGACCGCGCTCTCGTGAACCGCCTCAATCAGAGGACGGTCGGCGATGTGCACGACGAATTCCTCCGACGCCATGATGTTGCGGGCAGTGTCCTTGTAGACGCCCGCCTTCTGTCCGACGCTGATCGCCAGCATGGGCGGCTTCGGCGAGACGAAGGTGAAGTGGCTGAACGGGGCGAGATTGACGACGCCGTCCGCAGACAGCGTTGTCACCCAGGCGATCGGCCGGGGGACGACGAGGCCGGTCAGCAGCCGGTAGCAGGCCTCGGCGCCGAGATCCTTCGGTTCGATATCGACGGTCGGTCCGCTCATGCGCCGATGACCGCCATGAAGTCGCACTGGACGAGCTTGCCGCCGTCGAGTTCCGCCATCATGGTCTGGCGCGCGGGGCGGGTCGCGGGGTCGGGGAACATCTCCAGCCATTCCTTGTTGACGGCCGGACGCTGGGTGCGGTCGACCATCCAGACTGTCAGCTTGATGATGTCGTCGGTGGAGCCGCCGGCGGCCTCCATGATGGTGCGGATGTGCCGGAACATCAGGGCACATTGCTCCTCGAGCGTCGGCGCCGGCGTGCCGGTGGCCGGGTCCAGCCCGAAGACGATGCCGGACGTCACGAATTGCCCGAGACGGCACGCGGCGGGGATCGGGTTCTTGTGGCCGAACCCCTCGACATAGATGCTCTGGCGCTTGGTCATTGTGCGGTTCCGATCACGCGAAATGGCACGAGACGGTGCCGTAGGGCCCGTAATCGCAGGTGACGGTATCGCCCTTGGCGCAATCGACCGGCCGGATGAACGATCCGGACAGGATGACCTGGCCAGGCTCCAGCGCCACGCCATGCTGGCTGAGCTTGTTGGCGAGCCAGACGATGCCGTTGGCGGGATTGTTGAGGACGCCGGCCGCGACACCGGTCTCCTCGACCTGGCCGTTCTTCGAGCAGATGACCGAGATCCAGCGCATGTCGGCATCCATCGGCCGGAACGGACGTCCGCCGATGATGATCCCGCAATTGGCGGCATTGTCGGCGATCGTGTCGAGCACCTTGCGGGTGGCCTTGGTGGCGGGGTCGACACGCTGGATGCGGGCATCGAGAATCTCGATCGCCGGGATCACGTAGTCGGTGGCGTTGAGCACGTCGAAGATCGTGCAGTCCGGGCCGGAGAGCCGGCTCTTCAGGACGAAGGCGAGCTCCGCCTCGGCGCGCAGCTGGACGAACTTGTCGCTCGGAATGTCGCCGCCATCGCGGAAGAACATGTCGTCGAGCAGGACGCCGAAATCCGGCTCGTTGATGTTGACGGCGTTCTGCATGGCCTTCGAGGTCAGGCCGATCTTGTGGCCCTTGATCGTGCGGCCGCCCGCCACCTTCAGCTTGATCCAGGCGCTCTGGACAGCATAGGCGTCGTCGATGGTCATGCCGGGATATTGCAGGCTGAGCTGCGGGATCTGCTTCGTCGTCCGCTCGGCTTCCTCGAGGCGGCGTGCGGCGTCGGCGATCTGGGCTTCGGTCAGCATCGGGCTGTCTCCGGAGAAAAAGGCAAAGGGCTTGATCAGGCTTCGTCGGCGACGCCGTTGGCGAGTGTGCCGATGCCCGGCACCTCGACCTCGACGATATCGCCCGGTGCCAGCCATTTCGGCGGGTCGAAGCGGACGCCGGCACCCGTCGGCGTGCCGGTGACGATCATGTCGCCGGGCTTCAGCGTGGCGAAAGTCGAGAGATAGGCCAGCAGGTAGTCGAACGGGAACATCAGGCGTTCGGTCGTGTCGTGCTGGCGCACCTCGCCATTGACGCGGGTGGTGAGCGTGAATTGCTGTTTCGGATCGAGGGCATCGGAGGTCACGATCCACGGGCCGATGGAGCCCGAGCGATCGAAATTCTTGCCCTGGGTGACGTTGAACTTGCCGTGGTGCAGCCAGTCGCGGACGCTGCCCTCATTGCAGAGCGTCAGGCCGAAAATGTGCTCCCAGGCCTTGTCGCGCGGGATGTGGCGGCCACCCTTGCCGATGACCATGACGATCTCGCCCTCATAGTCGAGCTGGGTCGAGACCTTCGGACGCTCCAGCGGCACGCCATGGCCGACGAAGGACGACGGCGTGCGGCAGAAGAGGCTCGGATATTTCGGCAGGGCTGACGCGTCCTTGTACTCCGCATTCCGGTCGGCATAGTTGACGCCGATGCACCAGATCTTCTCCGGCGCGACGATCGGGATCATCAGCTCGACCGCGTCCAGGGCGACATCGGGTGCCTGGCCGGCAGCGGCGGCCCGCAAGACATCGAGCGCGTGGGCCGCGACCGCATCGCGCAGCGTCGGAAACTGCGGCAGCCGGCGCGAGAGATCGATGATGCCGCCATCGACAACGGCGCCAAAGCGCTCGGCGCCGCCGGCGCGGTAACTTGCAAGCCTCATGGTCACGTCTCCCTCGGGCCCGCTTCAACGTGGCGGGCCATCATGTTGGAGCATTAGGGAGCGGACCTGCGCGAGGCGCAATTGAAAGACGGGCCCCATGTCCACATAATGGACATTCCCCATCGTCTGGAACGTGTCGTCACCCTTGCCGCAGCGTCGCAATCAGAGTTCTACGGACAGTCCAGTCTGGTCCGGAGAGGCGGGCCTCACAGCACCACTGGTGCGCGGCGAGGATGGCGCCCAGAGCATCCACCGGGCCATCGGCGTGCTGAGGACGCTGGCCATGGCGCGGGAAGCAGGCTTCGGCCTGACCGAGATCGTGCGGCTGACCGGCCTGACCCGGCCGACGGTGCATCGCATCCTGACTGCGCTGATCGCCGAGGGACTGGTCGAGCAGAAGCCGGCGACGCGCCGCTATGCGGTTGGCGAGCAGATCCAGTTCCTGGCCCTGTCGCGGCCCCGCCCGTCGGCCCTGATCGCGGCGGCCGAGACCGCACTGACAGAGACGGCGCGGGCGATCGGCGACACGATCTTCCTGACGCAGCGGACCGGCCTCGATACGATCTGCGTGGCGCGCCGGCTTGGCGATTATCCGATCCAGGTCCTCTCGCTGAGCGTCGGCGACCGGCGCCCGCTCGGCATCAGCAGCGCCGGGCTCGCGGTGCTGGCCCGGATGGGGGAGGACGAGGTGCGTTCGATCCTCGGCGCCAATGCACCGAGGCTCGCGGCCGTCGGCGTGGGTATCCGGCAGGCCCAATCCTGGGTCGCAGGGGCCAAGCGCCTCGGCTATGCGATCAGGGATCGCGGCCTCGTGCCGGGGACGCGCGCCTTGTCGGTCGCCATCAGCGACCGCGGCGGGCAGGTGATCGCCGCGGTGACCTCTGCCGGTGTTGTCCGGCGCATGTCGCAGGCGCGCATGGAAGCGGTGGCCGACGACCTCAAGGCTTGCGCACGCGCCATCGAACAGGCGCTGGCGCGCGCGGGCTAATCAGGGCTTCCGTGCGCGAACGGCCTCGACCATGCGGTCGATGATCTGGTAGACGATGACCCGCGACGTCGCGAAATTGAAGCGGACGAAAGCCTTGCAGGTCGGCTCGAAATTCTCGCCGGGCGAGAAGGCCACGCGCGCATTGTCGTGGAAGAAGTCGAAGGCGCTGGTGTTGAGCATCAGGGCCGAGCAATCGAGCCAGGCGAGATAGGTACCCTCCGGCACGCGGAACCGGATTTCCGGCAATTCGGATTCCAGCCGCTTGACCACATGGTCGCGGGTCGCGGTCAGGTGCGCCATCACCTCGTCCAGCCAGGGCTGGCTCTGGGTCCAGGCGGCGATCGTGGCATCGACGCCGATCGCGTTGGGATCGCCAAGCAGCCGCTGCGGGATGCGCTTGCCGAAGCGCTCGCGCAGTTCGGGCGTGCCGAAATGCAGCACGGCGCAGCGCAGGCCCGGAATGTTGAAGCTCTTGGTCGGGGAATTGAGCGTCACGGTGCGCGCGGCGAGCTCCGGCGACAGCGAGGCGAAGGGAATGTGCTTCCGGCCGGGATAGATGAGATCCGAATGGATCTCGTCCGACAGCACGATCAGGTCGTGTTCGATGCAGAATTGCCCGATGTCGAGCAGTTCCTGGCGGCTGAACACGCGCCCCGTCGGATTGTGCGGATTGCACAGCACGAACATGCGGGTGCGGGCATCGATCTGGTCGATGATCTGCTCGGTGTTGCAGATGTGGCGTGTGCCATCATCGAGCATGGGCAGGGAGATGAGATTGCGCTCGGTGGTGCGGATGACATCGCGGAACGGAGGATAGTTCGGCACCTGCAGGATGATGCCGTCGCCCGGATCGGTGAAGGCGAGTACGGGCGCATAGGTTCCCTGGACGAGATCAGCAACCGGCACAACGAGGGCCGGGTCGATCTCCCAGTCGAAGCGCTCCTTCATCCGATGGGCGAAGGCATTGGCGACCGCCGCACCCGCCTTGCCGCCATCGCGCCGGGGATAGCCATAGTCGCGCTTGGCGACTACGGCCTGCACAGCGTCCTGGATCGGGTCGGCCACGGCGAAATCCATCTCGGCGACGAAGGCCGGCAGGACGTCGGGGCCGTACTGATTCCACTTGGCGTTGGTCAGGGTGCGCAGGCTTGCCTCGGAGAGATCGAAGCGGTTGGCGGCCGGAGTCGTCACGGAATTGGTTTTCAGGCTTGCGAGCGCCATGTGGGCGGTCTCCTCGAATGTCATTCTTGTCGGCCACCGGAATGGCTTTGCACGAAGTCTGTCAGGCCAGATGACAGGCCACCATCTGTTTGTCGGAAAGTCGCCGCAGGGGTGGGTCCTCGCTGGCGCATCGGTCCATGGCGAGCGGGCAGCGGGCACGGAAGCGGCAGCCGCCGGGCTGGACCGCCATCGAAATCTCGCCCTTCAGCGCGGCCGAGGCGCGCCTGGTCGGATCGCGTGAGGGCACAGCCGCCAGCAAGGCGCGGGTATAGGGATGCTTCGGATCGCGCCAGAGCGAAACGTGATCGGCACTTTCGACGATCCGGCCGAGATACATGACGAGCACCCGATCGACGAAATAGCGCACCACCGAAAGGTCGTGGGAGATGAACAGGTAGGCGAGGCCGAAATCGCGCTTCAGATCGACCAGCAGGTTGAGGATCTGCGCCTGGATCGACAGGTCGAGCGCCGAGACCGGTTCGTCGCAGACGACCAGTTGCGGATTGAGGATGAGCGCGCGGGCAATGCCGATACGCTGACGCTGGCCGCCCGAGAATTCGTGAGGATAACGCTCCAGCGCATCGGGGGCGAGGCCGACCCGGCCGGCAATGTCGACGACGCGGCGACGACGCTCGGCGGGGTCCGCCATGCCGTGGACCTTGAGCGGCGTGTCCAGGAGCCTGAACACGGTCTGGCGCGGATTGAGCGATGCGAAGGGGTCCTGGAACACCATCTGCATCTTGCGCCGGTGCGGCAACATGCTGCGGTCGTCGAGGCGGCCGATATCGGTGCCGTCGAGCGTGATGCTGCCCTCGCTCGGATCGAGCAGGCGCATGATGGTCTTGCCGAGCGTCGACTTGCCGCAGCCGGATTCACCGACCAAGCCGACCGTTTCGCGCGGGCCGACCTCGAGTGAGACGCCATCGACCGCGTGAACGGTCCGGCTGCCGGTCTTGTAGGTGGTGTGCAGGTCCTCGACGCTGAGCAAGGTCATGACCGGTTCCTCATGCCGCCACGTGGACGCAGGCTGCCGACCATTGCGGCGCGACCCCGGTCAAGGCCGGAACCGTGTCGCAGGCGGCAATGCGCCTGGGGCAGCGCGGCGCGAAGGCACAGCCGGTCACATTGGCGGAGGACGCGATCGAGCCGGGAATTTCAGCCAGGCGATGGTTGGTATAGTGCCATTCCTCCTCTTCCGAGATCGAGGAGGCGAGCAGGCCGACCGAATAGGGGTGGCGGGGGCCTGCAAAGAACTCGGTGACGGGTGCCTGTTCGACGATGCGCCCGGCATACATTACCGCGACACGATCGGCCCATTGGGCGACTGCGCCGAGATCGTGGGTGATCAGCAGCATGGCCATGGAGAGCTGCTTGCGCAGCCGATCGAGCAGATCCATCACCTGCGCCTGGATCGTCACGTCGAGCGCCGTGGTGGGTTCGTCTGCGATCAGCAATTGCGGATTGCAGGCCACCGCCATGGCGATCATCACCCGCTGGCGCATGCCGCCGGAGAAATTGTGCGGATATTCGTCATAGCGCCGCTGGGGCTCGGCGATGCCGACGAGATCCAGCAGGTCGATCACGCGCTGCTTGGCAGCCGCCTTCGACAGGTTCTCGTGGCGGACGATCACTTCGCGGATCTGCGTGCCGATCGACAGGACCGGATTGAGCGAGGTCATCGGCTCCTGAAGGATCAGCGATATGCCCTTGCCGCGAATGTCGCGCAGTCGCCGAGGCTCGACGGAGGCGAGATCGATGCCGTCAAACACCACCTGTCCCCCAAGGATCGCGGCATTGGCCGGCAGGAGCCGCAAGATCGAGAAGGCGGTCATCGACTTGCCGCAGCCGCTCTCGCCGACGAGCGCCAGCGTCTCGCCGTTGCGGATGGCCAGGCTGATGCCGCGCACCACCGGCTTGTCGCCGAAGCCGACCGACAGATCGAGGATTTCCAGAACCGGATGGGGCTTGTGGACGCTCATGCCGGTTCCGCCCTGGGATTGAGGATGTCGTTCAACCGGTCGCCCATGATGTTGAACGACAGGACGGTGAGGATGATGGCGATGCCGGGGATGGCGGAGACGAACCATTCCGAGCGCAGCACCTGGCGGCCATTGCCGACCATGCTGCCCCAGCTCACCAGATTGTTGTCGCCAAGTCCGAGGAACGACAGGCCGGCCTCGGCCAGGATGCCGTTGGCGACCATCACCGAGGTGGCGACGATGACGGTCGGCAGCGCATTGGGCAGGATTTCGCTGATGATGATGCGGCCGGTGCCATAGCCGAGGCTGCGGGCCGCCAGCACGAAATCGGACTCGCGCAATGTCAGGAATTGCGAGCGGACGAGCCGCGCCACCATCGGCCAGGACGACAGCCCGATGGCGAAGGCGATCAGCGGCAGGGAGGGGTCGCCGATCGACAGGATGGCGATGACCAGCAGGATGGACGGCACGGTCTGGAACAGTTCGGCAAGGCGCATCAGCGCGTTGTCGACAAAGCCGCCGAAATAGCCGGCGAGCGCGCCGATGGTCGCGCCGATCAGCAGGCCGATGGAGGCAGCCGACAGGCCGACCATCAGGGACGCCCGCGAGCCGTGGATGACGCCCGACAGGAGATCGCGTCCGAGCGCGTCAGTTCCAAGCGGATAGTCCATGTCCTGGCCCGGCCAGAGCAGCGGCGTGGCCACCATGTCCATGGGGTCGTTGGGAAACAGCCAACCGGCAGACAGGGCCAGCAGCGCCATGGTCAGCAGGATGGCGCAGGCGGCGGCGAAGAACGGATCGCGCAGATAGGCGACGAAGCGCGAGCGGAAGCCGGAGGGCCGCGACGAGGGTCTCGCCGAACCGGCAAGGGCTGGATGTGCTGCGATGGCGGCGGCCGTCGATATAGGGGGCACGGCCGCGGTCACCGCGCCTGCCTTGATCTCCTGAAGCGTCGGTCCATCCATGCTGTCACCTCGCCTGGATGCGCGGATCGAGCCAGGACAGCAGGATCTCGATCGCCATGTTGACGAGGATCACGATGATCGATGAGAGCAGCATGATGCCGAGCAGGACGTTGTAGTCGCGCGCCATCACCGCATCGAGCGTGAGGCGCCCGATGCCCGGCCAGCCGAACACAGTCTCGATCACCACGGCCCCGCCTAGCAGATTGGCCAGATGCATGCCGGCAACCGTCGTCACCGGGATCAGCGCATTGCGCATGGCATGGCGGAACTGCAGCACCAGGGGATGCAGCCCCTTGGCGGCGGCGGTGCGCATGAAATCCTGGCGCAGCACGTCGAGCATGGCGGCGCGGGTCAGGCGGGCATAGATCGCGACGAAATTGATTGCCATGGCCGTCGCCGGCAGGATGAGGTGAACCAGGCGATCCTTGAAGCCGGCGAAACCCTGGAGATTGCGGCCGAGCGTCATGTTGCCGCTGCTCGGCAGCCAGCCGAGCCAGGCCGAGAACATCACAATAGTCATGAGGCCGAGCCAGAAGGCCGGCGCCGAATAGAACAGCAGCACGAAGGCGGTCAGCAGCCGGTCGGGCCACTTGCCGGCAAAGACCGCCATGATCCAGCCGAAGCCGATGCCGAAGGTGAGCGCCAGTGTCAGCGCCGTCAGCATCAGCAGCATGGTGTTGGGCAGGCGCTCGGCGATCAGCGTCGAGACGGCGACATTGTAATTGGCGGACTGGCCGAGATTGAAGGTCGCGAGATTGCCGAGATAGACCAGAAGCCGGGTCAGCAGCGACTGGTCGAGGCCGAGCGACTTGCGCAGCGCCTCCATCGTCTCGGTGGTGGCCGATCCGGCGCGCCCCGCAATGGCGTCGGCGGCATCGCCCGGCATCAGGTTCAGGAACAGGAAGTTCAGGATGATGATGCCGGCAATGGTCGGCACCGCCTGGATCGCCGTGCGCTTCAGGGTCTTGGCAGTCCGCCCGAGTGCGCTCATGCGCAAGCTCCTCTTGGCCAGACGAGCAAGCTGTCCGCGGCGGAGCGGCAGCATGCTTGCGTCTTGGCGCTGGTGGAGCCGCTGCGGCGACAGTCATGCTGCGTTGCAGCAGAATTCAGCGGCTGGACCGGCGCTGGTGTTGCCCGGCGGCCGACCGTATAGCGCAAGGATATTCGCCTGATCATGTTTCGCTTCCCTGGCCGTTGCAGTCCGAAGCCTTGGGTCGTGTCGTGTCGTCTGTCAGAAAACTTGATCCGATCCCTGATGATTGATAAGTATTCAGGGGGTCGGATTGCAGTCCTTGGGCATCATCAAGGCGGGCTCCCGTGCAGGTCAACCGGCTGCCCGCTTCAAAAATAAGCAGGATGTGATGCATTCCATGCCGATTGATCAGAAGATTGGCAGATAGGCCCTGATCCCGCCGTTTGATTACAGTGATGAATGCAATAGTCCCTGCGCATTCTCGCCATATCGGTCGCTGATCCCGCGTGGAATACTTTCGGTTCTCTGAGTGGTCGATCGGGCGTCCGACGGGTTGTCGGCAGCCTTGCGGCCTGGTGCCAGTGTCAACGGCTGAGGGATCCCAATCGTGAGCGATGCAGAGCAGCTGAAACTGTCGGTGGATGTCGGCGGGACCTTCACCGATGTCGTCCTGGAGCTGGGAGCCCGCCGCTGGACAACCAAGGTGCTGACGACGCCGTCCTCACCTGAGGAAGGCGTTTTGCGCGGGGTGACGGACATCCTGGCGGAGGCCGGCAAGCCGCTGTCGGCGGTCGATGCCTTTGTTCACGGCACGACGCTTGCGACCAATGCCATCATCGAGCGGCGCGGCGCGGTCACCGCGCTGATTGCGACGGACGGTTTTCGCGACGTGCTCGAGATCGGCACCGAGAGCCGCTACGACCAGTATGAACTGGCGCTGGAGCGACCGAAGCCCCTGGTCGCCCGGCCGCTGCGCTTCACGGTGCGCGAGCGGATCGATGCGCGCGGTGTGGTGCGCCTGCCGCTGGTCGAAGCCGATGTGTTGGCGCTGGCCGAGACGCTGAAGGCCAAGGGCATCGCCAGCGTCGCGATCGCCTTCATGCATTCCTACGTCAATCCGGTCCACGAGCGCCGTGCCGCCGAACTGCTGCGCTCCGTCCTGCCGGCGATCTCGATCACCCTGTCGAGCGAGGTCTGCCCCGAAATCCGCGAGTACGAGCGCACCTCCACCGCTGTCGCCAATGCCTATGTCCAGCCGATGATGGACGGCTACCTCACCCGCATGGAGAAGAAGCTGGCCGAGGGCGGCTTCCGCGGTTTCCTCTGCCTGATGACGTCGGGCGGTGGCCTGACCTCGGTCGATCTCGCCAAGCGCTTCCCCGTACGACTGGTGGAATCCGGCCCGGCCGGCGGCTCGATCTTCGCCGCCCAGATCGCCGCAAGGCTCGGCGAGCCGAAGGTCATCGCCTTCGACATGGGCGGGACGACCGCCAAGATCAGCCTGATCAACGACTTCAAGTCGGAGACGGTCCGGATGTTCGAGGTCGACCGGGCCGCCCGCTTCCTGAAGGGCAGTGGCCTGCCGGTGCGCATTCCGGTGATCGAGATGGTGGAGATCGGCGCCGGCGGCGGCTCGATCGCCCGCGTCGACCGGCTGAACCGCGTGACGGTCGGACCGGAAAGCGCCTCGTCCGATCCGGGGCCGGCCTGCTACGGCCTTGGCGGCGAACGCCCGGCGGTCACCGATGCCAATGTCGTACTCGGCCTGATCGACCCGAAGACCTTCGCCGGCGGCACGATCACGCTCTATCCCGATCTCGCGGCCAAGGCGCTGGAGACCCATGTCGGCGCGCCGCTCGGGCTGAATGCCAACATGGCCGCCTATGGCGTCTATGAGATGGTCTGCGAGAACATGGCGAGTGCTGCCCGCGTCCATGCGGTCGAGCGCGGGGCCGTCGCAAGCCAGCACACCGTCATCGCGTTTGGAGGAGCCGCTCCCCTTCATGTCGCGCGGGTTGCCGAGAAGATCGGCGCTGCCCGCGTCGTCGTGCCGCCGAATGCGGGTGTCGGCTCGGCCGTCGGCTTCCTGGCGGCACCGATCTCGTTTGAACTGGTGCGGACCAACTACATGCGGCTCGGCGCCGAGTTCGATGCCGATGCCGCGACCGCTCTGCTGACCGAGACGTCGCGCGACATCCATGCCTGGGTCGAGAGCGCCGCCAATGGCGCGCCGCTCGACGAGAAGCGCGTCGCCTTCATGCGCTATGTCGGCCAGGGCCACGAAATCCCGGTCGAACTGCCGAACCGGCCGCTGACCATGGCCGACGAGGCGGTGTTCCGCGCCGAATATGAGGCGGCCTACAAGGTTCTCTTCAAACGCATCATCCCGAATGCCTCGATCGAGATCATGGCCTGGTCGGTCGCGGTCTCGACCCGTCAGGTGCTGCCGGAGACGATCAGCCCGGTGGCGCGGAAGGGAGCTCCGGCAGCTGAAGGTTCCACTGCGTTCTTCGACGGCCGGTCGGGCAAGGTCATCAGCATTCCGCGCTACAACCGCTTCACGTTGGAGCCTGGCGCCCGGATCGCCGGCCCGGCGGTGATTGCCGAAGCCGAGACCTCGACCTTCATCACCGACAGTTTCGACGTCTTCATCGACGGCGCCGGTTCCATCGTGATGGAGCGCAAGGAAGCGATTGTGCCGGTCGCTACACTCGCCCGTGAGGGAGTGCCGGCATGATCCAGCAGGCCCCCCTTGGACTGATCGACAAGCAGATCCTCTGGAACCGGCTGATCGCCGTGGTGGAAGAGCAGGCGCAGACCCTGCAGCGCACGGCCTTCTCCACCATCGTGCGTGAATCCGGCGATCTCGCCGCCGGTGTCTTCGATGTCCGGGGCCGCATGCTCGCCCAGGCGGTGACAGGCACGCCCGGCCACATCAATTCCATGGCGCTGGCGGTGGGCCATGTGCTGGACCGCTATCCGGCCGATGTGATGAAACCCGGCGATGTGTTCATCCACAACGATCCCTGGATGGGTACCGGCCACACCAACGACTTCTCCGTCACCACGCCCTGTTTCCGCGATGGCAAGCTCGTCGCGATCTTCGCCTGCAACAGCCATCTGATGGATATCGGCGGCGTGCCGCGCATGTCCGGCTCCATCGATGTGTTCATGGAGGGGCTCTACCTGCCGATCCTGAAGATCGTCGAGGGTGGCGTCGTCAACGACACGCTGATGGAACTGATCCGCGCCAACACCCGCCTGCCGATCGAGACCGAGGGCGACGTCTATTCGCTCATCGCCTGCAACGATGTCGGCTGCGAGCGCCTGGTCGAAACGATGGGCGAGTTCGGCATCGACGATCTTGCGCCCGTCGCCGATCACATCATCGACGCCTCGCGAGCGGCGGTGCTCGCCAATATCCGGGCGCTGCCGCGCGGCTCCTGGTCGAGCAGTCTGACACTCGACGGTTTCGATAGCCCGCTGGAGTTGAAGGCAAAGCTGACCATTTCCGACGACGGCATCCATGTCGACTATGCGGGATCGGCGGGCATGGTGAAGCAGAACTTCAACGTGCCGTTCTGCTACACGATCGCCTACACGTCCTATGCGCTCGGCTGCATCGTCGCCCGCGACATCCCGAACAATGCGGGCTCGCTGGAGCCGCGCACGGTGTCCGCGCCGCCCGGCACCGTGGTCAATGCGCTGAAGCCCGCAGCGGTCGTTGCCCGCCATCTGGTCGGCCTGATGCTGCCGGACCTCGTCTTCGGCTGCCTGCGCCAGGCAATCCCGGACCGCGTGCCGGCGGAGGGCGCCGGCGTTCTGTGGGGCATCAATGTCAGCGGCCCGCGTGTCAGCCCGGCCCGCCACAATGACAGTTTCGTCGTCGGCATCGTCACCACCGGCGGCATGGGTGCGCTCCCCGTCCGCGACGGCCTGTCGGCCACTGGCTTTCCGAGCGGTGTGCGCGGCGGCCCGGTCGAGATCTTCGAGTCCATGTCCACCGTCATCGTCTGGCGCAAGCAGTACCGGCAGGACAGCGGCGGTGCCGGCCGTCAGCGCGGCGGTCTCGGCCAGGACATCGAGATCGAGAACGGCATTCCCGAAATGTTCGAGCTGGCATCGTCCTACGAGCGGATCATCCATCCGGCCAAGGGTTTCGACGGTGGCCTGGAAGGCGCCAGGGGCGTCGTCGCGCTGTCGACGGGCAGGGCGCTCTCCGGCAAGGGGCGGTTCCCGGTACAGCCGGGCGAGCGCCTCATCATCCAGTCGCCGGGCGGCGGCGGGCTAGGTGATCCCACAGCCCGCGATCGCGCGGCGGTCGAGGCTGATCTCGCCAATGAGCTGATCTCGCAGGACGCGGCGCGAAGCCTCTACGGCCTGAACGTTGCCCAGGCGGCCGAATGACCGTGCTTTTCCCCGCAATCCGTCCGAGAGGCCTGTCATGACCGGAACCGTCGGCCTGATCGATCTGCAGATCATGTGGAACCGCCTGATCGCGGTGGTCGAGGAACAGGCCCAGTCGCTGCAGCGGACGGCCTTTTCCACCATCGTGCGCGAATCCGGCGATCTCGCCGCAGGCGTCTTCGATGCGCAGGGGCGGATGCTGGCGCGGGCGGTCACCGGCACGCCGGGCCATATCAATTCCATGGCGCTGGCGGTCGGCCATGTGCTGGATCGCTATCCGGCGGACGTGATGAAGCCGGGCGATGTGTTCGTGCACAACGACCCGTGGATGGGCACGGGGCACACCAACGACATCTCGCTGACCACGCCCTGCTTCCGCGATGGCCGGCTGATCGGCATCGTCGCCTGCAATTGCCACGTCTTCGACATTGGCGGCGCGGTGCCGTTCATGGACACGACCGACGTGTTCATGGAGGGGCTCTATATCCCGATCCTCAAGATCGTGGATCAGGGCGTTGTCAACGAGACGCTGTTCGAGATGATCCGCGCCAACACGCGCGAGCCGGTGGAGACGGTCGGCGACGTCTATTCGCTGGTCTCCTGCAACGATGTCGGCTGCGAGCGCCTGCTCGAGATGATGGACGAGTTCGCGATCGACGAGCTCGACCAGCTGGCGGACTACATCATCGACACTTCGCGCGAGGCTGTGCTGGCGGAGATCCGCAAGCTGCCGCGCGGCACCTGGCACCATTCCATGCTGGTGGATGCGGCGAGCGAGCCGATCAGGCTGGCGGCCGCGCTGACGGTGTCGGACAGCGGCATCCATGTCGACTTCACCGGCTCGGCCGAGATGGTGAAGTACAATGTCAACGTGCCGCTCTGCTACACCCATGCCTATACGAGCTTCGGGCTCGGCTGCATCGTCTCGCACGGTATTCCCAACAATGCGGGCTCGCTGGAACCGCTGACAATTTCGGCGCCGCCCGGCTGCATCGTCAACGCGCTGAAGCCCGCGGCCGTCTTTGCCCGCGCCACCATCGGCATGATGATGCCGGACCTTGTCTTCGGCTGCCTGCGCCAGGCCGTGCCGGATCGCGTGCCGGCCGAGAACACCTCGGTCCTCTGGCGCATCAATGCGCGGGGACCGCGCACCAGCCCGGCGAAGATTGACCAGACCTATGCGGTCAACGTGCTGACCAATGGCGGCATGGGCGCGTTGCCCGGTCGCGACGGCTTGTCGGCCACGGGCTACCCGAGCGGCGTGCGCGGCGGCCCGATCGAGATCTTCGAGGGCATGTCGACGGTGATCGTCTGGCGCAAGGAACTGCGGCCCGACAGCGGCGGCGCGGGTGCGACGCGTGGCGGCCTTGGCCAGGTCATCGAAGTCGAAAACAGCATCGACCAGCCCTTCATGTACCAGGCCCGGCTGGGGCGGCAGACCTTTCCCGCGCGCGGCTATGCCGGTGGCCACGATGGTGCGCTCGGCCGCGTCGGTCTTCGCTCCAACCCGGATATTCCGCCGCTGCCGCGCTACGACATCGTGCCCGGCGACCGGTTGATCGTCATGACGCCGGGCGGCGGCGGGCTGGGCGATCCGGCGCAGCGTTTGCGGTCGCTGGTCGAGGCCGACCTTGCCGAGGGACGCATTTCGCCTGAGGCGGCGCGCGACATCTATCGATTTGACCCATCGGCCTGACCGTCAGGCCAAAGCCGGACCCATCGAACAGGAGCAGGACCTTGCCGAAGCACAATCCGAACCTGACGCGCCGTGCGGTCGTCGGCGCACTCGCATCCCTTCCCGCCGTGGGCTTGGCCGGACGCTCCTTCGATGCCGCCGCCCAGGCCGCAGCGCCGAAGAAGGGCGGGACCATGATCATGGTCATGCAGTCGGAGCCGCCCGCGCTGCTCTCCTTCGTCAATTCGAGCAGCATCGCGCTCACCGCGCGCTCGACAGAAGGGCTGCTGCAATATGACGACAACCTGAAACCGCTGCCGTCGCTTGCGACCGAATGGAGTGTCGCGCCGGACGGGTTGACCTACACGTTCAAGCTGCGCCAGGGCGTGAAGTGGCATGATGGCAAGGATTTCACCGCCGACGACGTGGTGTTTTCGTTGCAGACGGTGAAGCGGCTGCATCCGCGCGGCCGCTCGACCTTCCAGTTCATGACCTCGGCGGAGGCGATCGATCCTCACACGGTCGTCCTGAAACTGTCGAAGCCGACGCCGTTCCTGTTGACCGCGCTCGCGGCCATGGAGACGGCGATCGTGCCGAAGCACGTCTATGGCGAGGCCGATCCTCTTTCCCATCCGAACAATACCGCGCCGATCGGTACCGGCCCCTATGTCTTCAAGGAATGGGTGCGCGGCAGCCATGCCATCTGGGAGCGCAATCCAAACTATTGGGACAAGGACGCGGCCTATCTCGACAAGCTGATCGTCCGCTTCATCCTCGATCCGGCGGCGCGCACGATCGCCTTCGAGACCGGCAGCGTCCATGTCGGCTATCGCACGCCGGTGCCCTATCGCGACGTGGAGCGGCTGAAGGCGCTGCCGCAGATCCGGTTTGAGCCCAAGGGCTATGCCTATGATCCGCCGAACATCATCATCGCCGAGTTCAACCTCGACAATCCCTACCTCAAGGATCTGAAGATCCGCCAGGCGATTGCCCATTGCGTGGACCGGGCGGCGCTCTGCCGGATCGTCTTCTATGGGAATGCCGTACCCTCGGCGAGCCCGGTCGTGCCCTATCACAAGGAGTTCCACGACGCCCGGCCGACGCCCTATCCGTTCAATGTCGGCGCCGCGCAGAAGCTGCTCGACGAAGCCGGCCATGCGCGCCGCGGCAATGCCATGCGCTTCACCATCAACCTCGACTATACCGGCGAGGATCAGCGGCCGGTGGCGGAATTCCTGCGCTCGTCGCTGGCGCGCGCCGGCATCGGCATCGATCTGCGCAGCCAGGACATGGGAACGCTGGTGAAGCGCGTCTATACCGACCGCGAATTCGGCATCCATCTCGCCTCGATCAGCAATCTGTTCGACCCCAATGTTGGCGTGCAGCGCCTCTACTGGTCGAAGAACTACCTGCGCGGCGTGCCGTTCTCCAACGGCACCCATTATGCCAATGCCGAGGTGGATGGGCTGCTTGAACAGGCCAGTGTCGAGCCCGACAAGGACAAGCGCATTGCGGCCTGGATGCGGGTCCAGGAGATCGTCAAGATCGAGGTGCCGAACCTGCCGCTGGCCATGGCAACCTGGCAAACCATCCACAATGTGGTGGCCCAGGGCCACACAGTGAATGCCGAAGGTTTCGAGGGCACCTTCTCCAAGGCCTACATGGCGGAGTGAGTCGGCGTCTGCCGATACCATGACAAGCGACTGGCGCGAGGCTGCCCTGCGGCGGCATCGCGCCGGTTGGTCCCCGAATTGCTGAGCACCCTGTGCTGGGGTTGGCGATCCGACGGGAGCCGCAATGAACTTCATCCACGCGAAGCAGAAAGCCGCGATCGATGTCGAGCGGCTCGGCCTGATCACCTCGTTTGTCGCGGTTGCGGAGCATCTGAGCTTCGTCGAAGCCGCCAATGCGCTGGGACAGACACCCTCCACCATCAGCCGCAAGGTGACACGGCTGGAGGATTCACTTGGCACAAGGCTTCTGGAGCGCACCACGCGACGTGTGGCGATGACGGAGGCAGGCCGCCTCTATTACGATCAATGCGTGACGGTGCTCGGCGGTCTTGCCCAGGCCGAGGCGTTGGTGGAGTCACTCAGCACCGAGCCGCGCGGCCTTTTGCGGATCAGCATTCCCGTCGCGTTCGGCCGGCTGCACCTGTCCTCGGCCATCCTCGACTTCATGGAGCAGTACCCGGATGTCAGGGTCGAGGCGAATTATTCCGATCGCTTCGTCAACCTCATCGAGGAGGCCTATGACCTTGTGGTGCGGATCGGCCATCTCCCGGATTCCAACCTGATCGTCCGCAAGATCGCCGCCAACAAGCGCTGGGTCGTGGCGTCGCCAGGTTATCTCGCGCGCTGCGGAACACCCCTCGTGCCGGCCGATCTCGCGACCCACAGCTGCATGAGCTTCACCCATTATTCGGCGGGCGGAAATGTCTGGCGCTTCCAGCGCGGCGACGACGTGGAGGTCGTCAAGGTCAGCGGTGATTTCCGATCCGACAATTCCGAAGCCGTGCTGGAGGCGACGCGGCGGGGCGCCGGCATATCGGTGATCGCCGCCTATCTCTGCCATGACAGCATCCGGCGCGGGGAACTGATCCCGCTGCTGACCGACTGGAGCAGCATTCCGGAGGCGGGCATCTATGTGGCCTTCACGCATGCCAAGCACATTTCGCCAAAGGTGCGCTGTTTCATCGACATGCTGAGCCAGCGCTTCCGCAGCCCGCCGTGGATTCTCGACTGATCGGCCGGATCGGCTGCTACAGGATCGGCGCGAGCTCGCGCGCCCATTCGTCCTGGTGCTTTGGCGTTGCCAGCAGATCCTGGCGGATCTCCAGAAGGATCGCCTGAAGCCCGCGCTTCTCCGCCTGGATCGGCACGAGATAGTCGGTGTCTTCCTCGATCCGGTACGGTTCGTTCGCGACGACCGGGCGGCCGGGCCGATCGAGCGCCGCGACGGCGCGGTGGCCCCATTCGGTCGCGTGCTGGAACAGGATGCCCGCGTGCCAGCGGCGCGGGACACCGAGGAAGACCGGTGTGAACGAGTGGACGCCGACGACACGCGTCTCGCGGCCGGCTGCCATCCGCTGATCAAGATGACGGGCGAGGCCGTCGTGGAACGGTCTGAAGAAGCGCTCGGCGCGTGCCGCGGCCTCGGCTGCCGACAGTCCGGCATTGCCGGGAACAACGGTCGCCTCGCTGATTTCGGGGATGCTGCTCGGCGCCCCCGGCGGCCTATTGCCGTCGATCAGCAGGCGCGACCATCCCGCGATGAAAGCCGGTGCGTCGAGCAGTTCGGACAGCCTGCGGGTCAGGCCCTCGGCGCCGATATCCCAGGCGATGTGCCGTTGCAGCTCGGCTTCGGGCAGGCCGAGGTCGCCATATTCGGCAGGGATATGGTTTGAGGCGTGTTCGCAGACCAGCACGATCGGGGATCGCCCCTGCGGGCGCAGCACGGTCAGCACAGGCGGATCGGCCGGGGGAAGCGCCATGGCCGTGTTCGCTGCCATCAATAGATCCCCGCATAGCGCGCGCAGAGCTCGGCTGGGCTCAGGCCAGCGACGACGTCGATCTCGGTGCGCTTCATGCCGCAATAGGTGGTCAGCGCCTTGGGCGCAAGGAATGTGCGGGCGAGCGGGTCGGCCTCCAGGCAATCGAGGGCGGCCGGCAGGCTTTGCGGCAGACGCCGAAGGCCGAGCTTCTCGCGTTCGGCGGCTTCAAGCGCTTCGGGATCGCCCGAGAAGATCGGCGGCAGTGGCAGTCGCGCACGAATGCCCTCAAGGCCGGCTCTCACCAGCATGCCCAGCGCCAGATGCGGCGAGGCGGTGGCGTCGCAGGCGCGGAACTCGATGTTGAAGCTCTTCGCCGGCGACTTTCCGCCGAGTGTTGGCGTCGGGCAGATGCGCAGGCTCGCCTCGCGGTCCTGGTCGCCCAGCCAGGTGTAGCTGGCACTCCAATTGTGCGGCTTGAGGCGCATATAGGACGAGACGCTTGGCGCGGTGACAGCGACCAGCGCCGGCATGTGACGGACGATGCCGGCAGCGAAGGCCGCGCCGACCTTGGAGAGCCTTCCGGGAGCTGCGGAATCGAACAGCGCATTGGCGCCGGTCTGATCGACGAAGCTCATGTGGACATGGACGCCATTGCCGACCGTGTCCGGCTCGATCTTCGGCGCGAAGCTCGTGCGGATGCCGCGGAGCCTGGCGGCTTCGCGGATGATCTCGCGCAGCGCCACCGCCTGATCGGCGATGGCAACGCCGCGCGCCGGCCCGACCGTCACCTCGAACTGGTCGCGGCCATATTCCGCGATGAACGTGTCCGCCTTCAGCCCCGCCTCGGCCAGTGCCGCCATCACGACTGGCCCCAGCGGATCGGCCCGCCGGAAGGCCTGGACCGAGAAGGCAGGTGCTGGCGTGAACGGCTCGCCCAGAACGGTGAATTCGTGCTCGAAGGCGCCGGCCAGCGTCAGGCCGGTCTCCTTGTGCAGGTCAGACAGCGCCTGCTTGAGGAATGACCTCGGGCAGGCAAGCCATGGCGTGCCGTCGAGTTCGACGATATCGCTCATCACCATGTCCAGCGGCGTCGTGGCGCCGGGCATGAGGGTCGTGTAGCGGGCGTCCCGGTCGGGCTTGAGGCGCAGGTCGCCGCCGGAGCCCCAGATGCTGTTCGGATCGATCGTGTCGAAGGGCGTCAGCGACTGGTTGGCGGGAACCCAGCCAACGGAGCAGCCGGAATCGGCCTCGAAGTCCGAGGTCAGGATCGACCGCCCGCGGGTGATGCCGGAATAGTCGGTTGTGACCAGGGTGGTCATGGGTGTTGGCTGAACAGGCATCACGATCATGCCTCCGCGAGAGCTTCGATGCGGGCGACCAGCGTGTCCGTATCGGTCAGCCAGCTATAGCCCTTGAGCACGGCCAGTGCGGCCTGGTGGCGCTCGTCGGTGTAGGCGGCGCAAGCATCATGCGGCAGCGAGACGAAATAGCCGCGGTCGGCCGCGTCGCGCACCGCCATGTCGACGCACTGGTCGGTGACGATGCCGGCGACAATGAGAAAGCGGACGCCGAGATTGCGCAGGATGTAGTCGATATTGGTGGAGTTGAAGACGCCGGACGAGGATTTCGGCAGGACGATCTCATTGCCGCGGGGAGCCAGTTCATCGATCACGTCGCCACCCGGATCATCCTTCGCGATCAGGATGTCGGAGAGCTTGTGGTCGAGCGAGCGGTCGCGGCCATCATGGGTCAGCGCCCGGATCACGGTATGGACGACGTTCAGCCCCGAGGCGCGCGCGGCCTCCAGCAGCCTCATCTGGTTCGGGATCACGGTTGATGACAGCCGCCGGTAGAAGGGATGGTCGGCGTCGCGCTCGGGATGAGCGGGATCGCGGCCCGGCAGCGCGAAGGCCTTCTGGACATCAACGAAGAGGATGGCCGTCTCGTCGCGCACGAAGGCTGCGTCACGTGTCATCGGCTGCATGAGGCCCTCGTCCTGTCGTCCGCTGGGGGCCGACGGTAATGGAATTCTCGGATCGGATGCGCTCGATGGTCTCGATGCGCTGGAGGGCCGGTTTCCCCAGCCGTTCGGCCAGCCGGGTGGCCAGCGCCTCGACCTGGGCGAGCGCCGGCACCATCGTGTCGAACAGCGAGGGCGCCTCGACCGCCGCTCCCAGCACGACGTCCGCCTGGTCGGCGATCGGTGATCCCCAGTGGTCGGTGAACAGGATCATCTGGGCGCCGCGGGCCTTGGCCTGGGCCGCGAAGGCCACGATATCGGTCTGGTAGCGGCGATAGTCGAAGACGATCAGCGTGTCGCGGCTGGAAATGTCGGCGAGGCGGTCGACCAGATCGGCTCCGGGACCGGCAAGCAGGATCGTCGAGGGGCGCAGCTGGTGGAGATGCGCCTCCAGGATGCCGGCAAGAAAGCCGCTGAACCGGCCGCCAAGCAGCAGGATGCGGCCGCGGGCTGTGGCCAGCATCTCGATGGCGCGGTCGAATTCGCCGGGGGTGAGGCCATCATTGTCGGCGGCAAGCCGGTCGGCGACGGCGCGGGCATAGGCGACGAGGGGATGGCTGCCCTCGGGCACACCGCGCCGGACCTCCATCATCATCAGGGGCGAGTGAAGCCGCTGCTCGACCTCGCCGAGCAGCGTTTCCTGGAAGGCGACGAAACTCGGGAAGCCGAGCTTCGCCGCGAAGCGCACCACGGTGGGATCGCTGACCTCCGCCCGCGATGCCAGCGCCGCGACCGTGCCGAGGCCGGCGACCGGATAATTGGCAAGGATGGCGCGCGCCAGCCGGCGCTCGGCAGGCGTGAGCCTGAGCGCCGGGTCGGTCAGCGTGTCGCGGATCGTCATCGGAATCCGATTCCGGCTGTCAACCGCGCTTCATGTTCCAGAACACCGGCATGCCCTTGACCATGCCGCCGAGATCGGCACGCAGCGCGGTCAACTGCGCGACCTGGCCGAGCGGGATATAGGGCACGTCGACGAAGGCCTGTTCCTGCAGCTTGCGGGCAGCCGCGATCTGATCAGCCGCGGTCGTGGCATTCATCCAGGCGTCGCGCTGGGCCTCGATGCCGGGGCTGGTGCACCAGCCGTTGATCAGGCTGCCATTGCCGCGAAGCTGGCCGTGAACGGCGGGGTTCAGCAGGTCGGCGCCGGAATTCTGCACGAGATAGATGCTCCAGCCGCCGTCGGCGATCGGGTCCTTCTTGTTCCGGCGCTGCAGCAGCGTGCCCCAGTCCATGGTGATGCTCTCGATATTGAAGCCGGAGCGCTTCAGCGTATCGGCCACGACCGCAGTGCCGACCGAATTCACCTGGAGATCGCCCGGGTCCATCAGAACGATCTTCTCGCCCTTATAGCCGGCCTCGGCGAGCTGGCGCTTGATGGCGGCGGGATCGCGGGGGCTGGTGAGCGCAGCCATCCCGGCATCGTTGGCAAATTCGGTCTCGGGACAGAAATAGCCGACCTTGTCGCGCCACAGCTTGGGGTCTGTACCCGCCATGCCCATGGCGATGTCGCGCTGGACAATGGCCTGGAGCATGAGGCGGCGGATCGCCGGATTGGCGGTCGGTCCCTGCAGGTGGTTGACGCGCAGCGACACCATGTAGCCGGTCGGATCGAGCTCCTCGACCTTCACGCCGCGGGCATTGCGCAGCAGCGGCAGCATGTCGGCGCTCGGCAGCTCCCACCAGTCGATCTCGCCGGTACGCAGCGCGCCGCCAGCCGTCGAGGCATCGGGGATGATCCGCCATTCGACGCGGTCGAAATGGGCGACCTTCGGACCGGCCGTGCCATCCGGATTGCCCGAGCTGCGCGGCTTGTAGTCGGCGAAGCGCTCGTAGACGGCGCGGTCGCCAGCAATGCGTTCGTCGGCCTTGAAGCGGTAGGGGCCGCTGCCGACCATCTCGGTGATCTGCTTGTCGGGGTCGGCCTTGGCGATCCGCTCGGGCATGATGGCGGCCATCATCAAGCCGGTCTTGCCGAGTGCCATGGGCAGGAGCGGGTAGGGGCGCTTCAACCGGAACACGATGGTTGCGTCATCGGATGCCGAGAGCTCGTCGGTCACGGCGAACAGGGCCTTGCCCAGGTCGTCGCGGCCGGCCCAGCGGCGAAGGCTCGCCACGCAATCGCGCGCGAGTACCGGCGAGCCGTCATGGAACTTCAGGCCGTCGCGCAGTTTCAGCGTCCAGCGCTTGCCGTCCTGGTCGGTGACCGCGCTTTCCAGCATCTGCGGCTGGTAGCCGAACTTGGAATCCTGACCGAACAGTGTGTCGAAGACCATGTAGCCATGGTTCCGAGTGACGTAGGCATTGCTCCAGGTCGGGTCGATGACCGTCAGGTCGGCATGGGGCACGAATTTCAACGTGCCGCCGCCTGCGGCGAGCGACAGGCGGGGGGCCGAGAGGGCTGCGAGGCCCGCCGATGAGGAAATAACGAAGCGCCTGCGATCCATCGTGTCCATCCCGCAAATGACTGGTCGATCCTGACCGATCATGAGCACGAAAGCCCTCGGTCTCGATGTCATATTTATTGCAGGGACTTCAGAATTTGCAATAATGTAATGAAAGAAACATACCGGACCTGCCCGTGACCAACGCCCCCGCTGCGCCTTCGCCCGCCCTTCTGGACGCCCTGGACAAGGCCATTGCCGCCGACCGGGACCACCTCGTCGACCTGCTCAGCCGGCTGGTGCAGATGCCGTCGGTCAATCCGAAGTTCCTGCGCGATCCCCAGTGGAATCGGGAGCCCGAGGTGCAGGACATCATCGAGGCCGAGCTGCAGGGCCTGGGCTTCATGACGGAGCGCAGCTTCCCGCTGCCCGACCGTCCCAACCTGATCGGCCGGTGGGCGGGATCGGACGCGCGGAGCCTCGCCGTCTGCGGCCATGTCGACGTGGTGCCGCAGGGCGATCTTGCCGGCTGGACCGTCGATCCCTTTGGCGCCGAAGTGCGCGGCGACAAGCTGTATGGGCGCGGTTCCTGCGACATGAAAGCGGGTCTTGCGGCGGCCCTCGTCGCCTGCCGGGCGATCTCCAGGCTGGGGCTGACACTCGACGGGCGGCTGGAGTTCCACGCTGTCGTCGACGAGGAGGCCGGCGGCTTCGGCGCGATGGCGGCGGCAGCGCTCAGACCCGCGCCGGCAGGTGTGCTGATCTGCGAGCCCAGCGCCGGTGCGATCCGTCCCTGGGCGGGCGGCCTCGAATGGGTGCGGGTGACATTGCGCGGCTTGAGCGGTCATTCGGCGCGACGCTTTGCGTCGATCTATCCCTCGGAAGCCGCCGCCAGCGTGCCGGTGAAGAGCGTCAACGCCATCGAACTCGGCGCGCGGCTGCTCGCCTCGCTGCGCGAGCTCGAGACCCAGTGGGGCATCGCCAAGAGCTTCCCCGGCATGCCGGCCGGCATGAACACGATCAGCCCCGGCGTGATGGTGTCCGGATGCGGCATGGGGCCTGATGGCCTGCCGACCATCCTGTCCAATCCCGCCATGGTGCCGGATCTCTGCGTCATCGACTTCGACATGAAGTTCCTGCCGAACGAGACCTCGGCCGACATCCGCCGCGAGTTCGAGGAATGGGTGGCGCGGTTCGCTGCAGCTGACCCTTGGCTCCGCGACCATCCGCCGGAAATCCGCTGGGAATTGGCCGATCTCCATTTCCCGCCGGTGAACACGCCGCTGGAGCACGGCCTGGTGCAGGCGGTGAAGGCGAGTGTCGAGGCACGGGGCCGGGCGCCGGAGATCGTCGGCAGCCTCGGTGTCACCGATGCTGCGCACTACGCGGCCGAGGGGATCCCCGGCGTAGTCTATGGGCCGACCGGCGCCGCCCAGCACGGCCCCGACGAATATGTACTGATCTCGTCGGTGATCGAGACAGCGCAGGTCGTCGCCCAGAGCATCGTCCGCTTCTGCGGTGTGCGCGCGGCGGCCTCCTGAGCCGCCGCTGCGCAGGGTCAGCTTGCGGCCCGCATCAGGCCAGCGATCTTCTCGCCGATCACCACCGTGGTGAGATGCGTGTTGGCGCGGCAATCGGACGGCATGATGGAGGCATCCGCCACGCGCAGCGCGCCGATGCCTTTCACCGTCCCATCCGGATTGACCACGCCGTCGGCATCGCCGAAGCCGGACATGCGGCACGAACCTGCGGCGTGCTGGATATCGCCAGTTTCCTGACGGAGAACGGCCTCAAGCTCCGCCACCGGCAGGGCTGCTGCTTGCGGCATGGTGAGGTCGGTGTCACCCATCCGGATCGATGTCGCGATGCCGGCGAGCGCCGGATGAACGGCGAGCACGGCCAGTCGCTTCACTGCATCGACCATGCGCTCCATGTCCAGTGGGTCGGCCAGCATGTTCTCCTCGACTACCGGATCGATCGCGGCGTCCGGCGAAGCGAGTTTCAGCGTGCCGCGCGAGAAGGCATTGAACAGGCCGGCGCCAATGGCGCCGGAGCGCGCCGGATTTTCGACGCCGCGATGGTTGAAGCCGATCAGGATCATGTCGCGCTTGCCGCCATTGGCGAGGCCGGACGAATAGGTCACGCAGCTGTTGGTGTGGCGGGTGTCGGGATCGGTTGGCCGCAGGTCCTCGCGCAGTTCGACGGTTGCGCGGAACAACGGATGGTCGAAATAGTGCCGGCCGACCGGCAGGTCCCGTTCAACGGCGATGCCCATGGCTGCGAGTTCCGCCGCAGGCCCGATGCCGGAGCGGAGAAGGATGGCCGGGCTGTGGATGGCGCCGCCGCAGAGCACGATCTCGCGCGCCGATAGTTCCGAGATACCCAGGCCTTCGGTGCGGACGATGACGCCGGCCGCCTTGCCGTCGCGGATGACCACCCGCTCGACCAGCGCGTGGCCCCGGATCTCCAGATTGGCCCGGCTGCGCGCCGGCTCCAGATAGCCCTCGTTGGTGGTGATGCGCCGAAGGTCCCGGCTGTTGATCGGATAGCAGGCGACACCCTCGCCATCCGGGCCGTTGAGGTCGTCACACCAGGCATAGCCGCTGCCGAGGGCCGCGCCCCGCAGTCCCTTGTCGACCGGGCCCCAGGTCTCCAGTGGCGCGCGATAGACGGGCAGGGGACCGCCCTTGCCGTGGCCCGGACGATCGCCGAAGGCGAGATCGTCCTCGATCACCGAGAAGAGCGGCATGATCTCGCTGGCCGACCAGCCGGTGCAGCCAAGCGAGGCCCATTCGTCAAAGGCATCGGCCACGCCGCGAATGGCGATCTGGCCGTTCATCATGGAAGAGCCGCCCAAGCCCTTGCCGCGCCAGTAGAAGCGCTGGGGCTGGCCGGCGACCCGGCGGGTGTGAAGATCAGGCCATTGCCATTTTTCCTGGAACTCGCGCCGATGAATGATCGGGATCGGGTTCGGCGTCCGGATCTCCCAGGGGGCCTCGTCGGCGCGCCAGTCGAGACCCGCCTCCAGCAGCAGCACACGGCGGCCCTTGTCCTCGGACAGACGGGCGGCAACGGCGGCGCCGGCAGAGCCGCCGCCGACCACGATGACATCATACATGCGCTTACTTCTCGACGTTCCAGAACACGGGAATGGCGGACGGGATCAGATTGCGCAGATTGGCGCGATAGGCAGCAGGCTGGGCAAATTGTCCCCACGGGATGCCCGGGGCCTGATCGTACATGATGGTCTGGATCTGGGACGCGATGGTCTTGCGCTCGGCGTCCGTCGCGGCCTTGGTGAAGGCCTCGAGCAGCGGGGAAATCCGCTCGTCGCACTGCCAGCCGGTGTAGTCGGCGCAGTTGAACGCGACCATCACATTGGTCAGGGGCGAAGCAAGGTCGAAGCCGCCGGCATGGACGCCATAGACGCTCCAGCCCTCGCGCTTGGCGCGCCGGGCCAGCACCGAGGCCCAATCCATAACCTGCAGATCGACATTGAAGCCGGCGGCCTTGAGCTTCTCGGCGAGCACCTGCGCCGAGACGCGCGGCGCCTCGAGATCGCTTGCCTGCAGGACGACCACGGGTTCGCCAGCATAGCGGGTGGCGCGAAGGGCGGCACGTGCCGCTTCGACGGACGGATTGGCGGCAGCCTCCGTTCCGGCGGTGCTCTCATAGGCGCTGCCGCACATGAAATAGCTGGCGCAAGGGCCGCCATAGTTCGACGAGAGGCCGAGGCCCGCGATGACCTCGCGCTGGTCGACCAGCTTCCACAGCACGCGGCGGATCGCCGGATCATCGAAGGGCTTCTGCGTGGCGTTCAGCCGGTAGGCGCCGGCGAACATGTGCGGGCCGGTGAAATTCTGCACGCGGACGCGGTTGTTCTTCTCCAGCACGCCCAGAAGATCGAAGGGGGCATATTGCATGAAGTCGATCTCGCCGACCTGCAGCGCGGAGGCCGCGGTGCTGCCATCGGGAATCACGCGGATCTCCAAGGCGTCGAGCGTGACGCGCTTGCCGCCGGCGAGGAAGTCGGCGGGCTCGGAGCGCGGCACGTAGTCCGCATTGCGGCGGAGCACCATCCGGTCGCCGGAGCGATGATCCTCGCGGCGATAGACGAAGGGGCCCGAGCCGATGATCTCGGTGATGCGCTGCTCGGGCGGCGTGTTGGCAAGCCGCTCCGGCATCATGAAGGCGCCGGGGCTGACCGGATGGCCGAGCGCGTCGATGACGAGGCCGAAGGGTTCCTTGAGCTTGATGACGAAGGTCTTGGAATCGGTTGCCTGGATGGATGCGGTCGCGGCGAACAACCGGCGTCCCAGCGCATTGCGCTGGCCCCAGCGCTTCAGCGAGGCCACGCAGTCGGCGGCGGTCACTGGCTGGCCGTCATGGAACTTCAGGCCGTCGCGCAGCGTGAACGTGTAGGTCAGCCGGTCCTCGGACACCTGCCAGGACTGGACCATCTGCGGCTTGATCTCGCCCTTGGAATCCATGGCGAACAGCGTGTCGAACACCATGTAGCCGAAGGTGCGCGTGATGTAGGCGGGCGTGAAATGCGGATCGAGCGTGACGATTTCGGCTTCCAGAACCGCAACCAGAGTGCCGGCGGCCTGGGCGCCGGGCACCGCCCCGGCACAGGCGATGGAGAGAGCCACGAGGGCTGAACGAAGGGAGGGAAGCTTGGGCATGGGGGCTCTCAGGGGACTGCGTTTCGACCCCACGGGACCAGCAACGGCCATGCCATGCAAGGGCAGTGCTGGTATGCGGCAACCATCTGAGCCGGCTCAGTAGGACTTCGGCAGTCCCAGCACGCGCTCGGCAATGAAGCTCAGGATGAGCTGCGGGCTGATGGGGGCGATGCGCGGGATCAGCGCCTCGCGCAGGTAGCGCTCCACGTGATATTCCTTGGCATAGCCGAAGCCGCCATGGGTCATGATCGCCTGCTGGCAGGCATCGAAACCGGCCTCGCCCGCCAGATATTTGGCGGCATTGGCGGAGGCGCCGCAGGGCAGGCCGGAATCATATTCCCAGGCCGCCTTCATGATCATCAGTTCGGCGGCTTCGAGCTCCATCCAGTTCTTGGCAAGCGGATGCTGGATGGCCTGATTCTGGCCGATCGGGCGGTTGAACACGATCCGGTCCCGCGCATAGGCGGTGGCGCGGGAAAGCGCCAGCTTGCCGAGGCCGACGGCTTCGGCGGCGATCAGGATCCGCTCCGGATTCATGCCATGGAGGATGTATTCGAAGCCGCGCCCTTCCTCGCCGATGCGGTCTTCGACGGGCACCTCCAGCCCCTCGATGAACAGCTCGTTTGAATCGACGGCCTTGCGGCCCATCTTCTCGATCTCGTGGACCTTGATCTTCGTCCGGTCGAACGGCGTGCAGAACAGCGACAGCCCGAGCGTCGGCTTGGTGACCTCGTCCAGGGGCGTGGTGCGCGCCAGGAGCAGCATGCGGTCGGCGACCTGCGCGGTCGAGATCCAGACCTTCTGGCCATCGACGACATAGCGATCGCCCTTGCGGACCGCGCGGGTCTTCAGCTGCGTGGTGTTGAGGCCGGTATTGGGCTCGGTGACCGCGAAGCAGGTCTTTTCGCGGCCCTGCACCATGGGCGGCAGGATGCGCTGCTTCTGCTCGTCATTGCCGAAGACGACGACGGGATGCAGACCGAAGACATTGATATGGACGGCGGATGCCCCCGACATGCCGGCTCCCGACTGGGAGATCGCCTGCATCATGACCGCCGCGTCGGTGATGCCGAGGCCGGAGCCGCCATATTCCTCGGGGATACAGATGCCGAGCCAGCCAGCAGCCGCAAGGGCCTGGAAGAAGTCCTCGGGAAAGCCGCCCTTGCGGTCACGCTCCAGCCAGTACTCATCGCCAAAGCGCGAGCAGATGCCAGCCACGGCCTCGCGAATGGCTTGCTGGTCCTTGGTGAGGGCAAAGTCCATCCGGGTGCTCCGTCACAGGGGATCGTTGCGGGAACCGTCGGGAATGACCAGCACGCCCGCCGCAACAAGGCGCTCGATCTCGTCGCCCGCCATGCCGGCCTCGGCCAGCACGTCGCGTCCGTGTTCGCCGAGACGGGGAGCGAGGCGGGCGGTCTCGGTCGGTGTGCCGGACCAGGTCGCGCCCATGCGCATGGAGCGCAACCGGCCTTCGGTCGGATGATCCATCATCTGGAAGAAATCGGTCGCGACGAGGTGCGGGTCGGCGAGCACGCTGTCGAAATCGTGCATCGGCATGACCGGCACGTCCGCCTTGCGCAGCAGCGCCAGCCATTCGTCTGTGGTGCGGGCCTCGAACCAGGACGAGAGCTCGCCATAGACGAAGTCGATATTGGCGATCCGGTTGGCGAAACCGGCGAAGCGCGGATCCTGGATTGGCAGGTCCGGCATGCCGATGGCGCCGAGGAAGTTGGTCCAGTGCTTGTCTGTGTAGACGAGCGCGCAGACATAGCCGTCGCGGGTGCGGTAGGGCCGGCGCTGCGGTGACAATTGCCGGGAATAGCCGCCCCGGTCGAGGGGGGGATCGAAGGTCAGACCGCCGAGATGGTCGCCGAGCACGGTCGACACCATGGTCTCGAACATCGGGATATCGACGCGCTGGCCAATGCCGGTGCGTTGCTGGTTGACCAGGGTGGCGCAGATCACGCCTGCGGCGGTGAGGCCAACCATCCGGTCGGCGACGGCGGTCGGCACATAGCGCGGCGTGCCGTCGCCGGCCTTGGCGATAAGCGACGACAGCGTCGATCCGCCCTGGATCAGGTCGTCATAGGCGGGATCAGCGGCATAGGGGCCGTTCTGGGCGAAGCCGAACAGGCCGGCATAGATTATCCGGGGATTGATCGCCGCGACCGCCTCATAGCCAAGCCCCAGGCGTTCCATGGCCTTGGGCCGGATATTGTACATCAGCACGTCGGCGCGTGCGATCAGCAGCTTGAGGGCCTCCAGCCCCGCCGGGCTCTTCAGGTCGAGGCAGATGCTGCGCTTGGACCGGTTGGCATTGAGGAAGATCGGCCCCATTCCGGGGTTCTTCATCGGGCCGATCTGGCGGATCACGTCGCCGTCGGGGGCCTCCACCTTGATGATCTCGGCGCCCATGTCGCCGAGCATCTGGCTGGCGGACGGCCCCATGAGCACGGATGTCAGGTCGACGATCCTGATCCCTTCGAGTGGCCCCATGTCTCGCATTCCCTCGCATGCCGTCGGCGCGTTACCGCCGAGGCGCCCGTGATACACAATGATCGAAGGGCGCCCGATAGGCTATTGGGCCGATGCTGAGAGGAGGCACTCGTCTGCTCCCCGTGTTTTCGGCCGCTGGCTTGGGCCGCACCGCGGCCGACACGATGCCGCATGGGGGAACCCGGTCGGGCCCTGACGCGTTGCAGCCCGCATCGTCACAGGCGGCATCATGACAAACTACTTCGACCTTCAAGCCTTCCTGCCGCATCTGGCGGCCTTGCTCGGCGCCTATATCCTGGCGCTGCCGATCGGCTGGGACCGGGAGCAGGAGGAACGCAGCGCCGGTCTGCGGACCTTTCCGCTGGTTGCCATCGCGTGCTGCGGATTCATCCAGGCCGCGGAGGCGCGCTATGGCGAGCATCCGGACGCCATGGCCAAGATCGTCGAGGGCCTGATCACCGGTGTCGGCTTCATCGGCGGCGGCGCGATCCTCAAGCTCAAGGATTCGGTCAAGGGCACGGCGACAGCGGCCAGCCTGTGGGCGACTGGCGCCATCGGTACTGCGGTCGGTCTCGGTTCCTATGCCGTGGCAACCGTCATCGCGGTGTTCACGGTGATGACCCTGAAATGGCTCACGCCGCTGAAGGCAGAAGCGGCAAAGTCCGAGGACTAGCGTGTCAGGCGAGGGGCAGGGCGAAGCCGACCAGGAGGGCGGCTAGCGCACCAGAAGCGTGGAGAGCGGTGGGAACAGCGCGATGAAAAGCAGTGCGATCGCCATGACGGTCACATAGGGCATGGAGCCGGCGAAGATCGTCTCGATCTTCACGCTGGGATCGCCGAGCGTGGCTTTGACCGTGAAGACCGAGATGCCAAAGGGCGGCGTCAGCAGTCCCATCTCGACGGCAATGATGGTGACAATGCCGAAATGGATCAGGTCGAACCCCATCGATGACGCGATCGGGGCGCCGATCGGTACCATGATCAGGAGGATCGAGGTGGAATCCAGGATCATGCCCATCAGCAGGATCACGATGACGAAGGCGAACAGAAAGCCGTAGGGGCCGAGGCCCAGATGCTGGACGAAATCACCAATGGCATTGGGTACGCCAGCCATGGACAGCATCCGGGAATAAAGGCTCGCCGCGATGAGCAGGAAAAGGATCGAGGCCGAGACGAGCCCGGATTCCTTCAGCACGCGCCAGAATTTCGGCCAGTCGAGACGTCGCCTGACGAGGGCGATGACCAGGGCGCCGGCCGCACCGACGGCACCGGCCTCGGTCGGCGTGAAGAAGCCGGTATAGAGACCGCCGAGGATGAGGACGACCAGACAGCCGATGGGAACCGATTTCGCGAGCATCTCGCGGATGCCCATGACCGGCCCGCCAGTGTCCTCGGGCTTGCCCGGATCGACGAAGATCTTGTGCGGCCAGACCGTGGCATAGACCCAGATCATCACGGCAAAGCCGATGGCGATGATGACACCCGGAATGACGCCGGCGACAAACATCTTGCCGATGGATACCTCGGACAGAACGCCATAGACGATCATCAGCAGGCTCGGCGGGATCAGCATCCCGAGGATCGATGACCCCGCGACCGTGCCGGACGCGAATTTCATCGTGTAGCCATGGCGGACCATTTCCGGCACCGCGACCTTGGTGAAGACAGCGGCCGATGCGATCGACACACCGGTGACGGCGGCAAATACCGCGTTGGCAGCAACCGTCGCCATTCCGAGACCGCCGCGTATCCGGTGCAGCGCCGCCTGGGCCACGGCGAACGTGTCCTTGCCGACATCGGAAATGCTGACGAGCAGGCCCATCAGCACGAAGAGCGGAATGGTCGCGAAGAGATAATCCTGGATGCCCGAATAGGTGGCGAGCGCGGTGAAGCGGAATGCGAGATCGACGTTGTCACGGATCAGCCAGACACCAATCGCGCCGGTGCTGATCAGCGACAGGCCGATCGGCAGGCCGAGCAGGATGAGCCCGACCATGGCTCCGATCAGCAGGAAACCAAGTGTCACGTCTTCCATCGTCGCTCAGCCCCTGGCCGGTATGCGCCGGCCGGCAATCTCGGCGACGAACAACATGAGATAGGCAAGGGCGCCTGCCGCCCCGCCGAGGATGATCAGCCCGCGGAACGGCCAGGTCGGCACGGTGAACAGGCCTTGGACGCCGAAGAATTCGCGTGTGGCCAACGAGGTCCACATGCCCGGCCATGCGGCCCAGGCAACGAAGGCCATGACGGCCGCACCGATCAGCAAGAACACCGCCTCGATGAACCGGCCGATGCCAGGGCTTCGGTACAGCAAGCCCTCGATCAGAAAGTCGGCGCGCGTCATGCGCTTGGAATAGATGGTGGCGCCGATCTGCAGAAAGACGATGCCGACGATGGAATGGGCTGCGATCTCGGAGACGCCGGTGATCGGCATGCTGAGGAACGAGCGTCCGATGACATCGGCGCAGATGAGCAGCATCAGTCCAAAGGTCCAGATCGTGCCGATGGCGGCGAGCGCATCCAGCAGAAGCCTTATCGGATCGAAGGGCGCCGGCGGTGCCGTTCGCTCCAGTGCCGCCATGTCAATGTCGTCGGCCATGCCGGCGTCTCTCCGAGTATCCAGTGGTCTTGAAAGCGGAAATGGGCGCTGGAGCAGGTCCAGCGCCCAGGATTTCAGGCCCGATCAGGCCGAGGCTTCGCGGTCCCAGTCACGTCCCGGCGTCTTGCCGGCAGCGCGGATCGCCGCGAAATAGGCCTTCAGCACGTCGCGCGACGCAGGCCCCGACGTATCGGCCCAGGTCTTGGCGATGTTGGGCAGACCGGAGATCCAGCGCTTGCG
This sequence comes from Phreatobacter aquaticus, assembly GCF_005160265.1. Lineage (NCBI taxonomy): Bacteria > Pseudomonadati > Pseudomonadota > Alphaproteobacteria > Hyphomicrobiales > Phreatobacteraceae > Phreatobacter > Phreatobacter aquaticus. The sequence continues at coordinate 256,047 of NZ_CP039865.1, read as the reverse complement.
CTCGGTATCCGACAGCGTCGTGATGATCGACCCCTTCGACACCATCTCCTTCTCGGCCGCGTCGATGCGCGAGGAGACGTCCTCGATGTGCTTCTGGGTGGTGATCTTGCCCGCTTCGTTCATCACCTTCTGGACTGCTGCAGGCCAGCGGTCGAAACGCTGCTTGTTGGCGGCGATACCACCGACATACATCGCGCCGACATCGCACTTGGTCACATATTTGGCGACCTCATAGACGCGGGTCGGCAGGATGCCGACGAAGAACGACAACGCACCTTCCGACACGCCCGTCTGGATGTCGGTGTAATAGGTGGTCAGCGCGCCATCGACCGGCGTTGCCCCTGTGCCCGACAGCCAGTTGGCCGAAGTTCCCGGCGCGGAGATCTTCTTGTTGCGGAGATCGTCGAGCGTGCGGACCGGGAAATTCGACCAGATATGGTAGGTGTCGGTGATGAACGACGACAGCGGCACCATGTTCAGGCCGTTCCAGTTGGCCTTGATGGCCGGAACGGTCTCGTTCAGCGTGTCGAAGGTTCGCGCGATCAGGCCGTGGTCACCGGTGGCGAACGGCGTGAAGTAGCTGACATTCTGCAAGGGCATGGTCGAGCCCTCCCAGAGCGAGCCGACGTAACCGATGTCGGTGATGTTGTCGCGAACCGCCTCCATCGTGTCCTGGAACTTGTAAAGCGTGCCGCCATAGGCCTCGCGCCAGTTGATCTTCACCTGGTTGCCCCCGTCGCGCAGCAGGCGGTCGACCTCCGGCTGGAACACGTTCTTCATCATGGAGACCCAGAAATTCTGGACCGGGTGGCTTGCGGCAATGGTGATGTTCAGCGTCTGCTGGGCCGAAGCGCGGATCGAAAAGACGGGCAGGGCGGCGGCGCCGGCGGCACCGGCCAGGAAGGTTCGACGGCTGCTCTTGGTCAGTTTCGTGGTGTCTGCCATGGGGCGTTCCTCTCTTGGGGTCGGGCCCGTGAGGGCCGGCGTTTCCATTGTTCTTGTCGGCCGGTTTCTCCGGCCTTTTCTGCAGGCAGACAGGCTAGCACCCATCTGCCGGCGTCATGCAATCGTGCCGAGTGCCTTGAGGATCCTCTCGGGGGTGAAGGGCTGGGCGAAGACCTTGGCGCTCAGAGGGCCGAGGGCGTCGTTGATGGCGTTCATGATGGCGGCCGGTGCACCAGCCGTTCCCGCCTCGCCCGCGCCCTTGGCGCCCAGCAGCGATTCCTGGGTCGGGGTCTCGACGTGCCCGACATGCATGTCGGGCATCTCGGCCGCCATGGGCACGAGATAGTCGGCAAGCGTTGTGGTCAGGAGCTGGCCATCTTTATTGTAGATGCAGTGCTCGTAGAGCGCGCCGCCAATGCCCTGGACGATGCCGCCCCGCACCTGCTCGTCCACAAGCATCGGATTGATGACGCGGCCACAATCCTCCACGCACCAATGCTCGAGCAGTTTGACGATGCCGGTCTCGATATCGACTTCCAGCCAACTGGCCTGGATGCCGTTGGTGAAGGCGAAGGGATATTCCTTGGTGATGTAGTGGCGCGTCTGGACGAGTTCGCGCGCGAGGTCCTTGGGCAGCGTATCGCCCCGGTAGTAGACGATGCGGCCGAGCTCGGAGAGCGGCATGCGCGACTGCCCCGTGGCCCGGTCGACGACCTCGCCCATGATGATGTCGAGGCTGGATGGCTGAGCCTGCAGCATGGCGCCGGCGACCTGGAGGATCTGCTCCTTCAGCGCGATGGCCGACTGGAGGGCCGCTTCACCGCCGATACCGGCGCCGCGACAGGCCCAGGTTCCGCCCCCATAGGGCGTGGTCTGGGTGTCGCCTGTGACGACCTTCACCTTTGCGACGGGAACGCCGACACCGTGGGCGACGATCTGCGCGAGGATGGCTTCCGTGCCCTGCCCCTGCTCGGTGACCCCCGACAAGGCAACGACCGAGCCGTCCGGGTCCATCCGGACCGTGCAGCCGTCCTGCGCGGAAATCTTGGCGCCGCCGATGCCGTACATGAAGGGCGAGGGGTTGGTCAGCTCGATGAAGCTCGCGAAGCCGAGGCCGCGATAGACGCCCTTCCTGCGTTGCTCGGCCTGGTCGGCGCGGATGCGCTCCAACGGGACCATGTCCAGGAGCTTGTCGAGGGAGGCGTGGTGCGACAGGCCCTCGAACCGCATGCCGGCTGGCGAGGTGCAGGGATAGGCGTCGTCACGGATCAGGTTCTTGCGGCGGATGGCGACCGGATCCAGGCCGAGGGCTTCTGCCGCGAGGTCGACCAGGCCCTCCGTTACCGCTGTCGCGATCGGATGGCCGACAGCGCGATATTGGCAGGTCGGCGACTTGTTCTGCAGGACGACGGTCGTGGTGCAGCGGTAAGCACCGAAGGCATAAGGGCCGCCGCACAGGTTGACGACCTGGTTGCCCTCGACCGCGCTGGTGCGGGGATAGACCGAATAGGGGCCGATGCCGGTGAGGTCGTCGATGTCGAAGGCCAGGAACCGGCCCTCTGCGTCGACGGCGAGCCGCCCCGTGATGCGGTGGTCGCGCGCATGGATGTCGCTGCCGAAGGCCTCGAACCGGTCGGCGATGAACTTCACCGGCCGTCCCATGATCCGCGACATGCAGGCCACCGCCATCTCGTCGGGATAGACGTGCACCTTGATGCCGTAGGAGCCGCCGACATCCTTGCAGATGACGCGGACGTCGCCCTCCGGCATGCGCAACTGCGTCGCGAAGACGTTTTGCATCATATGCGGCGCCTGCGTCGAATGATGGACGGTCAATGTCCCATCGGCGCGGTTGTAGTCGGCAATGATGGAGCGAGGCTCCAGCGTGACGCCGGTATGGCGTCCGGTGTGGAACGTGGCTTCCACGATCTTGTGAGCGGAGGCGAAAGCGGCCGCGACGTCGCCGGTTTCGGCCGTGCGCGTGAAGACGAGGTTGTCGCCGAGTTCGGGATGGATGATGACGGCATCCGGACGGAGCGCCGTCTCCATGTCCACCTGTGCGGGGAGGGGATCGAACAAGACGGCGAGGGCCGCCACGCCGTCCTCGGCGGCAGCGCGCGTATCGGCGACGACGGCAACAACGGCCTCGCCTTGCCAGGTGGCGCGTTCGAGCGGCAGCGGATATTGCGGCGCCGATTTCATCCCCTTGAGATGCGCGAGCACGGCGACCCAGGGATCGCAGACCTTCGCGAGTTCGGCACCGGTGAAGACGCGCACGACGCCTGGCACGTCCAGTGCAGCGCTCGTGTCGATCGAGACGATCCGGGCATGCGCATGGGGCGAGCGCAGGAAGGCCGCGTGAACCAGCCGGGGCAGGCTGACGTCGTCGGTATAGGTCGCGCGGCCCTCGACCAGCTTGCGGGCGTTGGGGCGCGGCACGGCGCGGCCAATATAGGAATTGGGCAGATCCTCGCGGGACAGACCCAGAGAGCGGGGCGTGACGATCTCGTTCATCAGGCAGCCTCGCTCTCGCGTCGGGCTTTCAGCACGTCATCGATCGCGTCGACGATGGCCTGATAGCCGGTGCAGCGGCAGTAATTGCCCGATATGTGCTCACGGATGTCGTCGCGCGAAGCGTTCGGGGCGTGTTTGAGGATGTCGGCTGCGCTCACCAGCATGCCGGGCGTGCAATAGCCGCACTGAGAGGCGTTGCGGGCAACGAAGGCCGCCTGGAGGTCGCGGATTTCGCCTGTGTCCGACAGGCCCTCGATGGTCTCGACCACCGCGCCATCGAGACTGGCGGCCATGACCAGGCAGCCCCGCACCGCATCGCCGTCAACGCGCACCGTGCAGGCCCCGCAGACGCCGTGCTCGCATGCGGTGTGGGCACCGGTCAGCCCAAGTTCGCTGCGCAGGAAGTCTATCAGATGGGTTCGCGTGTCGACGCTGCGCGAGACCTTCTCGCCGTTCACCGTCAAGCTCACGTCGATGCGGCGGTTCATGCGGCCTGCTCCGAACGGGCAAGGAAGGGGCGGAGGGCGCGAGCCAGGAGCACGCCGGCGAGGTGCCGCTTCAGCTCTGGACCGCCATGCAGGTCGCTCGGTGGGTCGAGGTCGTCGGCAAGCGCAGCCTTCGCAGCCGCAATGGAGGCATCGCTGAGCTGTTGCCCGATCAGTGCGGCGGATGCGGCCTGTGCGATCTCGGCGCCAGAGCCGACGCCAAAGAAGACGAGGCGGCAATCCGCGACGCCACCATCGGCCTGGATCGACAAGACGGCGGCGAGACCGGCCATGGCATAGTCGCCGGACCGGCGGGTCACCTCGACGATGGTCTGACGGCTCGCGGCCGTGGCCACCGGCACCTCGACCGCCACGACGATCTCGCCGGGTTCGAGATCTGTCGTGAAAAGGCCCTTGAAAAAGTCGCTGGCCGCGACTCGCCGTTCGCCGGAACGCGAGGCCAGCACGATTGTTGCACCGAGCGCTACGACACAGGCAGGCAGCTCGGCCGCGGGATCGGCCAGTGCCAGGCTGCCGCCGATCGTGCCGCGGTTGCGGATGGCAGGATGGGCGATCAGCGGGGCGGCCTGCGCCAGCAGGGGGGCATGCCGGGCGACAAGCGGATCGCGGGCAAGGTCGGCATGGCGCGTCAGCGCGCCGATGCGCAATGCAGCCTCCGTCACGCCTATGCCCTTCAGCGATGCGATCCGGGTGATGTCGATGAGACCCGACGGCTCCGAGAGCCGGAACGACAGCGTCGCCAGAAGGCTCTGGCCACCGGCCAGGATCTGGGCCTCGGGACCGGCGGCGTCGAGCGCGCGCCAGAGCCCGTCGAGGCTATCGACGCGGGCATAGCCCATCGCCGGCCACTTCATGGTACGTCTCCCCGTCAGGACCGTCTGCCGTTGGCTTGCAACGACGCGATCCGTATTCTTTAATTGATCAAATGATCAACGAGGCCGGGACCGGAAGTCAAGAGCTTTTGGCCGATCGGTCCGGCAGGGAGTGCACCGGGAAATGACGGATGGTCCCGATGCGGGCATGAAACGACGACGGCTCCCGCCGGAGGAACGGCGCATGCAGATCGTCGAGGCCGCCGTCGGCTATTTCGCAGAGGTTGGTCTGGCCGGAACGACACGCGATCTGGCCAAGCGAGCGGGCATCACGCAAGCGCTGCTCTATCAGTACTTTCGCAGCAAGACGGACCTCCTTGAGGCCGTTTTTGCCCGCGTCTACCTCGATCGGATGGCACCGCATTGGCCGGGCCTGCTTAAGGATCGGTCGCGTCCCTTGCGCGAGCGGATGATTGCCTTCTACGGCGAATACACGCTTGCGATCTTCACCTATGAGTGGATGCGCATCTTCATGGCCGCCGGCCTTGCAGGCGAGGCGCTCAACCGCCGCTATCTCGAACATGTTCGCGATGTGCTGCTGGCGCCGTTGATGGAGGAGATCTGCCACTATGCCCGTGGTCCGATCCGGCCCGAGGTCGAGGACCTGTGGAACCTCCATGGCGGCATCGTCTATCTCGGTATCCGCCGCCACGTCTATCATCTGCCGACGCCGGATGATGTCATGCCGGTGATCGAACGGGCAATCGATCGCTTCCTCGCCGGTTTCTCCATTGACGTCGCGGCGCTGCCCGGCGTGCCGAAAGGACCCCAGCCATGAGCGCACTCTTCGCCATCCATGCTCTCGACCGTGCTGGTGCGCTGCCTGTGCGGCTCGCCAACTATGACGCACACAAGGCGTTCCTTTCCGACACGTCGGCCCATGGCGTGACGATCGTCATGTCGGGGCCGCTGATGAGCGACGACGGCGAGGCGATGGTCGGCAGCCTGTTCCTCGTGGAGGCGCCGGACAGGGCCCATGTCGAGGCGTTCAATCGGGCCGATCCGTTCCACCTGGCCGGGATCTGGCAGCAGGTGACGATCACGCGGTTCCTGCGGCGTCAGGGCTGACGCAGGGCAGGATATGGGTTTCCGGCTCGCGTTTGAGGCCGTGCCCCAAAGCGCTGGGCTTCACCTGTTGGCGCAGAGCCGGAGGTCAAGTTTCGCGGCAGTGTCGTCAGAACAGATGGTTTGAGGCTGCGCCAACGCGCCCTGCCACCATGGGCAGTGGGCGCTCGCGGGCATCCTCCGCCTAGTCTCGCGATGGGCTATGGCATCGAGAAGAATGGCGCGCCCGAAAGGATTCGAACCTCTGACCCTCAGATTCGTAGTCTGATGCTCTATCCAGCTGAGCTACGGGCGCGCGCCGCGCTCGACAAACCGGTGAGGCCGTCGGGCGGGAGGCGGTCAATTAAGCTGTTTCGCCGAGGATTGCAAGAGCATCTGCGGGGACAAATCATCCATTCCGACAGACGGCGCGGCGCGGCCCCTCGGCCCCTGCGTCAGCGACCTCAGGCGCGCTTCTTCTGGCGCTTGCGGGCATCAGCAAGGTCGATCGGACGGTCCGGTATCGAGATTCGGAACGTCGCGCCGAGCGTGCCGTCGGCCAGCGTGATGGCGCCGCCATGGGCGCGGACAAGTTCGGAGGCTATGGCGAGGCCAAGACCCGTGCCGCCCGGCCGGGTCGAACCCTGGAACGCATCGAACAGGTGAGCCCTTGCCTTTTCCGGCAGGCCTGGACCGGTATCCGAGACCTCGATCACCGCGACCGAGCCCTCGCGGCGACCAGTGATTCGGATCTGGTCGCGGGTGGGATCGTTGGGTGCGCGGGTCTCCAGCGCCTGCTGGGCATTGCGGGCAAGATTGAGCAGCACGCGGAACAGGTGGTCAGGGTCGGCATCGACCAAGATGTCACCTGCGACCGCGTTGACGAAGCCGATCGGTGCCTCCGGCCCAAGGCCCATCGTCTCGCGGACGTCGTCTACCAGGTCGGTCAGCGGCACCGAGAGGCGTTGCGGCGGCGCTTCCTGCGCTCGGCCGTAGGAGAGCGTCGCCTGGCAGAAGGCGATGGCACGGTCGAGCGCCTGGATCATTTTCGGGGCGAAGCGCTGGACGGTCGGGTCCGGAATATTGGCGAGGCGGTCCGAGAACAGCTGCACGGAGGCCAGCAGATTGCGCAGGTCATGGTTGATCTTGGACACCGCGAGGCCGAGGGCGGCCAGCCGCGATTTCTGCGCGAGCATGTCGTGCAGGGAGTGCTGCATGGTCTGCAGCTCGAACTCGGCAACGCCCACCTCGTCCTTGCGGCCGGTCGGCACGATGGCGCGCGACAGGTCCTCCGGATTCTCGCGGAAGGCGATCATCGTCTCGGTCAGCCGCCGCATGGGGCGCACGAAGATCAGGTTGAGCGTCACATAGACGAGCGCCGCAGTCAGGCCGGAAATGAAAAGCGACAGGACCAGGATGTTGCGCGAGAAGGCAAGCATGGCCTTCTTCAGCGGTGTCTCGTCCATGACGATCTCGACGAAATCGCCGGCGCGCCGCGCATTGCCCATGACCCGGATCGTCCGGCCCTCGCGCGCCATCAGGGTGGCGAAGGCCTCCGAGATCGCCTCCATGGCGGTCTGATCGCGCATGTCGACGGTGGCATCGACCATGGGTGGCTGGTCGGAGACGGCCAGCAGGCGGCGGGCCGGTCCGGTCTTCAGCGCCACGGCCTGCGCGCCCGCGCTGTCGAGCAGTTCGCGCACCAGCGCTTCAGGCACCATGCCGCTGGGGGCTGCCTCCAGAACCAGGGCAGCGGTGCGGCCGGCCGCCAGACGGTCGTCGAGCCAGCTCCGCCGAAAATTGGCGATCGAGGGCACGTAGATGAAGACTTCCGCCAGCATCACGAAGAGAACGGTGAGGATCAGGAGCTTGCCGGAGAGGCCGATGCCGCGCGAGGGCTTCGGCGCCGCCTCGTCCAGCGCTTGCGGATCGATCACGCCCGTGCCGAACGCGCCGTCCTGGCCGGCTGGGGCGGCACCCCTGGTCTGATCGGGCGGCGTCTTCTTCGACATCAGGTCCGTACGGCTCGGGGTTGCACTCGCCTCAGCCGAAACGCCTGAGGAAGCGGACAATGCGGCCGATCCAGGGGTTGGACAGGCTGGACACGAAATAGGTACCGGCGGCGCGTTTACCAGCCTCGGAAAGGGTCGGATAGGGCAGGATGATGCCCGAGAGGTCGCTCACCGTCATGCCCTTGGCGATTGCAACCGCATAGGGCGCGATCAGATCGCCAGCCTCAGGACCGGCAATGGAGCAGCCGAGGATGGCGCCCTTGTGGCCGACAACCAGTTTCACATGACCGTCTCGCCGGCGCGTCGCGACAGCGCGGTCGTTCTCGGCAAAGGGCCAGCGCAGCACACGGGCCTTGGGATCGGTTGCGCGCGCTTCCGCTTCCGACAGTCCGATATGGGCCAGTTCGGGGTCGGTATAGGTGACGCGGGGCACGGCCGTGCGGTCGGTGCGGATGGGCCGGCGGAACAGGATGTTCTGGGCCACCAGTGAACCCTGCCAGCCGGCCACATGGGTGAAGCCTGCCTCGCCAGTGACGTCGCCAATGGCATAGACACGCTTGTTGGTGGTGCGCAGGGCCTTGTCGACGGTGACGCCACGCGGAGTGAAGGCGATGCCGGCCGCCTCCAGGCCGAGATTGTCGACATTCGCCTTGCGTCCGAGCGCCACCAGCACATGGCTCACGCCGATCGCGCCCTCCTCGCCAGCCTTGATGGCATGAACCCTTATATCGGCGCCGTCATGCTCGACGCGGCTGACCTCGCTGCCCTCGTGGATCGTGACGCCATCGGCAATCAGCCGCCGCCTGATCACATCGGTCATTTCCGCATCCTCCTTCGCCAGGATGCGGTCGCGCTCGAACACGGTCACCGCGGCGCCAAGCCTGCGGAACGCCTGGGCGAGTTCGAGGCCCACCGCTCCACCGCCGAGGACTGCGAGATGAGCCGGACATTCGGCCAGGCCGAAAATCGTCTCGTTGGTGAGGAAGGGCACGGTATCGAGGCCGTCGATGGCTGGGACTGCCGGACTGGAGCCGGTGGCGATGACGAAGCGGCGGGCGGTGACCGTCGTTCCGCCGACCTCGACCGTCTTCGGCCCGGTAAAGCGAGCCGCTCCCCGGATCACCCGGACGCCCAGCGCCGTGAATCGCGCAACCGAATCGGTTGGCGCGATGGTGGCAACGGTCTCGCGGACATGGGCCTGGACGGCGGCGAAATCGATCTGCGGAACTGTTGGTCCTATGCCGAAGGCGCGCGCTGTGCGGATGTCCTCGGCGCGCCGGGCCGCCGCGATCAGGGCCTTCGACGGTACGCAGCCGACATTCAGGCAATCGCCGCCCATCTCGCCCTTTTCGATGAGGACGACGGGCGCGCCGAGCATGGCGCAGAAGGCAGCGACGGTAAGGCCGCCCGATCCGGCGCCGATGACGCAGACGTCGACGGAAAGCGATTCGGTCACAGCTTCATCCCGGTGAGACTCATGATGCTTTGTCGACCGGTCGGGCGATCCTGTCGAGATCGTTTCATGCGCGACGGTGCGGCGAGCCTGCGACATCGCGCGCGATGGCTTAACCGGATTGTCGCCCAGCCGTGACCCATGTGTCATGTCCAAGCCGCAAGGAACTCCGGTTGTTTCATTTCGGAGCTCCCGATGCGCCCGTTGATCTTTGCCGCCGCTTTGCTTGCGGCCACTCCCGCCTTCGCCCAACAGGAATTCCCGGCGACATTGGCCGGTCATGCGCTGCTGCCGGCCAATACAATGCTGACGCCGCCAGCGGATGCGCCTGCCGATCTGCAGACCTCCGGCAAGTTCCTGGCCCCCATGGGCCGCGTCGACCAGGTGGGCACCGTGATGGGCCGTTCAGCCGGTCGCCCGACCGGTCTGTCCACGCCGTTCCGTGGCCAGCCGGTGCAGGGCCATTCCGGCATTCGCCGCATGGCGGACGGCACCTATTGGGTGCTGACCGACAATGGCTTCGGTTCCAAGGCCAATTCGCCGGATTCGATGCTCTATCTCAACCGCTACCGGATCGATTTCGACAAGGGCACGTTCGAGCGTCTCGAGACCATCTTCCTGTCGGATCCCGACAAGAAGGTGCCGTTCCGCATCGCCAACGAGGGCACCGAACGGCGCTACCTGACCGGCTCCGATTTCGACACCGAGAGCTTCCAGATCATCGGCGGCAAGATCTGGATCGGCGACGAACTTGGGCCCTTCCTCATCCGGGTCGACATGACCGGCAAGGTGGAAGCCGTGTTCGAGACCATGGTCGATGGCCAGGTCGTGCGCTCGCCCGACCATCCGGCGGTCACCACGCCGGCCCTGCCGTCGACGCCGGTGCAGTTCCGCGTGCGCCGTTCGAAGGGTTTCGAGGGCATGGCGGCTTCGCCCGATGGTCGCTTCCTCTATCCGCTGCTGGAAGGTGCCCTGGTCGACGCGGCCGGCACCGGCCTGGAGATGGTCGATGGCAAGCAGTACCTGCGCATCCTTGAATTCGATGTGCAGGCCGGCCGTTATACCGGCCGCCACTGGAAGTACGTCCTCGACGAGAACGGCCTGTCGATCGGCGATTTCAACATGATCGACGCCACGACCGGCCTGATCATCGAGCGCGACGACAATGAGGGTGTGGCCGAGCGGGCCTGCCCGGCCGGACAGCGGGCCGAGACCTGCTTCCATGCCTTGCCGCGCATCAAGCGCATCTGGAAGATCGAGATGACCGATGCGAATGCCGGCGGCGCCGTGCGCAAGATCGGCTTCATCGATCTCCTGAAGATCCGCGATCCGAACAACCGTTCGCGCGTTCCGCTGTCGGGCGGCAACTTCCAGTTCCCGTTCTTCACCATCGAGAATGTCGATGTGGTGGATGCCGATCACATCATCGTCGGCAACGACAACAACCTGCCCTTCTCGTCGAGCCGCGATCCGAACAAGGCCGACGACAACGAGATGGTGTTGCTGCGCGTGCCGGAATTCCTCCGCGCGCGGTGAGGCGAGGCATCTGAATGCGGAAAGGCCCGGCGCGACCCGGGCCTTTTTCGTTGGGGCCACTTGTCGCCTGAGGTCAGGCCCATTCTGTGCTCAGGTCTTTCCGCGTCATGTCCGCCCTTGTGGCGGGCATGCACGTCTTGATCATCTCGGACATGCAAGGACGTCGATGGCAGGCACAGGGCCTGCCATGACGATGTATCGGTCATGCCGAAAGGATGCGCTCGGCCTCAGCCCCGACCGGTCAGGACCGCCATGAACCGTCGCGCCGCCGGCTCCACCGGACCGTCATTGACGATGGTGACGTCGGGTGCACAGGGCAGCTCAACGGCGCGGGCGATACGCAGGGAAACATCGCCGTCGGTATCGCGGCCACGCCCGGCGACCCGCTCGGCGAGAACCTCCGGCGGTGCTGTGACCTCAACCACCGTCACTGTGTCGTAGCGGCCGCGCGCGGCCTCGACGATGCTGCGGGAGACGTTGCAGACGACGGTCCGGCCTTCGTAGAGCGCATGGTCGATGGCCGAGGGAATGCCGTAGTGGAGGCCGTGTGCCGTCCAGGACAGGGCGAAGCCGCCGGCTTCCGCGATAATCCGGAAGGTCGAGGCGTCGATCTCGGTATTGGCTTCCGCGGACGAAGGCGGGCGGGTGACCAGCCGGTTGGGAAACAGGATCGAGGCGTCGCCTGCGAGTTCGTCGCGAGCGCGGTCGATGAGCGTGTCCTTGCCAGCGCCGCTCGGGCCGACGACCAGCACCAGCCGACCGGGTCCGACCCGGCGCGGCGCCTGCAAAGGTCCCTCGCTTGGTCCCGCGCCGCCCATCGTCAGGAGATCCGTGCGCCAGTGCGCCAGACCTGCCGGACGATCGGCTGCTGGCCGACCATGGCCACGCGCACGAGATCGCCGCGCTTGCCGACAGCGATCTCGCCACGATCCGTCATGCCGGTGGCGCGGGCGGGTTTCAGCGTGACCGTCTGGATCGCGCCGGCGAGGCCACCCATGGCGGGGACATGGGCAATCCCGAAGGCGCCCTGAATCAGGCTGATCGGCACATAGTCGGACGAGAGGATGTCGAGCACACCGGCTTCCGCCAGTTCCACCGCCGAGACATTGCCGGAATGGGAGCCGCCGCGCACGACGTTGGGGGCGCCCATGAGCACGGAAATGCCGGCGGCGTGCGACGCGGTGGCCGCCTCCACCGTGGTGGGGAATTCGGCAATCGACACGCGGTCGGCGAGCGACTCGGTAACGTGGTCCTCCAGCGTGTCGTCGTGGCTGGCGAGCGCGATATTGCGGCCGTGGGCAAGGGCGACAAGGCCGCGCTTGTTGGGCTCGCCAATGGAGGCGGCGCGGGCGCGACGGTTGTCGAACAGCTTGTCGAGATCGTTTTCCGACAGGCCGGTCTTGCCGCGGTAATAGGTCCTGAGCTTCTCCTCGTCGCGGAACTGCCGCTGTCCCGGCGTGTGGTCCATCAGCGACATCAGGCGGACGTCGAAGCGGGCGAGATAGTCGGCGGCTTCCTCGACCACGCCTGTCGAGGGGATCTCGCAGCGCAGATGGGTATGGTGATCGGCGCGCAGAAGGCCGGTGCCCTTGGCGGTCTCGATGGCCTCGGAGAGATCCAGAAGCGCATTGGAGACCGAGAAGCGGTCATCGTCGCGGCCGACGCGCAGGCTGTCGAACACAGTGGTAATGCCGGAGGCAGCGATCTGGGCGTCATAGGCGAAAACAGCCGACAGCGGATCCCAATAGACCTTCGGGCGCGGCGCATAATGCGGTTCGAGATGATCGGTGTGCAGTTCAACCAGGCCGGGGATGAGCAGGTCGTCGCCGAGGTCGATGGCGTCCGGGCGCTGGCTCTCTTCGTCGATCTCAACGATCAGGCCATCCTCGACGACGACGGTTGCCGCCACCTCGCGGTTTGCCAGCACGACGCGGCGGGAGAACAGCGCGATGGAGCCCTTGTCGTCGGTGGCGGGGGGATTGGTGCTCATGGACGGGTCATTCCTCATGCGGCGCGGGCAGCGAAGGCCGTGACGTCTACCACGCGGGACGCGACACGTTCGCGAACGTCGTCGTCGTGGAAGATGCCGACAATGGCCGTGCCGTTCCGCTTCTTGGTTTCGATGAGATCGACGACAGCCGCGCGGTTCTTTGCGTCCAGCGAGGCGGTGGGTTCGTCGAGCAGCAGGATCGGATGGTCGGCGATGAAGCCGCGGGCGATGTTCACGCGCTGCTGTTCGCCGCCGGAGAAGGTCGCGGGCGGCAGCGACCACAGACGCTCCGGCACATTGAGCGTGGTCAGCAGGTGGCGCGCGCGGCGCTCGGCTTCGGATGGTTCGATGCCGAAGGCGGTGGCGGCTTCCGCCACAACAGCCAGCGCCGGGACGCGCGGGATCACCCGCAGGAACTGCGAGACATAGCCGATGGTGGTGCGCCTCAGCGCCAGCACCTTGCGCGGGGCGGCGCTGGCAATGTCGACGGTCTCGTCGGTCTCGGCGACGACCCGGATAGAACCCCGGTCGGTGCGGTAATTGCCATAGATCATCTTGAGGATCGACGACTTGCCGGCGCCCGAGGGGCCGCCGAGCACGACGCATTCGCCGGCCGCGACCTCCAGCGAGACGCCGGAGACGACGGGAATGGTGAGCCCGCCCTGCAGGTGCATGGTGAAGGTCTTGCCGACGTCGTGGAGCTTGAGGATGGCGGTCATCGGGTCCTCACGGCGTCAGGATCGAGGAGACGAGGAGCTGGGTATAGGGCTCTCTGGGATCGTCCAGCACCTGGTCGGTGAGGCCGGTCTCGATGGCCCGGCCGTCCTTCATGACGAGGATGCGATGCGACAGGAGGCGCGCGACCGCGAGATCATGGGTCACGACGATGGCAGCAAGTCCCAGATCGGCAACCAGACCGCGCATGAGGTCGAGCAGGCGGGCCTGCACCGAGACATCGAGGCCGCCGGTCGGTTCGTCCATGAAGACAAGACGCGGCGAGGTGACGAGGTTACGGGCGATCTGCAGACGCTGGCGCATGCCGCCGGAATAGGCGGTGGGCTTGTCGTCGATGCGTTCCGCATCGATCTCCACGCGCTCCAGCCAGGTCTCGGCCTCGTGGCGGATCTTCCCATAGTGGCGCCAGCCGACCGCCATCAGCCGCTCGCCGACATTGGCGCCAGCGGACACGCCCATGCGCAGACCGAGTTCGGCATGCTGGTGGACGAAGCCCCAGTCGGTGCGGAACAGGAAACGCCGCTCGGCTTCGGAAAGCGTGAGGATGTCCCGGGTGACGCCGTCGCGCATGGCATAGAGCACGCGGCCGGCCGAGGGTTCCAACTGGCCTGACAGGAGCTTCAGCAGTGTCGACTTGCCGGAACCGGACTCGCCGACCACCGCCAGCACTTCGCCAGCATGGATCTCGAAGCCGATGTCGCGGCAGCCGACGCGCGATCCGTAGAACTTGGAGAGATTCTCGGCGGTGAGGAGCGGGGTCTCGGTCATGCCGCCTCTCCCGCTATCACCTTCGGGGCGGTCGCCAGAAGCGGCCCCGCATGGCCCTCGGCGCGGCGCTCCTCGCAATGGTCGGTGTCGGAGCAGACGAACATCCGCCCGCCGCGATCATCCGTGATCACCTCGTCGAGATAGGTGTGGGTCGCGCCGCAGAGATCGCAGGCGTGATCGGCCTTGGAGGCTTCGAAGGGATGATCCTCGAAGTCGAGCGAGACGACGCTTGAATGCGGCGGCACGGCATAGATGCGCTTCTCGCGGCCGGCGCCGAACAATTGCAGCGCGGCGCAGTCGTCCATCTTGGGATTGTCGAATTTCGGCGTCGGCGAGGGGTCCATCACATAGCGGCCCTCAACCTTCACCGGATAGGCATAGGCGGTGGCGATATGGCCGTGGGTGGCGATGTCCTCGTAGAGCTTCACATGCATGAGCCCGTAATCTTCGAGCGCGTGCATCACCCGCGTCTCGGTCTCGCGCGGCTCGAGGAAGCGCAGCGGCTCGGGGATCGGCACCTGATAGACCAGAACCTGATCCTCGGTCAGCGTGCGCTCGGGGATACGATGGCGCGTCTGGATGACGGTCGCATCGGCGGTATGGGTGGTGGTCGCGACGCCCGAGGTCTTCTCGAAGAACTTGCGGATCGACACCGCATTGGTCGTGTCGTCGGCGCCCTGGTCGATCACCTTGAGCACGTCGTGTTGGCCGAGGATCGCGGCCGTCACCTGCACACCGCCGGTCCCCCAGCCATAGGGCATGGGCATTTCCCGCGAGGCGAAGGGGACCTGATAGCCGGGGATCGCGATGGCCTTCAGGATGGCGCGGCGGATCATCCGCTTGGTCTGCTCGTCCAGATAGGCGAAATTGTACTGCTGGGTCATTCGGCGGCGTCCTTCAGAGGTTCCGCCTGCCGCGCCTCGACGTCGCGGCGGATCTTGCGGATCAGCTCGAGCTCGGACTGGAAGTCGACATAGTGCGGCAGTTTCAGGTGCTCGACGAAGCCGGTCGCCTGCACATTGTCGGAATGCATCAGCACGAATTCCTCGTCCTGAGCCGGGGCCTTGATCTCCTCGCCGAGTTCGCGGGCGCGGAGCGACCGGTCGACCAGCGCCATGGCCATGGTCTTGCGCTCGCAATGGCCGAAGGCGAGGCCGTAGCCGCGGGTGAAGCGGGGCGCCTCGGTGGCCGAGCCCTTGAACTGGTTGACCATCTGGCATTCGGTGACGGTGATCGTGCCAAGCGGCACGGCGAAGCCGACATCTTCGGCGACGAACTCGATCTCGACCTCGCCCAGCCGGATCTCGCCGGCGAACGGGTGCGAGCGACCGAAGCCACGCTGGGTCGAATAGCCGAGCGCCAGCAGGAAGCCTTCGTCCGAGCGTGCCAGATTCTGAAGCCGCAGATCGCGATCGGCCGGCAGATTGAGGGGCGCGCGGGTAAGGTCACCGACCGGTGCATCCGCGTCGGGCAGCGGGTTGCGCTCGATCAGGTCGTCCTGTCCCAGAAGATCGGTAACGCGCGGGAAATTGTCCTGCGTTGCCGGAGCGGTGGCGGGTTCCGGAATTGGTGCGCCCGCCTCCAGCAGGAAATCGATGAGGCGGTGGGTATAGTCGAAGGTAGGGCCGAGCACCTGGCCGCCGGGCAGGTCCTTGAAGGCCGCCGAAATGCGCCGGCGCACGTCCATCTCGGCCGTGTCGAGCGGTTCGCTCGCGCCGAAACGGGGCAGGGTGGTGCGGAAGGCCCTCACAAGGAAGGCCGCTTCCACCAGGTCGCCGCGCGCCTGCTTGATGGCCAGCGCCGCCAGATCGCGATCGTAGAGCGAGCCCTCGGTCATCACGCGGTCGACCGAGAGCTGGAGCTGCTCGCGGATCTGTGCGGCTGTGAGTTCGGGGACGGAGGGATCGCCGCGCCGGGCATGAGCCATCAGCGCATGGGCATTGTCGATGGCGCGTTCGCCGCCCTTGACCGCAACATACATGGCTCAAGCCTCCCTGACGCGGGTGGTGCGGGGCAGGGCCGCGACCCCGTCGGGGCCGGCCAGCACCAGATCCACCCCGCGCGGAAACAGCGCGCGGTTGTCAGCCAGCATGGCGACAATGCCCGCGGGCAGGCCGCTGACCGAGAGGCTGCTCTCGCCCTTGATGCCGGGGCCCTGGAGGATGAGGGCCTTGCCCGAGCCGAAGCCTTCGACCTGCAGGATCAAGGTCGTCGACCGGTCCGGGTAGATGTCGGTGCCGAGCGCGAAGCCCTCCAGCGAGGTCAGACGCGCCGGATCGGCGATCAACGCGAAGGCCGCGAGACTGGGCTCGGGCGTCGTGCGGGCACCCGTGTGGAAGGTCAGATAGGCCGCGATCTCGGCAGAGGCGGCGAGGGGCGCGTCGAGAAAGACCGGCGTTTCGTAATCCGCGAGCGCGAGGGCCACGGCGGCTGCCACGGGAGACAGGGGCGTGGGTGCCTCGGCGAGGCCGGCAACCGGCTGGATCGTGCCTGGGCGTGCCAGCGCATTCATCACCGCGCGAAAGGCGGCCTGCGATTCGTGAACGGGATCGGCGAAGGCGGTTGCGATGGCCATCAGTCTTCTCCGCGGACCAGGGTAAAGAAGTCGACGCGGGTGGCGGCGGTGCGCTCGGCGGACATGGTCGTCTCGGCGGCGATCCGCGCGCGGATCGGTGCGAGCAGCGCCTCCACGGCCGGGCGATGCGCCGCGTTCTGCCAGAGCGCATCGGCGATGGCCGCGAGCCGGGCCTTCTCGGTGTCGCGCCCCAGCACATGGCCGAAGCCGACTTCGCCGGAGGTGAGCGCGACGGCCGCGCGGCTGACGGTTGTTTCGCCCAGATTGAAGGGGGCGCCGTCGCCGCCGATGCGTCCGCGCACCATGACGAGACCTATTTCCGGGGCGCGCAACGTGCGAAGCTCGGACATGGGCGCAATGTCGTCCATGGCAGCCAGTTCGACGGTCGTGGCGCGGGCCATGATCGCCATGGCGGCCTTGCGAGCGCTTTGAAGACTGGGTGATTCTGGCGTGCTGGTCATCATGGCTTGTTTATTCGTCTAGATGACTATACTTTTATGACAACACGCCTTCGGGATCAAGCCTGAAGCGCGTGACACGGGAATGACGGGGCAGCCATGCTGGCACGAGGGGGCGGGGTCACCGTCTGGCGGCAGATCGCGGAGACGCTGGAGGCCGAGATCGCCGGCGGTGGATTGCCGGCGGGCGCGAAACTGCCGACGGAAGCGCAATTGACCGAGCGCTTCGGCGTCAATCGCCACACCGTCAGGCAGGCGGTGAAATCGCTGGTCGACAAGGGACTGGTCCGCGTGACGCAGGGCTCCGGCACCTATGTCGAAGCCAAGCCGCTGACCTATCCGATCGGCGTCCGCACACGGTTCTCCGAGATCGTGGTGGGCCAAGCGCGAGATCCCGCCGGCAAGCTGCTGGGCTTTCGCGAGACCGGCGCCAGTGAGGAGATCGCGGAGGCGCTGGGATTGTCGCCGGAGGATCCGGTCGTGCTGGTCGAAAGCGGCCATTTTGCCGATGGCGTGCCGATCTCATGGGCGGTGACGGCTTTTCCACTTCCGCGCTTCGCTCGTGTGCCCGAGGTCTATGCGGCAACGGGATCGATCTCGGCCGCGCTGGCGGCTTGCGGTGTGCCGGATTATCGCCGTGCCCGCACCCATGTCGGGGCAGCCATCGCCGATGAGCGCGATGCCGAGCAGCTGGAAATCGCTGCGGGCCGGCCGGTTCTGGTGATCGAGAGCGTCAATGTCGATCCCGATGGCCTGCCGATCCAGTGGGCGCGCTCGCATTTCTCCGCGGATCGCGTGCGGATCACGGTCGGGGGATAGGGCAGAAGCGCTGAAAGCGACCTTGTGAGATTGGCAGGAACCCCACCCCAACCCTCCCCGCAACGGGGAGGGGGCTCAGCCCGCCAGCGAAGCTAGCGATTTCACCGGGAATTCGGCGTGATCATGCCGTGAGCGCATTTGGCCCCCTCCCCGCTTGCGGGGAGGGTTGGGGTGGGGCCTCCCAATGGCGTGTAGCTGATCAGCGGGCCTGTCCGGCCTCGCCGATCAGCGCAAACCGCAGGCGGCTCGACACCTGGTCGATGGCGGCGACGGTGACGAGGATCATCAGGATCAGGGCCGAGACGTGCTGGAATTCCAGCACGCGGATCTGCTCGGCGAGATGCAGGCCGATGCCGCCGGCGCCGACAATGCCGATGATGGTGGCAGACCTGGTGTTGCTCTCGAAATAGTAGAGGACCTGACTGCCGATGACCGGCAGGATCTGCGGCAGGAGCGCGAAGCGCGCAACGTGGAGGTTGTTTCCCCCTGTCGACAGGATGCCTTCGCCGGCCCTGCGGTCGGCCGTCTCGATGGCCTCGGAAAAGAGCTTACCAAAGGCGCCGAAATTGGCGGTCACCAGCGCCAGCACGCCGGCAAAGGGTCCAAGCCCCACCACGCCGACCCAGATCAGCGCCCAGATCAGTTCATCCACGCCCCTGACCGTGTCGAGGAAGCGGCGCGCCAGCACATGGACGATCCAGTTGGGGATGACGTTCTTGGCGGCGAGGAAGCCGAAGGGCAGCGCCAGGATTGCCGCCACCATCACGCCGAGAAATGCGATGGCGACGGTCTCGGCCAGGGCATGAAGGTAGATGAAGAACTTCGTCCAAGTCCCGGTGGAGGGCGGCATCATGTGCGCGATGGTGACGCCGAGCTGGCCAAGGCCGGTGATCATCCTGGTCAGCGAAAAGCCGAGTTCGATCATGCCGAAGATGAACAGGCCAAGCAATGCCAGGGTGACGGCCACGGCCTTCAGGCGGCCCGCGGAGGAGGGCGCGAAGATCGCGGGATAGCGCATGATCATCTCAGCGCGGCCAGCCAGGGCATCGGCGACCACGGGATGGTTGGGATCGGTCGCGGTGGTCATTGACGGTGCTCCAGTCCGATCAGGGCGTGGCGCACACGCTCGGTGGCAAGGTCGATGACCATGACGGTTGCGATGATCAGGACGAGAATGGCGGAGACGTCGGCATAGTAGAACTTGCGGATCGCCTCCACGAGGTCCTGGCCAATGCCGCCCGCGCCGACGAAGCCCATGACGGCGGCACCGCGCACATTGATCTCGAAGCGCAGCAGCGCATAGCTGACGAAGTTGGAGGTGACCTGGGGCAGGGCGGCAAAGCGCATGCGCTCGATCCAGGTCGCGCCGGTGGCGGTCAGGCCGTCGATCGGCTTCATGTCGATATTCTCGGCAACTTCCGCGAACTGCTTGCCGAGCGCACCGAATGTATGGATGGCAATAGCCAGCACGCCCGGCACGGGTCCAAGGCCAAAGGCGACCACGAAGATCAGCGCGAAGACGATCTCCGGCACGGTGCGGCAGAATTCGAGAACGCGCTTGGCGGCAAACCGCATCCATGAGGTGGGGGCGAGGTTGCGCGCGGCGACGAAAGCCAGGCAGAAGCCGCCGACCGCCCCCATGATCGTGCCGACATAGGCGATCAGCAGGGTCTCGGCGAGGAGCTTCATCCACTTGTCGAAGCCCCACATCCATTCGACCACGTCGACCAGCACGAAGCGGCCGGAGGCCGGGCCGTTGTCGAGGGTGAAGATGCGGCCGAGGTAGTCGGTGAAGCGGTAGAGGTTGGTGAAGAAGGTGCCGGGCCGTACCTCGGCGACAAAACCTGCGAGCAGGGTGACGGCGACCAGAATGGCGAAGCCGATCCAGACCTGCCGACGCTTGGCTGCCATCGCCTGCTCATAGGCCGCCATCAGCGGCGCAAGCTGTGCTTCGGGCAGGCGGGTGGTTGCAGCATTCATGGACGGATCAGCTCCTGCGACGCCGCATCTGGTCGACGAATTGCAGGAGTTCCTGCATCACCTGGTAATCTTCGGCATTGGCGCGGACATAGCTGGTGGCCTGACCGTCGCTGATCCGCTGGAAGGCTGCCGGATCCTTGGCGGCGGCATCGAGGAAGGCCTGTCGGATCCGTTCGCGAAGCTCCACGGGCAGGCTGCTCATGACAGCGACCGGCGAGCCCGGAATCAGGGTCGATTTCAGAATGATGCGGACATCCTCGGCCTTGACCATGTTCTTGGCGGCCATGCGCAACAGGTTGGATTCCCGCTCGGTGTTCCACCAGTTGAAGGCACCGTCGCATGTGCCCTGGATCAGGCCCATCACCGCATTCTCGTGGCTGCCGGCATAGACCACGCGGCCGAAGAACTGTTCGGGGTCAATGCCGAGCTTGTTCATCGTGAAGCGCGGCACGTTGTTGCCGGAGGCCGAATTGGGATCGACGAGGCAGATGTTGCGGCCACGCAGGTCGGTGATGGACTGGGCGGGATCGCCGGCGCGGACATAGAGGACCGAGAAATAGCCGACGGCGCCGGCTGAATTGGCGAGCGTCACCAGCGGCTCGACGCCGCCATTGGTGACGACGAGAGCGCGGGCATAGGCGGCCGGGCCGAAATGCGCGAACTGGACCTGGCCGGTGCGCAGAGCCTCGATAACGGCTGCATAATCATTGGCGATGCGCAGGGTCACGCGGACGCCGAGCTCGCGCGAGAGATAGGCGAGGAACGGTTCGAAACGGTCGGTCACGCCCCCGGCATTTTCCGAAGGCGTGACCGAGAAGACGAGCTCTGGATAGCGCTGGCGCCAGTCCTGGGCTGTGGCCATGGTGCCGGCCGCGAACAGGCAGACCAATGTCAGGAACAGACGGCGAAGCATGGCCAATGGCCTCCGGATGGGGCGGCGTCGGGAAGCCGATGCCGCCCGTCTCGATCAGGAACGCTGGCGGCGGAGCTGGTCGACGAAGGCCTGGAGGTCGACGATCGCCTTGTAGTCGGCATGGGTCGTCGGCCTGAAGCCCTGGTTCTTGCCGTCGGACCAGCGGTCGAAGGCCGCCTTGGCCTTCACAGGCGCCTCGACGAAGGCCTTGGTGATGGCAGCCTTCAGGTCGGCGGGGAGCGAGGTCAGATAGGCAACCGGCGAACCGGCGATCAGGTCGGACTTGAAGATCATCTTGAAGTCTTCGGACTTCACCATGTTCTTCGAAGCCATCCGGGCCAGGTTGGAATCCGTCTCGGAGTTCCACCAGTTGAAGGCGACATCGCAGGTGCCCTGAAGCACGGCGGTCACCGCGTTCTCGTGGCTGCCGGCATAGACGACGCGGCCGAAGAACTGATCGGGCGTTCCAATGCCGAGCTTGGACATCGCGAAGCGCGGGACATTGTTGCCCGAGGTCGAGTTGGGATCGACGAGGCAGAGGTTCTTGCCGCGCAGGTCCTCGATCCGGGTCGCCGGGTTGTTGGCGCGGACATAGGCGACCGAATAATAACCGACCGAGCCGTCCTGCAGCACTTCCACCACGAAGGGCTCGACGCCGCCCTGGGTCACACTGTGGGCGCGGACATAGGACGAGGGGCCGTAGAAGCCGATATGGATGTTGCCGGCCCGCTGGCCTTCGATGACGGCCGCATAGTCATTGGCGACGCGCAGCGTGACCTTCACGCCGAGTTCGCGGCCGAGATATTCGATGAAGGGCGTGTAGCGTTCCACAGTGCCGGACGCGTTCTCGGCCGGGATCACAGCGAAGACCAACTCCGGATAGCGGCTCTGCCAGGCGCCCTGGGCACCCGCTACGGAGGCGGCGAAGGGCAGGCCGGCGAGGCCGGTGACAATCTGGCGGCGATCGAACATGGGTTTCATCTCCGGTTGAAAAGGCGAAGGCCGGTCCCAGCCGGCCTCATGCAGGACTTGGGTCAGGCGAAGGCGGGGCTTGGCATCTGCGCGGCCGGCGCCGGCACGGGTGTGTGGCCGTCCAGCACGTCACCAGCCTCGATGCCGTAGAGGTCGCGGGCGGCATCGTCGGTCAGAGCTTCCGGCGCACCGTCGAACACGATGCGGCCCTGCGCCATTCCCACCAGCCGGTCGCAATAGGTGCGGGCAATGTCGAGCGAGTGCAGATTGCAGATGATCGTGATGCCGTAATGCTTGTTGATGCGCTGCAGCGCATCCATGACGATGCGGGTGTTGCGCGGGTCGAGCGAGGCGATCGGCTCGTCGGCGAGGATGATCTTGGGCTCCTGCACCAGGGCGCGGGCAATTGCCACGCGCTGCTGCTGGCCGCCGGAGAGGCTTTCGGCCCGCTGGGCAGCAAGGGTTGCGATGTCGAACTGTTCCAGAGCGGAGAGCGCGATGGCCCGGTCGTCGATCGACCAGAGTTTGAACAGGGCGCGTGCGGTGCCGACATGGTTCAGGCGGCCCATCAGCACATTGGTCATCACGTCGAGCCGGCCGACGAGGTTGAACTGCTGGAAGATCATGGCGCAGGACTGACGCCAGTCGCGGAGGTCCGCGCCGGTGAGCGTCGTCACGTTGCGGCCTTCGAACAGGATGCGGCCCTCGGAGGGTTCCTGCAGCCGGTTGATCATGCGCAGAAGCGTCGACTTGCCGGCGCCAGAGCGCCCGATTACGCCCACGAAGGCGCCGGGGGCCACTTCGAGAGACACGTCCTCGACCGCCGCCTTGGCGCCGAACCGTCGAGTAACGCGATCAATGGTCAGCATCGGGCCTCACCACGCACGGGATCAGGCGCCGGGAAGGGCTGCCTGTTCTCGTCTCGGCTCTAGGCGATGGCTGCTACACTTTTGTGACAATCACGACAGTGCAACCTGCGGCCAGGACGCGCGCCTTTACTGTGGATTGTCGTCTGCCTGTCGTGAATTCGTCATATGCCCAAGACTAGGGCATCTCATTCCGCAGCGAAGCCAGGCAGCAGGTCTTTTCATGAGCAATCTCGGTCTCGAACCGTCCATCCATCCGGCAGCGATCATCCGCGACAGCCGGTTCGGCGCCTATACCGAAGTCGGCGCAAGGACGGTCATTTCCGAGACCACGATGGGCGACTATTCCTACATCGTGCAGGATGGCCAGATCGACATGGCGACCATCGGCAAGTTCTGCTCGATCGCCTCCCATGTCCGGATCAATCCCGGCAACCATCCGATGGAACGGGCAAGCCAGAGCCACTTTCTCTATCGCGCATCCCGTTATTTCGATGGCGAGCCGGACGAGGCGGGCTTCTTCGACTGGCGGCGCTCCAACTGGGTGACGCTTGGCCACGACATCTGGGTCGGCCATGGCGCCGTGATCCTCGCCGGCCGGACGGTCGGAACGGGGGCGGTGGTTGCCGCTGGCGCCATCGTCACCAAGGATGTCGAGCCCTACACGATCGTTGGCGGCAATCCGGCGCGTCCGATCCGCCGCCGGTTCGACGAGGCGACGGCCGAGCGGCTGCTGCAACTGGCCTGGTGGGACTGGGATCACGAGCGGCTGCGCCGTGCGCTGCCGGATTTCCGCACGCTGTCGATCGGCGATTTTCTGGACAAGCATGAGGCCGGTGCGGCGTAAGGCCTCCTCGCGGCGGCCGCCAAACCGTGCGCCTTGATCCGGCGCAAGGCGGGCTGGATGATCGCCTGCAACATGCCTGTCTTGTTGCAGTGCAATATCGATCCGCATCTGCGTCGCCAAAGCCGGAGTGCGCGCCTTGAGCCTCTATCGTCTCGATCGCTATTTCACGCCCGGCTCCGTCGCCATTGTCGGCGCGACGGACCGAACGCGGTCCATGGGACAGGCGCTGCTGGCCAACATGCAGCGCGCCGGATTTGACGGCCGGCTCTATCCGGTCAATCCCAAGCACGACGTCCTGGCCGGGCTGAAGTCCTATCCCTCGCTGGCGGCCCTCCCGGAGACGCCGGATCTGGTGGTCCTGGCGACGCCGGCCGCAACCATCCCTGGCCTGGTCGCCGAAGCCGCCGAGCGGGGCTTTCCCGCCGCCGTTGTCATCTCGGCGCTGGAGCGCTCAACCGCCGCCAAGACCGGCGCGAAGATGAATGCCATCGCGCGCGCCCATGGCATGCGCATCGTCGGTCCCAACTGCTTCGGGGTGATCGCGCCGCATGGCAAGGTGGATGCGAGCTTTGCCTCCCGTGGGGCCCGGCCTGGACCGCTCGCCTTCATCTCCCAGTCGGGCGCCATTGCCGCGACCCTGCTGGAATGGGCTGAGCGCCGGCAGATCGGCTTTTCCGGCGTGGTGACGCTTGGCGACCAGCTCGATGTCGATCTCGGCGACTGCGTCGACTATTTCGCCGCGGATTACCGCACGCGTGCGATCCTGCTCTATGTCGAGGCGGTTACCGATGTGCGCAAGTTCATGGCCTCGGTCAGGGCCGCCGCCCGCTCCAAGCCGGTGGTGGTGCTGAAATCCGGCCGCCATGCCGCCGCCGCCACCGCCGCGCGATCCCATACCGGTGCGCTCGCCGGCGCCGATGATGTCTATGCTGCGGCCTTCCGCCGTGCGGGCCTGGTGCGGGCCCGCGATCTCGACGAACTGATCGCCGCGGCCGAGACGCTGTCGCGCTTCAACCTGTTCCATGGCGACCGGCTCGGGATCGTGACCAATGGCGGCGGCCTCGGCGTGCTCGCCGTCGACAGCCTGATGGATCTCTCCGGCAAGCTTGCGACGCTCTCGGCCGACACCGTCTCGCTGCTCGACAAGACCATGCCGGCGACCTGGTCCAGGGCCAATCCGATCGACATCATCGGCGACGCCGATGCGGCTCGCTATGCGTCGGCCATGGAGGCCGCCCTCGACGATCCCCATATCGATGCGGTTCTGGTGATGAACTGTCCGACGGCCCTGCTGCCGAGCCGAGAAGCAGCAGAGGCCGTCGTCGAGGTCGTGACCAAGCGGCGCAAGCGGGGCGACCGGGTCAAGCCGGTCCTGTCGGTCTGGCTGGGCGACCAGGAGGAAGCGACCGGCATCTTCGCCAAGGCCGGCCTGCCGAGCTACCCGACAGAGGCGGAAGCGACCCGCGGCTTCATGCATATGGTGGAATACCGGCGCGGCCAGGATGCGCTGATGGAGACGCCGGAGACGGCGGATATCGTTTCCCCGGACGATCTCGCGGAGCTGCGCGCCGCGATCAGCGCCGAAGTGAAGGCCAAGCGCCGCTGGCTCGACCCGATCCTGGTCGATCGCATCTTGCGCGCCTATGGCATTCCGACCGTGCCGATCGCCGCCGCGACGACGCCGGAAGAGGCCGGTGCGGCCGCCGAGGCGTTCCTCGCCATCGGCAAGGGCGTGGCGGTGAAGATCCTGTCGCCCGACATCACCCACAAGTCCGATGTCGGTGGCGTCCGGCTCGGGCTCACCAGCAAGGCGCAGGTGGAAGAGGTGACGCGGGACATGCTGACCCGCATCCCGAAGCTCAGCCCGAATGCGCGGATCGACGGGGTCATGATCCAGCCGACCATCCTCCGGCCCGGTGCGATCGAGCTGATCGCGGGTCTTGCCGATGATCCGACCTTCGGCTCGGTCATGCTGTTCGGCCGTGGCGGCAAGGCCGTCGAGCTGATCAAGGATCGCGCGCTGGCGCTGCCGCCGCTCGACATGCGGATTGCCCGCGACATGATCGCCCGCACCCGCATCGCCAAGCAGATGGCGGGCTATCGCGACGTGCCGCCGGTTGACGGCGCCAAGGTGGCGGAAGTGCTGGTGCGCCTGTCGCAACTGGCCGCCGACCTGCCGGAGATCGCGGAGATCGACATCAACCCGCTGCTCGCCGATCAATCCGGTGTGCTGGCGCTGGATGCGCGGATCGCCGTCGGTGCGCCGCGCGCCAAGGGTCTGGTTGCCGGTGGCCATCCCCGCTTCGCCATCCGTCCCTATCCGAAGGAATGGGAGCGGCTGGTGGAGACCGAGCAGGGCTTCCATTTCAAGGTGCGCCCGGTCCGGCCGGAGGACGAGGACATGTTCCGCACGTTCCTCGAGCGCGTCCATCCCAACGATATCCGCCAGCGGTTCTTCTCGCCGATCAAGGAGTTCAGCCACGCCTTCGTCGCCAAGCTCTGCCAGATCGACTATGCGCGCTCGATGGTGCTGGTGGCGCTTGCCGCCGACAGCGAGGAAATGCTCGGCGCGGTGAGGCTCCATTCGGACCCCGACAACGACCTGGCCGAATATGCCGCCTTCGTGCGCTCCGACCTGCAGGGCAAGGGGCTGGGCCTCACACTCATGAAGTTGATCATCGATTACGGCCGGACCCAGGGCACCAAGCGCATCTACGGGCAGATCCTCAACGAGAACGTCAAGATGCTGGCGCTGGCCCGCGAGCTAGGCTTCAAGGTGGCGACGGATCCCGACGACAGCTCGCTGCAGAAGGCCGTTCTGACGCTCTGACGGCGTGCGATGCACGCCCTGCGCGCTTGCCAAAGCACAGGTCGGGGCGCCTTCTGGCCAGGCGGTGTGCCATGCACATCCCAGCGGCCAGGGAGCCCATGATGGACGAGCGATTGACGGCTCTGGTCGACAAGATCAAGGCGTTGGAGGCCGAACTGGAGGTGGAGAGCGCGCGCCACTTCGCCGAGATGCAGCTGGCGCTTCAGGAACACACCGAGGAGTTCCGCCAGGAGCTCAAGGCCCGTCAGCGCGCCCTGAAGCGCTCGACGCTCCGTTACATCGTTGGCGCCCATCCCCTGATGATCATCACCGCGCCGGTGATCTATGCGCTGATCATCGCCTTCGTGATCCTCGACCTCGGCGTGACGATCTACCAGGCGATCTGCTTTCCGGTCTATGGCATCGCCAAGGTCCGGCGCTCCGACTACCTCGTCTTCGACCGGTCGCGCCTGCCCTATCTCAACCTGATCGAAAAGGTGAACTGCGCCTATTGCAGCTATGGCAATGGGGTGATCGCCTATGCCCGCGAGATCGCCGCCCGTACGGAACAATATTGGTGCCCGATCAAGCATGCGCGCCGCGTGCTCGGGGCTCATGCGCGCTATCAGGACTTTGTCGACTACGGCGATGGCGAGGCTTTTCGCCGGGACCTCGCCACCTTGCAGAAGCGGCTGGCCGAGGTGCCGGGTCCTTGAAGGCGGGCGGGCGGGCGCGGTGACCGCCAAGCTTTCTCGAACCGGCTGTATCGTTCTCCGATACATGGGTTTTGCGTAGCAGATCTGATCTTCCATGGAATGCGGTGAGAGGCCTTGTTCCCACGGAAGTTCAGGGCAGACTGACGTTCCGTTTGGGCAACGCCCGCGTTTCGGCTGCGCATCCCGCAGCGAGCCGGCGGGCCAACAGGGAGTATCGGTCATGCGCATCACTCGTCGACAGGGTCTGCTGGCTGCGGGCGCCCTCATGGCCGCGCCCCTGGTTGCCCGCGCGCAGTCGCGCGACCGGCCGTTGCGCTTCGTGGTCAATGTGGGCCTGCAGAACCTCGACCCCGTCGCCAGCCCGTCCTTCGTGACGCGCAACTTTGCCTATCTCGTCTATGACACGCTGGTCTCCCTCGACAGCAAGGGCCAGTACCGCCCGCAGATGCTGGAAGGCTGGGACATCAGTCCCGACCGTCTGACCTGGAAGTTCCGCCTGCGCTCGGGCCTTGAATTCCACGACGGCAAGCCGGTGACTTCGGAGGACGTGATCGCCTCGCTGAAGCGCTGGGGCGGCCGCGACTCGATCGGTCGCCGCCTGATGGCCGCCACCGCCGAACTCACGCCGGACGGCGCCAATGCCTTCACGCTGAAGCTGTCGCGTCCCTTCGGCGGCGTCATCGAGGCGCTCGGCAAGCCCTCGGTCCATGTGCCGATGATCATGCCGGCGCGCATCGCCAATGCCACCCCGCCGACCCAGCAGGTGCCGGAAGTCGTCGGCTCGGGCCCCTATATCTTCCTGCGCGACGAATGGGTGCCGGGAGACCGCGCCCATTTCCGGCGCAATCCCAAATATGTCCCGCGCAACGAGCCGGCTGACGGTCTCGCCGGCGGCAAGATCGCCAAGATCGAGCGCATCGAGATGCTGACCATGCCGGACATCGCGCTGCGCTTCGCGGCGCTGTCGCGCGGCGAGGTCGATTATCTCGAATATGCCCCGGTCGATCTCATCCCGCGCATGCAGCGCGACCGCAACCTCGTCTTCGCCAAGGCCTCCGGCATGGCCGAGCTGATGTATGGGGTGTCGATCAACCATTTCCAGGCGCCGATGGACAATGTCCTGGTGCGCCGGGCTCTGGCCCAGTGCCTCGACCGCGCGGAAATCCTCGGCGGCGCCGGCTTTGGCGGCGAACTCGGCCGTCCGGACTGCACGTCCATGTTCATGTGCGGCGCCACGTTCGAGAACAATGGCGGCAGCGCCGCGATTGCCGCGCCGAGCATCGACAAGGCCAAGGCCCTGCTGGCGGAAGCCGGCTACAAGGGCGAGAAGATCGTCGTCATGCATCCGCTTGACAGCCCGCTGCTCAATCCGTTCGGCAGCGTGCTGATCGACCGGATGAAGAAGGCTGGCTTCAATGTCGATGTGCAGGGCCTGGAATGGTCGGCCATCGCCCAGCGCTGGGTGCAGAAGAACCCGCTGGAACAGGGCGGCTGGAGCGTCGTGCCGGTGGTCTATACCGGCTTCGACATGTCGGACCCCCTGTCCAATCTGGGCGTCGGCTTCAACTGCACCGGCAATCAGCCCTGGGGCTATTGCGATCAGAAGATGTCGCCGGTCATCGCGCAGTTCGAGGCCGAGAGCGATCCGGCCAAGCGCAAGGAACTCGCCAAGGAGCTGCAGGCTCTGGCGATCGATGCGGCAACCTTCCCGATCGCCGGCCAGTTCCGCAGCCCGGCCGTCTGGCGCACCGAGCTGCAGGGTGTGATCGACTTCGGCTTCCCGGTGATGTGGAACATCGAGCGTCGCGCCTGAGCGGCTCTCCATCCCTCGATGACGATCGCAGGCCGCCTATTCGGCGGCCTGCTGATTCAGGGGCATGCCCTTGGGCGACACGATGAACCCGCCGGACTGGCGCGCCCAGAGTTCGGCATAGAGACCGCCGGAGGCGATCAGCTGGTCGTGGGTGCCTTCCTCGACGATGCGGCCCTCGTCGAGCACCACCAGCCGGTCCATGATCTTCAGCGTGGAGAGGCGGTGGGCGATGGCGATCACGGTCTTGCCGGCCATCAGGTCGCCGAGGCTGTCCTGGATGGCGGCCTCCACCTCGCTGTCGAGGGCTGCCGTTGCTTCGTCCAGAACGAGGATCGGCGCATCCTTGAGGATCACGCGGGCGATCGCGATGCGCTGGCGCTGGCCGCCGGAGAGCTTGACGCCGCGCTCGCCGACATGGGCGTCGTAGCCGTTGCGGCCGGCAATATCCTGCAAGCCAGGAATGAAGGCGGCGGCCTGGGCCTTTTCGGCCGCGGCCTTCACCATCTCGTCGCTGGCCTCGCGCCGGCCATAGAGGATGTTGTCGCGGATCGAGCGATGCAGCAGGGACGTGTCCTGCGTCACCACCGAGATCGCCTGGCGCAGGCTCTCCTGGGTGACGGCGCGCACGTCCTGTCCGTCGATGCTGATCGCGCCGCCCTCGACATCGTGGAAGCGCAGCAGCAGGCTGACCAGCGTCGACTTGCCGGCGCCCGAACGTCCGACGAGGCCGACTTTCTCGCCCGCGCGGATGGTCAGGCTGAAATCATCGACCACCATCCGGTCGCTGCGGCCATAGCCGAAGCGCACGGCGTCGAAGCGGATGGCGCCGCCGGTCACCGTGAGCGGCAGCGCGCCCGGTTCGTCCTGCATGGTCTGCGGCCGGGCGATCGAGCCCATGCTCTCCTGCACCGTGCCGACATTCTCGAAGATGCCCTGGATCTCGGCCGCCACCCAGCCGGACATGCTGATGATCTGGATGGTCAGCGGCAGCACCATGGCGACCGCCGCCACTTCCACCGTTCCCTGCTGCCACAGCATGACCGACAGGCTGCCGATGGCCGCGAGAAGCACGGCGTTGAGCCCGTTGAGCAGCACCGTGAACAGCGTGTTGAGCCGGTGCTGTTTCAGGAAGGCGTCGTGCTGCTCGATCATGCTGTCGCGCACATAGCGATCCTCGTCGCTGGTGCGGGCGAACAGCTTGACGGTGAGGATGTTGGTGTAGCTGTCGACCACCTTACCGGTGACCGCCGAGCGTTTGGCAGAGGCGTACCGCGCCCGCTCGCGCATGCGCGGCACCATGGCGGCGAGCAGCGCCACATAGAGGCAGAACCAGGCGAAGATCGGCAGGGCCAGGCGCCAGTCCTGCGCCATCATCAGGCCGGTGGCCGCGACCCCGTAGAACAGGATGTGCAGGACCGAGCGCATGAGGGCCAGCGCCGTCTCGCGCACCGCGCTGCCCGCCTGCATCACGTGATTGGCGATGCGGCCGGCGAAGTCGTTCTGGAAGAAGCCGAGCGACTGCCTGATGACGTGGTGATGGCTCTGCCAGCGCGTCAGCGTGTTCAGCCCTGCGGAAATGCCGTGGTTCGAGATCGCCCGCTGCAGGAACATCACGAGAGGCCGGGCGACCAGGACGACGAACAGCATCATGGCGAAGGTCGGCCAGGCCGTGGCCAGCAGCTGCTCGCGGGGGACCTCGGTCAGGATGGCCATCAGCCGGCCGATGAAATAGGGGATCGCGGTTTCGAGCAGGGCCGCCACCATGCCGACGACGAACAGGGCCGCGAACAGGCCCTTCGCCTGCGCGATGAAGTACCAGTAGAAGGCGAGCAGCCCTGCCGGCGGGCCGCCAGCTGGGGGGAGGGCCACGGGATCGATACGGCTTTCGAAATAGCGGAGCATGGCAAATCCGGACGGAACGCCGGCGCGTCTCCGGGCGAGTGCCGGACGTCGTGTGCGTTTGTGATGGGGAATCGGGACGGTAACTGGAACTCAATGTGGCGATCGGCGCACGCCCTTGCAACGGGAAGCCGCCATGCGTGGCGGAATGCCGTGCGGATGGCGATATGCCGGTCTCACGAACAGGGGTGGATCAGATGAGCGGTGATGTGACGGTGGTGGACAATCCGGGCGCCAAGAGGTTCGAGGCGGTGATCGGCGATCAGGTGGCCGTTGCCGAATATGTCCTGGGCGACGGCACGATCACCTTTACCCACACGCTGGTGCCGCCGGAGCTTGGCGGCCGTGGGATCGGCAAGGCGCTGGTGAAGGCCGGGCTGGCGGCTGCCCGCGAGCGGGGCCTGAAAGTCATTCCGCTCTGCCCGTTCTTCGCCCGCCATTTCGCCGACCACCCGGAAGCGCGCGATCTGCTGGAGGCGAACTGGCGGGCATCGCAAGGGTGATGAGCGCCCCACCCGCCGATTGCCGGGCTTGCCGCGAGGCGTGTGCATGTCACTCTGGGCGGCGGAAACGCTTCCGCGGAGAGACGAGATGCCTCGCCACGCGCCATCGACCCAGCTCCTCACCCATGAGGTGACCAACCAGCCGCCCGACTTTGCCGGGCGCAATCTCTATCTGTCCGATCCCGTGCTGCGCGAGGCGGCGTGCCGCGAGGGCGGTGACTGGGTGGACCAGCCGCTCGCCGCGCTGGGCGCCGATGTCGGGTCCGAAGAGGCGCTCGCCTGGGGCGAGGAGGCCAATCGCTTCCCGCCGGAGCTCACCGTCTTCGACCGCTATGGCCGGCGCATCGACGAGGCGCGGTTCCATCCGAGCTATCACCGGCTGATGGAGCTGGCGATGCGCCACCGCATCCATTCGATCGCTTGGGCGGAAAACCGTCCGGGCGCCCATGTGGCCCATGCTGCGATGCTGGCGCTCGCCACCGAATGCGAGCAGGGCACGATGTGTCCGATCTCCATGACCTATGCCGCCGTGCCGGCGCTGCGCCATTCACCGGAGATTTCAGCCGAGTGGGTGCCGAAGATCATCGACGGCACCTATGAAGCCGCGCTGAAGCCCATTGCGGACAAGGCCGGCGTCACGGTCGGCATGGCGATGACGGAGAAGCAGGGCGGCAGCGACGTGCGCGCCAACACCACACGCGCCTATGCCGAAGGCGATGCGTTCCGGCTCGTCGGGCACAAATGGTTCTGCTCGGCGCCGATGTCGGATGCCTTCCTGACACTCGCCAATACCGAGCGGGGCCTTTCGTGCTTCCTCGTGCCGCGGATCAAGCCGGACGGCGAGCGCAACAGCTTCCATGTAATGCGGCTGAAGGACAAGCTCGGCAACAAGTCCAACGCCTCCAGCGAGATCGAGTATCACGACACCTATGCCCGCCTCGTTGGCGAGGAGGGGCGCGGCGTTTCGACCATCATCGACATGGTCCATCATACCCGCCTCGACACCATGGCCGGCACGCTCGGCATGATGCGCATGGCGCTGGCGCAGGCCCATCATCACGTGTCGAACCGGCGCGCCTTCCAGAAGACGCTGATCGACCAGCCGGCCATGCGGGCGGTGATCGCCGATCTCGCCCTCGACTACGAGGCGGCTGCGGCACTCACCATGCGGGTGGCGCGGGCTTTCGGCGAGGCGGGCGAGGAGGCGAGGTCCTTTGCGCGGCTGGCGGTGGCGGTCGGCAAATACTGGCTCACCAAGCGCAATCCGAACTTCGTCTATGAGTGCATGGAGTGCCATGGCGGCGCCGGCTATGTGGAGGAAAGCCCGTTGCCGCGGCTGTTCCGCGAGAGCCCGCTCAATGCGATCTGGGAGGGCTCGGGCAATGTCATCGCGCTGGACGTGCTGCGCACCCTGTCCAGGGAACCGGCTGCGCTGGCGATCTTCATGGCGGAGCTCAATCTTGCGCGCGGCGGCAACCGCCTGCTCGATCAGGCGATCGACGATCTTGGCAACGCCGTGCGGACCCTGCCGCAGGAGGCCGATGCGCGCCGCATTGCCGAGACCATGGCGCTGACCCTGCAGGCGAGCCTGCTGGTGCGGCACGCGCCCGCCGAGGTAGCCGACATGTTCATCGCGACGCGGCTGGGCGGCGAAGGCGGCCGCAGCTACGGTGTGTTGCCGCGTGGCGCGGCAATCGAAACCATTGTCGGGCGGGTGGCGGCATGAGCATCACGAACATCGCATTCGACGTCCGTCGCGACGACCTCCGGCAAACCCGCATGGCGACCGGCGTGATCGATGAGGCGGCGGAGGTTGCGGCCGGCAGGGCCGTGCTCGCCATTGACCGTTTCGCGCTGACCGCCAACAACATCACCTATGCCGCCTTTGGCGACCAGATGTCCTATTGGGCCTTCTTCCCGGCCGGAGACGGCTATGGGCGGATCCCCGTTTGGGGCTTTGCCGACGTGGTGGCCTCGGGCGTTGAAGGCCTTGCTGTCGGCGAGCGGATCTATGGCTATTTTCCGATGGCGTCGCATCTCGTCGTCGAACCGGTGAAGCTGTCGCCGAAGCGCTTCGTCGATGGCGCGGCGCATCGGCGCGAGCTGCCGCCCGTCTACAATTCCTATGATCGCGTCTCGGCCGATCCGGGCGATGCGCGGGCGCGCGAAAACGCCCAGATGATCCTGAAGCCGCTGGTCATGACCTCGTTCCTGATCGCGGACTTCCTCGACGACAACGGCTTCTTCGGCGCGCGCCAGGTGCTGGTGTCGAGCGCCTCGTCCAAGACCTCGCTCGGCCTCGGCTTCTGCCTTGGCCGCCTTGGCGCGAACGGGATCCGCTCGGTCGGCCTGACCTCGCCGGGCAATCGCGCCTTCGTCGAGAGCGTCGGCTATTTCGACGCGGTCGCGACCTACGACGCCATAGCCAGCCTCGATCCGGCGGTGCCGACGGCCTATGTCGACATGGCCGGCAGCGCCGATATCCTGACCAAGGTGCACCAGCATTTCGGCGACAACCTCGTCCATTCCTGCCGCGTCGGCGGCACCCATTGGGAGGGGCTCGCCGGTCGCATGGACCTGCCGGGCGCGCGGCCGAAATTCTTCTTCGCGCCGGCCCAGATCCAGAAGCGTCACGGTGACTGGGGACCGGGTGGCCTGGAACAGCGCTTTTCCGGCGCCTGGGAGGCCTTGACCGGCTCGGTCGGCACCTGGCTGGAGGTGCGCGAGGGGCAGGGGGCTTCTGCTGTCGAGACGGCCTATCGCGACACGCTGGAAGGCCGCGTGCCGCCCCATGCCGGCCTCGTCCTGTCGCTCCATCCGTAGCGATGCCGCTTTGACGCACAGCGTCCAACGCGCGACACTGGCGCATGGTCCTGTCCTCGAAATCGATCACCCGGCCCGGTCTGCGCGGCATCCTCACCGGCACGCTGCTGGTGCTGATCGCGGCGCTGATCTTCTCGGTGACCGCGGTGGTGGTGTGGACCGCCACCCGCGAAGCGCAGCGCTCCATCGGCCGGTCGCTGGCCGATCTCTCGGCCTATATGCGCGAGGCGCTGGAAAGCGACGTCTACGAGCGCTGGCGCCAGCTGCGGACCGTTGCCACGCTGCAGGCCTTCGTCGATCCGAACAGCAGCTACCGGCAGCAACGGTCCATCCTCGACCGCCTCAAGGTGAATGTGGAGGAGGTGGTCTGGATCGGCTTCGCCGATGCCAATGGCCGGGTGGTGTCGGCATCTGGCGGGGTGGGCGAAGGCAGCGATGTCAGCAACCGCCTGTGGTATCGCGCCGCGCGCTTGCGCTCGTCCAGTTCCAACGATCTGCAGGGGCAGTCGCAGGCACCGGCGGGCGAGCGCGTGGTGGAGATCGGCACCAATGTGCGCGATGCCAATGGCGAGGTGATCGGCACGCTCGGCCTCCTGGTCAACTGGGACTGGCTCGGCCATCTCCGGCGCTCGCTGATCGACCGCTCGCGCGACCGGCAATCCGATCTCGAGGTGCTGGTGCTCGACCGAGACGGGCGGATCGTCATCGGCGATCCGAATATTCTCGGCAGT
The DNA here is from genome assembly GCF_005160265.1 of Phreatobacter aquaticus. Lineage (NCBI taxonomy): Bacteria > Pseudomonadati > Pseudomonadota > Alphaproteobacteria > Hyphomicrobiales > Phreatobacteraceae > Phreatobacter > Phreatobacter aquaticus. The sequence continues at coordinate 220,948 of NZ_CP039865.1, read as the reverse complement.
CTTGCCGCCGTCGTTGCCCGGCGTTCGGACGGCTACGAGATCGAGAAATCAGCCGATGGCCGCGCCCTGCTGATCGGCACAAGCAGGGCCGCCGGCGGGCGTGGTATCGAGGGCTTGGGCTGGCAGATCGTGGTGGCCTCCAGCGCCGCCGTGGCCTTCGCCCCAGTCGATACATTGCGCCGGCAGATCATCGCGGCCGGCGGCATTGTCGGCCTGATGGTGCTCGCCGCCGGCTGGTGGGTGGCCGGGCGCATCGCCAGTCCGCTTCAGGCGATCGCCGCGCGCGCCGACCGCGTCGGTCTCGCCGATGCGCTGGATGGCGTGGTGATCGAGGTGCCGCAATCCTCGTCAAAGGAAGTGGTGTCGCTTGCGGCCTCGCTGCAGGGGATGATCGATCGCCTGGCGGATAACGAGGAGGCGCTGAAGCATCTCGCCAATACGCTGGAACTCCGGGTTGTCGATCGCACTGCCGAGCTCGAGGCGGCAAACCGGGCGCTGTCGGCTGCGCGCGACGATGCGGTTGCCGCGACTGCCGCCAAGTCGCGCTTCCTGGCGGCTGCCAGCCATGATCTGCGCCAGCCGCTGCATGCGCTCTCGTTGTTCGCCAATGCGCTGGCCCGCCGGGTCTCCGGGGACGAGCCGCGCCGCCTCGTCGCCAATATGGAGACGACGCTCGGCTCGCTGCAGGACATGTTCAACGCGCTGCTCGACGTGTCCAGGCTCGATGCCGGCATCGTGGAGGCGGACAAGCGCGTCTTCGTCATCGGCGACCTGCTGGAGCGTGTGGCGGCCGGGTTCCGGGCCCAGGCCGGAGCGCACGGCCTGGAGTTCCGGCTTGTGCCCTCGCGCCTCGCCGTGGTCAGCGATCCGATCCTGATCGAGACGGTGCTGCGCAATCTCGTCGGCAATGCGCTGAAGTTCACCGAGCGGGGTGGGGTCTTGGTCGGCGTCCGGCGACGCGGCGACACGGCCATCCTGGAAATCCACGATACGGGGCCCGGCGTCGCGGTGGAGGATCGCGACCGCATCTTCGAGGAGTTCGAGCGGTCCAAACACGCGGCCCATGGCCAGAATGACGGCCTCGGTCTCGGCCTGTCGATCGTCAAGCGCCTGTGCAACCTGCTCGACCACCCGGTCAGCGTCGCCAGCCACAAGGGCCATGGCACCGTGTTCCGGGTCGAGCTGCCGGTGGCCGATGTCGTGCTGCTGCCGGCCCCCGCGGCGGTGGCGGCCGAGCCGTCGCTGGCCGGTCGGCGGATCCTCGTGCTGGACGACGAGCCAATGATCGTCGACGCGCTGGCCCGCACCCTGCGCGATGATGGCGCCGATGTCACCGCAACCGGCAGCGCCGAGGAGGCGACCCGGGCGCTGGCCGCCGACGGGGCCGCCTTTGATCTCGCGGTGATCGATCTGCAGCTCGACCATGGTGTCGACGGTCTTGAGCTTGCCCATGGCTGGCGGACGGAGGGCGGCCGCGGTCTGCCGATGCTGATCGTCACGGGGTCGACTGATCCGACGACGCTGGCCCGCCTTCAGTCGAGCGGCATTGCCTGGATGACCAAGCCGGTGGCGGTGCCGGCCTTGCGCGCCAAGGTCGCCGAAATGGTCGCCGCCTGATCGCCTAGAGCTTGGCGAGCAGGGGGGCTGCGGCGGCGACGGCGGCAGCGCGGTTGTGCACACCCAGATGGCGGAACAGGGCGGCGAGGTGGATCTTCACCGTGCCGTGGCCGAGGTCGAGCGCGCGGGCGATTTCCTTGTTGGATCTGCCCTGGACCAACAGGCCGAGCACGTCGCGCTGGCGCGGCGTCAGGCGGGTCAGGTCGATGACATGGGCGGCGGGCGGCGCGGTTCGGCCGGCGGCTCCCAGCGCCATGCTGGACGGCACGAAGATCGCGCCATCGACAATGGCCTGGAGCGCTGCCACGAGGTCGGCATCGACCAGCCGCTTCGGCACGAAGCCGTTGACGCCGGCGGCCAGCGCCTCCAGCACGTCGTTGCGGTTCTCGGAGGCACTGACAACCGCGATCGGCAGATCGGGATAGCATTCGCGCACGGCGGCGAGGCTCGCGGCGCTCGCCATTCCCGGCATGGAGAGATCGAACAGGGCGAGGGCTATGTCGCCATTCTCGCCGAGACGGGCCAATGCCTCGTCAAGCGATCCCGCCTCCTCGACGTCGTCGAAGCCGAGCCTGTCCTTCAACGTGAAGGCCAGGCCCATCCGGTACATTCCATGGTCGTCGGCAATCACGGCGGTACGGCGAGACATGACCGACAGGGGTAAGGCCCCGCCCGGCCAAGTGTCAACGTCAGGCCGGGCCGCCACCGGTCAAACCCGCGTCAGAGCGGGTTAAATTTTCTTCATTCGGCCGGCGTGCCGTGCGGCACGGTTTCGTTGGCGGTCTTCTTCACCGAGCCGCGGCTGCCGATCCATTCGCTCAGCCGATCGAACATCAGGTAGACGACCGGCGTGATGAACAGGGTGAGCAGCTGAGAGACGATCAGGCCGCCGACCACCGCCATGCCGAGGGGCTGACGGAGCTCGGCGCCGGCGCCATGGCCGATGGCGATCGGGACGGCGCCCAGAATGGCGCAGAGCGTCGTCATCATGATCGGCCGGAAGCGCAGCACGCAGGCTTCGATGATCGCCTCCTTGGCGGAGACCCCGTGGCTTTTCCGCTCGATTGCGAAGTCGACCATCATGATGGCGTTCTTCTTCACGATGCCGATCAGCATGACGATGCCAATCATGGCGATGACCGAGAGATCGAAGCCGGTGAGCTGCAGGGTGAGCAGCGCGCCGATGCCGGCCGACGGCAGGCCTGACAGAATGGTCAGCGGGTGGATGAAGCTTTCATAGAGAATGCCGAGGATGATGTAGATCACCAGCACGGCGGCAAACAGCAGCAAGCCCTGGTTCGCCACCGCCTGCTGGAACACCTGCGCGGTGCCCTGGAAGGATGTCGCGACCGTTGCCGGCAGGCCGACCTCGCGGGCCGCCGCCTCGATCCGCTCGACGGCCTGTGACAGGGCGACGCCCGGTGGCAGGTTGAACGAGATGGTGACGGCCGGCAGCTGGGCGAGATGGCCGACGGTGAGCGCGGTCGGGGTCTCGCGCAGCTTGGCCACGGCATCGAGCGGCACGATCATGCCCGTGCTGGAGCGCACCGACAGTCGCCGCAGCATGTTGGTGGTGTCGCTGTATTTCGGATCGGCCTCGAGGATCACCTGATAGGTGTCCTCCGGTGCGTAGATGGTCGAGACCTGACGCACGCCGAAGGCCGAGTAGAGCACGTTGCGGATCGCGTCGGCATTGACGCCGAGCCTCGAGGCGGCATCGCGATCGACATCCACCATGGTGGAGCGGGCGCGCATCTGCAGGTCGGAATTGACGTCCAGAATGCCAGGAAGCGTCCGGATCTTGGCCTCCAGGATCGGGGCGAAGGTCCGCAGGCCCTCGAGATCGGGTGACTGCAGCGTGTACTGGTACTGGCTGCGGCTCTGCACGCCGCCGACATTGATGGTCTGGATCGCCTGGAAGAAGGCCTGGATGCCGACCACGCCGGCCGCGGCGCGACGCAGGCGCTGGATCACTTCCGTGGCGCTCGCGGTGCGCTCCGGCTTCTGGCGCAACGTGATGAAGAGGCGGCCGGAATTCTGCGTGTTGGCGGCATTGCCGCCGCCGACATTGACCATCACCGAGACGACGTCGGGATCGCGCCCGATGACCGCGCCTAGCTCGCGCGAGCGCACCACCATGGCCTCGAAGGACGCATCGTCGGGCCCGAGTGTCGCCGCCGTGATCAGGCCGTTGTCCTCCTGGGGGAAGAAGCCCTTGGGAATGTCGCGGAACAGGATGAAGGTGAAGACGAAGGTTGCCGCCGTGACGCCGAGCATGATCAGCGGGATGCCGACGACCTTTCGGACCGCCCAGGCATAGCTCTTGGTCAGACCGGTGAAGAAGCTCTCGAACCAGCGCAGCAGGAAGAACGGGCGGTGATGCGGGTCATGGGGCTTGAGCGTGCGCGAGCACAGCATGGGCGTCAGCGTCAGCGAGACGATGCCCGAGATCAGGATCGCCATGGAGATGACGACGCCGAACTGGGCGAACATGCGTCCGACGACGCCGCCCATGAACAGGACGGGGATGAACACCGCGCAGAGCGAGATGGTCATCGACACGATGGTGAAGCCCACCTCGCGCGAGCCGACGAGGGCGGCCTGGAACGGATCCATGCCCTCCTCGATATGGCGCATGATGTTCTCGAGCATGACGATGGCGTCGTCGACGACGAAGCCGACCGCCAGCGTCAGGGCGAGCAGGGAGATGTTGTCGATCGAATAGCCCAGCACATACATGCCGGCGAAGGTGCCGATGACCGAGATCGGCAGGGCGATGGCCGGAATGAGGGTGGCGCGCCAGCTCTTCAGGAAGAACCAGATGACGATGATCACCAGCAGGCCGGCCAGAGCCAGCGTGAACTGCACATCGGCAACCGATTCGCGGATCGTCAGCGAGCGATCGTTCAGCACCTGGATGTTGTAGGCGGCCGGGGCTTCGCTGGTGATCTGCGGCAGAAGGGCACGGATGCGGTCGACGACCTCGACCGTATTGGCGTCCGGCTGGCGATAGACCGCGAGCACGATGGCGCGCTTGCCGTCGAGCCAGGCGGCAATGCGGTCGTTCTCAACGCTGTCGGTCGGGGTGGCGACATCGCTGAGGCGAACCGGCGAGCCGTTCTGGTAGGAGACGATGATCGGCGCATAGTCGGCCGCCCGCATCAGCGGGCCGGTGGCGTCGAGGATCGCCGAGCGCGGCCCCTCGTTGACCGAGCCGACCGGACGGTTGGAATTGGCAGCAGCCAGGGCCGTCTGCAGGTCGGTCAGCGTCATGCCGCGCGAGGTCAACTGGTCGAGGTCGGCGCGGATGCGGACGGCATATTTCTGGGTGCCGAAGATCAGCACCTGGGCAATGCCGGGAAGGGTCGCGATGCGGGGCAGGATCGACGAGTTGGCGAAGCGGTCGACGTCGGAGAGGCGCGCCAGGTCAGACGACACGGCGAGGAACATCACCGGCTGGTCAGCCGGGTTCACTTTCCGGAAGCTCGGCGGCGTCGTCAGATCGGCCGGCAGGCGGCGCATGGCGGTGGAAATCTGCGACTGAACGTCAAGCGCCGCGCCGTCGATGTTCCGGGCGAGATCGAACTGCAGCACGATCGAGGTGTTGCCGTAGGACGAGGTCGAGGTCATCGAGGCGATGCCCGCGATGGTCGAGAACTGCTTCTCGAGCACGAGGGCCACCGACGAGGCCATGGTCTCGGGGCTGGCGCCCGGCAGCTGCGCCGTCACCTGGATGGTCGGGAACTCGACGCGCGGCAGGGCCGAGACCGGCAATTGCCGGTAGCCGAACAGTCCCGCGGCGACGAAGGAGACCATCAGCAGGATGGTCATGACGGGACGGCGGATGCAGAGTTCCGAGAGCATGGTTCAGATCCCTCAGCTCTGCCGGCCGCGGGGCGGGGTGTCATTGGCCGCGGCCCCGGTCGGTCGCGGAACCACCGCGATGCCGTTGGTCAGCCGCAGCTGGCCGGACGTGATCACGTCCTCGCCGCCGACCAGTCCGGAGGCGATGATCGCCTGGTCGCCCAGAGTGCGCGCCACCGTGACATTCGCCACCGCCGCGCGGCCGTCCCTGGCCGTGAACACATAGCTGCCGTTCTGCCCGACCTGGAGCGCCGAGGTCGGAATGACGATGGCATCGGCCTGGAAGCCGAGCGTGATCTTCACGGGCACATAGGCGCCCGGCCACAGCACTTCCGTGCCGTTCACCATGCGGGCCTTGGCGGTCACCGTGCCGGTGGCGAGATCCACCTGGTTCTCGATGAACGCGACCGTCCCATGGGCCGTCTGGCCACCAACATTGGCATCGACCTTGATCTGGGTCGGATCGGTGCCGAGTGCCGAACGGAGCTCGTAGAAGGTCGCCTGGGGCACCGCGAAGGCGATGTAGATCGGGTCCATCTGGTTGACGGTCGCCATGGCGGCGACATCGGCAGAACGCACGAGCGCGCCCGGCTTGGTCGAGATCGAGCCGATCCGGCCCGAGACCGGCGCCCGGATGACGGTGAAGCTGATCTGGGTTGTGATATTGTCGCGATTGGCGTTGTCGGCGACCAGCTGGGCCTCGAGCGCGCGCAGCGAGGAAATCGCATTGTCGCGGGCGACTTCGGTGCCGACGCCGCGGCGGAACAGGTCAGTGGTGCGGTCGCGGTCGCGGGTGGCCTGCTCGATCTGGGCCTTGGTCCGCTCGATCTGGGCCTCAAGCTGGGCCAGCTGGGCCTTCAGGGTCCGGTCGTCGAGGGTGAACAAGAGGTCGCCCTGCTTGACCTGAGCGCCTTCCGAGACGTGGACCTGGGCCACCTGGGTGTCGATGCGCGGCTTGATCTGGATCGAAGCCATCGCCTGGACCGTGCCGACGGCGTCGACCACGATCGGCATGCTGCGCTTTTCGACACGCGCGAGATTGACCGGCACGGCGGGGGGAGCAGCACGCTGCGGCTGGGCGCCCGGGGCCGGGCGCGGCGTTCCCGCCGTCTGGGTTCCACCGGGCTTGCTGGCGCCGATCAGGCTCTGTGCCTTCACATAGGCCTGTTCGGCGAGATCCGGCCGCCAGGTGGCGATGCCGCCGACAATGGCGAGAAGCCCGAAAACGATGACGATCCTGAGCATCGGCCCTGTCCTCCTGGGCGCCGGACTGCGGACACAGTCCGCCATGGCCCGGTTTCCCAAGAGTCAGGTTAGGCTTTGTATGGAGCAAGAGACATTCGGCCCGATGGTCTAGACCGTTCCGACTCTTGGCACGCAGGTCAGAACTTGACGCTGGTGAAGAACCGGACCGTGCGGCCGGGCATCAGGACCTCGTCCTTACGGAACGAGACCGAGTTGCGGATGTCCTCGTTGAGCAGGTTGGTGCCGGTCAGGCCGACAGTCATCTCCTTGAACGCCGAGCCGCGCAGGGCCATGCGGTAGCTGAGTTCGGCATTGAGCAGGTTGTAGCCGGCTGTGCGCGTTTCGTTCGGCGCGGTCTCGGTGTGGGAGAAGGCGTGGAGCAGCGTCATCCTGGCGAACCAGTTGGCATCGCGCCAGTAGACGCCGCCACCCAGGCGATGCGGCGGAATGCGCGGCACATTGGTGCCGTCGGCGAACCGGGCGCGCACGAAGTCATACTGGCCCTCGACGCCGATTGTGCCGGAGCCGAGCTGGCCGATGTCATATTGCGAGCGCAGCTCGGCACCATAGAAGGTCGCATCCTGCTGGCCGAAGACGACCTGCTGCAGTTCGGTGCCGCCGGTGCCGCAGCTGGCGAAGTCGTCGTCGCAGGTGACGCCGGTCAGGCGCTTGTAGATGAAGCCGGAATAGCGCGTGTAATAGGCGGAGGCGTCGACCCGCCAGGGGCCCTGCGCGCGCCTCAGTCCGAGCTCGAAAGTGGTGGCGGCCTCCTTGCGCAGGTTCGGATTGCCGATCTCGAACGTGCCGGAAGCCTCGTGCGGTCCCTTGGAGAACAGCTCCTGGGCGCGCGGCGCACGCTCGACATATTGGCCCGTGATGGAGCCCACAAAGCCGAAGGGCAGGTTCTGCAGGAAGCCGAGGCTGGCGCTCATCGGGGTGAAGGCGCGCGTCGCGCCGAATTCATTCGGCAGGGTCGGACCGAGGTAATCGGCCGGGAAGGTCGAGGCCGTCCCGGTGATGCGGGCCTGCTCGATGCGGAACGCCGCCTGCATGCGGGTTTCCGGCGTGAAGGCCAGTTCGTTGAACAGGAAGGCCGCGGCGGTGCGGGTATTGGCAGGCGACAGCAGGCCGCCAGCTTCGCCGGAGGTTCCGAGATTCTGCGCCCCGAGCTGGACGCCGAAGACCGACGACAGCGTGCCGATCGGGGTCGTCAGCGGCTTGAACGCCGTCTCGACGCGGCCCTCCAGCTCCTGGTTGCGGAAGGTCGCGGCGGTCTCGAAGCTGGACCCGACTAGGCTCTGCTCGTTGTGGCGGTAGAGCGAGCCACCGAGCCAGAAGCGGACAGCATCGAGCGGGCCGCCGTCGAAGCGGAACTCGCCCTTGGAGGCGATCCGGGTCTGGATCATGTCGATGCGGGTGCGGTTTGCGGCGGGCTCGACGCCCGGCATGCCGTAGAGCGCATTGAACTGCGAGATGCTGGCTCCGATGAAGCCGTTGTTGAAGAAGTATGAGGCGCCGAACGAGCCGCCATAGGTCTGGGAATAGGAATTGGCTTGGCGGCCATGCGGGGTCGCATAGTCGCCGGCGCTGCGGGCGTAGATGTCGGCGGAATAGGCCCAGTTGCCCGAGCGGCCGCGCACCTGCGCCGCGCCGTCGTGGCCGTTGTCGCCCGAATTGAACGAGCCGCGGATCTGGCCGGATACGCCCTCCGGACCAAGCCGGGTCGGGATGCGCTCATTGGTGACATTGACCACGCCGCCGATCGCCGCCGAGCCGAAGCGCAGCGCGGCCGGCCCGCGGATGACCTCGATCCGCTCGGCCGCGAGCGGGTCGATCGGCACCGCGTGATCTTCCGAGAGATCGGAGACATCGGCCGAGCCGAGGCCGTTTTCCTGGATGCGCACGCGGGCATTGTCGAGGCCCCGGATCACCGGGCGATTGGCGGAACCGGGCGCGAAACTGTTGCCGGTGATGCCCGGCAGGGTGAACAACTGATCGCCGAGCGAGGAGCCGCCATTGCGCTGGATGTCGGCCTCGTTGACCACGGTCACCGGCACGAAGGCGCGATCGATCACCTGCAGTTGGCCGGGGGTGAGGGCAAGGTCGGGACCGGCATCGGCCGGGCGACGGGGCGCCTCGATCAGGATTTCCGGAAGCGCGGTCTGGGCCGAAGCGGAAGCGGGCAGAAGCACCAGGGCGGCGAGCCCGAGAAGGCGGGGGCGCGCGAGACGGCGAGGGGACATGCAAAGGCTCCGGTCCGCCAGTGGCGGCATAAGTGATGTAATAACGTTACATCAATTGGATGTGCCGATGTCAACCTCTCCGGCGACCGGACCCCGGGAGAAAGCCCTGGTGGGCCTGGCTGCAAAGCATGAAACGCGAGGCGCAGGCCAAGGGGTTCGATTGAAACACCTGCCGCACATTGTCCGGTCAACCGCAGTGCTGGAGAGCGCCAATGAAGGCTCGTCCGGAGACGCTGCGCCACTGACACCGCCGGACGCCCCGGCGCATGCCGATCCAAGGAGCCGACCCATGTCCAACAAGTCCCTGCCGCGCCGCTTCATCATGGCGACCACCCTTGCCGCCATGGCGATTGGTTTCGCCGCCAAGGCCTCGGCCGCCGATGCCGTGACCATGTTCAAGGTGATCAGCCCGCGTGACGAGATCTTCGTCGGCGTGCCGGCCGCCGATCTCGCCGCCATGGGCCAGGGTGCGCCCGCCGAGGCGATCGCCCGCAAGGTGGCCGCCGATGGTCAGCTGTCGCTCTGGCAATATTCGGTTCAGCGCGGCGCCAATGGCGCTCTGGTGATGGCGCCTGTGGCGCGCATCGGCGTGTTCGCCGCGGGTATCGTGCGCATCGAGCCGTTCACGCCGGTCCATCCGGTCGTGGCGCCGAACTGAGCGCAGGCAGCCCTCTCCCGATGGCCCAGAGCCCCGGCATCGATATCGCAACGATCATCGCCCTGCTGGTCGCGGGTCTGGCGGTCTATTTCGCCTGAGTGCGGCTCAGCGATCTGCCACCTGGAACCCCGCCCAATAGGGATCGCGATCGTCGATCGTGATGGTCGAGGTCCCGGTCACCCTCGCCCAGCCCTCGATCGAGGGGATGATGGCGTCGAGGGTGCCGACTTTCGCCGTGCCTTCGATCCTGCCGGTGAATTTCGAGCCGATGATCGATTCATGCACGAAGGCGTCGCCGGGCTTCAGGCGGCCCGTCGCGGCGAGTTGCGCCATGCGGGCCGATGTCCCCGTGCCGCAGGGCGAGCGGTCGATCGCCTTGTCGCCATAGAAGACGGCGTTGCGCGCCGTGCCGCCATTGCGGGGCGCGCCGGTCCACATCACGTGGGTCAGGCTGTTCAAGGCAGGATTTTCCGGGTGCACGATGGCGTGGCGGGCGTTGAACGCCTTGCGCAGCAGCGGCGATAGCCTGAGCACGTCCGATGGCTGGAGGTCGTCGAGGTCGCCATAGCCTGGCTGCGGCTCGACGATCGCATAGAAATTGCCGCCATAGGCGACGTCGACCGTCAGGCTGCCAAAGCCGGGCAGGTCCACCTCATAGCCGCGCCCGAGCAGGAAGGACGGCACATTGGTGAGCCTGACGCTCTCCACATAGGGACCGTTCTGGACATAGCGCGCTTCCACCAGACCTGCCGGCGTGTCGAGCATCAGGAGCCCCGGCACCTTTGGCGTCACCAGGCCGTGCTCAATGATCGTGGTCACCGTGCCGATCGTGCCGTGGCCGCACATGGGCAGGCAGCCCGAGGTCTCGATGAACAGGATGCCGACATCGCAATCGGGCCGTGTCGGCGGATAGAGGATGGAGCCCGACATCATGTCGTGGCCGCGCGGCTCGAACATCAGGCCGGTGCGGATCCAATCGTGATGGGCGAGGAAATCCTGGCGCCGGTCGAACATGGTGGCGCCGGCGAGCTGCGGGATCGAGCCGCCGGTGACGACGCGCACCGGATTGCCGCAGGTGTGGCCGTCAATGCAGAAGAAGGTGGTGCGGGGCATGGGCCTGATCCAGACAGCTTGAGCCTGTCCGGTATGCTGCGGAGTTTTCAGATGCGCAACCCGCCGGGCGATCAGGTGCTGGCGCGAAGCTGGCGCGGGGCGAGATCGCCGCTCATGTCGTCGGGAGCAAGCGGAGGCGCCAGCGGATTGATGGCCGTCTGCGGCACGGTTGCGAGTGCGACCCGGCACCGGCCGAGCGCCTTGGCCGAATAGAGAGCGGCATCGGCGGCCGCCAGCAGCATGCGGACATCGGTGCCGTGCTGGGGCGAACAGGCGATGCCGACGCTGACACCGATCTCGCAGGGGATGCCATCGACATCGTAGGTCCGCGCGATCTTGGTGACCAGGCGTTCGGCAAACTCCACCGCATTCGCCTCGGTCAGGCTGTCGATCAGAACCACGAACTCGTCGCCGCCGAGCCGTGCGGTCACGTCGCCGATGCGCACCAACGCATTGAGGCGGTCGGCGACCATCTGGAGCACCCGGTCGCCGGTGGCGTGGCCGTGGGTGTCATTCACCCGCTTGAAACCGTCGAGATCGAGATAGAGCACGGCATGACCGGACTGATCCCGGCCCGCACGCCTGAGCCGATCGTTCATCTGGCTGGTCAGATTGGCGCGGTTGGCGAGGCCGGTCAGGTCGTCGTGGCGCGCCCTGTGGCCGTTCTCACGCTCGGCCACCATGCTGGTGACGAGCATCCGGTTCAGCTGATAGGCAGCGAGCGTCATGCTGATGATGTAGAGCGGCAGCAGGGCGGCAACGACGATCATCACCTCGTGGCCGGACAGGGCGGCACCGAGAGAAATCGGGCCGAGGCTCATCAGCATCATGACGCTAGCCAGGCGCGGTGTCGGGAAGTTGCGGAAGCAGATGCCACCCACCATGGCGGCAGCGGGTACGCAGACCAGCGTCGCCAGCATCCAGTCGCCCGACATGATGGCCAGCAACCCGCCGAGACCGACGCTGGCGCTCCAGGCCAGCGACAGGAGGACGTGCAAGTTCGAGGCGGTCGGCCGGCCAAGCGCCGCGGCCCGGCGGGCGTGGACCAGGACGACCAGGCGGCTGATATTGATCAGGAGCTCGATGATCAGCCAGGCCAGGAAGGCGGGGCGCGGGCTGACGATGTTGACGACGACAGGCAGGAGCAGGGTGGCGCAGATCCCGCCGATGAACACCGGCAGGCTGCCGAACATCTGGGACAGAAGATCCACGCGCACGTCGTCGGGGGTGCCGGCGGGGGCCTCGGCCAGCCAATTGGTCAGCCGCCAGCTGGGCCGGCTGTAAACGGCGGAATCGCTATGCATGGGTCTCATCCCCGGTTGGGGGGAATAGACCGATCGCGAGTCAACGGCAGGTTAATACCACCGCGCTGCACTGCGGTATGGCTAACGCTGATGCAGCATTTGCTTCAATTTAATGTCAAAATCAGCGGAGAGATTTCACGTACGCTCGGCGGAGAGCCGATTTCGCCAGAATTCGGCGCGTTCTTGAAGCTTTGCCTGCTGGAGGTAGGGGGTGTCGATCTCGCCGAACTGCTCGAGTGCTTCGAAGGTGAATGCGGCTTCTCCGTGCCGGTTCCATTCCGCCTGCAGGGCGCGGTTCGGGAAGCTGCCGCTCTTTAGCGAGAACCACAATCCGTTGCGATGGTTGTCGAGATGGCGGCTGCCACCAACCCAGGTCTGCCCGGTCGACGCGCAGCGCACGGCAAAGATGCCAATGCTGGCTTTCCGCTCCTTGTAGGCGGCAATCGCAGCCTTTCGGTCCAATGTCGTCATGTCCTCATGCCTTCCAGCGACCGCCACGGAATGTGCCGGCCGCCGGTGACATAGGGCGGAACCATGGGCTTGTCAATTTTACCCGGATATAATTAGGCCGGCGTCGCGAGCGGCTTGGCCTTCTCGACGACGAATGTGCTGATCAGGCGGATCTTGGACGGGCTGGCCGGGCCACCGGCATGGGCGGTTTCGGGCGGCACCTGGAACGCATCGCCGGGCTTCAGCGTGACAGTCGGACGGCCCGCGATCGGCAGGTCGAAAGAGCCTTCCAGCACATAGCCGGTCTCGATGCCGGGATGGGTGTGGCGACCGGCAACGACGCCCGGCGCGATCTCCACTTCGGCGATGATGGTGACATAGCCGGGTGCCGGGCCATCGGTCTGGGAGAGGACCTTGCGGGTGATGCCGGTGGCGGCGGCGGGCGGTGCGCCCTGCGCGGAGACTTCGGTTGCGGCGAAGCCGGTGACGGCGCAGATGGCGCAGGAGGCAAAGATGCGGCGGCTGATCATGGTGCGTCTGGTCCCTCATGTCGTGGAGCCGGTTCTACGACCGGTTGCCGACACGGTAGGCCAAAGCCATCAGCCGCCTATCCGCATGAACCCCTAAGGCCGCTGGCAAGGGATGCGGCGGGGCGCCATCGGGTCAGGTGCGGGATTTTCTTTCGATGGGTTCCGGCGGCTTGGCGACGCTCGCCCGGCCGGTCAGCAAGGCCATGGTGGCGGAATCGAAGAAGCCGCGGACCTTGACGACCTTGTCGCCACGAAATTCCAGACAGTCGAACCGCTCGCCGTCAAACACGCGGCCAGTGCTCCTCACCTCGATGCGGGCATGCCAGAGGACCGCGGCATCATCGCCGTCGACGATGATCTTCTCGACAACCATGTCGAGCATGGTGAACTCGTTGTGGAAATCCTTCAGTGCCTGGGTCAGGCCGCCAACGCCCAGCCGGGTTCCCGAATGCGGATTGAGGGCCAGATTGCCCATCAGCGTGAACTCGCAATCGTCGGAGGCAAGCGAGAGCAGGTTGCTGGCGTCCCCCCTGGCCCAGGCCGCATAGGCGACCTTGAGCATCTGCGTGCGGGACATGTCGTCGGTGACCAGTTGAAGTGCCATGACTGGTTCGCCTTTCCTTCGGGAAAGGTGCATAGCCGATTTGGGCCAGGCTGCGCACGCCGTTTCCCCAACTGTGCCACTCCTCTTTAGACCTATTCGACACTCGCGGCCTTGTTTCAGGACAAGCCCCATGCGCGGACCTTGATCCGGCCGCCATCAGGCCGGTGGATCGTGTTGCAGGGTGGGTCAGGCAGCGGCGCGCAGGCCGACATCCGGCAGAATTGGGCGGTTCTTCAGCGCCCGGGCCATCATGGCCTCGACCTCGGCCTTCTCATGCAGCAGCAACACGCGGCTAGGCGGTCACGGGAGCAGGCGGCGCACCCTGTCCATCAGGTCGCGCGAGATGTTCACGCCGTGCCGGTGCGCCTCCTCGCGGGCGGCATGGCGGCGGTCGGAGGCGAGCCGGAGGCCGGGCTGGGCCCGCGCATTGGCGAAGAATGTCTCGGCCTCGGCCTCGCCCACGGCCTGCGGCGCGAAGGCTGCCGGATCGAGTGCGATGACGAGCTGGCCACCCGGCGGCGGGCCGCTATCGGCGATGGCGACCTTGTTGGCCACCGAGTGGCTGGTCATTTCGCCGATCAGCGGTCCGGCGATCAGTTCGACCATCATCGACAAGGCCGACCCCTTGTGGCCGCCGAACGGCAGCATGGCACCGGCGAGAGCCATGGCGGGATCGGTGGTCGGCAGGCCTGCGGGGTCGATGCCCCAGCCGGCCGGCAGAGCCTCGCCCGCCAGACGCTTCAGCTCAACCTCGCCGCGTGCCGCCATGCTGGTGGCAAAGTCGAAGATGAACGCCGGCGCGTCCCGACGCGGCCAGCCGAAGCTCACGGGATTGGTGCCCATCAGCTTGCGTGTCCCGCCATGCGGGGCGACGCTGAGCTGGCCGATGACGAAGGCCCAGCATGCGAGGCCGGCCTGCGTCAGCGGTTCGATATCGGCCCAGAGGGCGTGGAAATGGTGGCCGTTGCCCATGGCCATGGCCGCGATTCCGTGACGGCGCGCCGCGGCGATCAGCGCGGGCCGGGCCGACTCGGAGGCGGCCGGACCGAAGCCCTTGTCCGCATCCACGCGGATGATGGCGGAGGTGGGCTGCGTGATTTTCGGCACGGCCCGGCCGTTGGCGCGCCCGCTCGATACCGAGGCGACATAGCCCGGCAGACGGTAGAGGCCGTGCGAGCGGCAGGCATCGGCTTCGGCGCGGACGATCACGTCGGCGATGGGCTCGGCCTGCTGCGCTTCGAACCCGTTGCCGAGCAGCACCTCCAGACAGAGGGCGCGCAGTTCGTTGAGGGACAGCGCGACGTCGATCATGCCGAAGGGCTCGACGGCGCGGCCACGCGCCAGCCCGGCCCGCGAGGGGCAGCCCGGCCCGTCAGGATGGCCATCACGCAATCGGCCAGACTGCCGAAGCGCACCGTTCGCCCCGAGAGGCCCGGGCCGTAATGGGCATATTTGCCCGAATTGGTCAGGACCACCTTCGTCCTTGTCGGGAAGACCGGCTCGGAGATCGAGCACCAGCAGAGATCCGGCAGCACCCTGATGCCACTCGCCGCGAGGCGCCCGAGAATTCCCTCCCGTTCCGCCGCCGCGATGACGGCCTGCCCGGCCGTCACGATGGCCTCGACAACAGTGTGTTTCGGCCGGCCGTCGAGGCGGTCGGCCAGGGCCCGACATTCCTCGAGCGAGGCGTGCGGACTGCCGATCGCCACCAGTTCGACCTCTTCGGGGCCGGCATTGAGCGCCCGCCAGGCATCCGCCATCGCATCGAGCCCGAATGCGACGTGGTCGGCCTCCACCGCGAGACAGCCTTCGGCTTCGGGCGTGACCCCCTCGATATGCAGCATGGGTGCCGCCGAGGTCGTGCCGAAGGCGGCGCAGAGCGCCTTCAGGTCGTCGCGGTCGGGCTGGCCGCCAGCGAGCCCGCGCAAAAGGGGAATGCGGTCCGGCGAGGCCTTGCCGGCGAGATAGCCGACGAGCGGCCAGAAGGAATCGTCGGGAGCGTCCGGCAGGGCGAAGTCGATGACGCGCTGGGCCTTGCGGTGGGCGTCGAGATAGACGCCGGAGAGTGGCGCCCGGCCGGTGAGGGCGATGCAGAGATCGAGGAAGTCTGGATGCTTCGCGGTCCGCGCGGCGAGCACCGTGTTGGCGAAGATCACCGCGTTGGATTCGGCCCAAGCGATCGCCTCGCCCGGTCCCGGTGCATCGGCCAAGAGATAGGGCGAGCACGTGAAGGTCGGACGGCACCCCATGCGAACATAGGCGTCGGCAAGGCGCGCCGCGGGATGACCGAAGCTCTCCGGCACGCCCTGTGCGCGCCAGTTCGACCAATCCACGGAAATGGCGTTCATCGTGGTGGGGATCGTGACCCTCGCGCCGAGATCGGCCATCTTCTCGGCGAACACCAGATTGGCTGGGCTCGCATAGATGCAGCCGTCGATATGTCCGCGCGTGACGTCGACGAGCTCAGTCGCTCCCTGCTGCACGGCCATCCGGCAGATGATGTCCATGGCGTGGGCGGCGGCCCGCCCCGATCCGCCGGCGAGCAGGCGGCGGTCTTCGTCGGTGAGTTCCAGCGCTCCGGCCGCAGCCGCGGCGAGCGGCAGATGGAGGTCGCCGGCACGGATGGCCTCGGCGGAGATTGTGAGGTCCGGTCGTGTCGACAGCGCCTGGAACGTTTCCGCATCCGCCCGCACCACCGGCAGCGGCGCGTCGAACAGCACGGACGCGATCATCGCCCCGAGGGTGAGCACATCCTCCGCCTCGCGGAAGATCAGTGCCGCCGGGCCGCGTCCGCTCAGGATCAGATCGAGAAGGACGCCCGAGCCCGTGCAGGATCCCCGGCTCGTCGGCATCATGAGGATGGCCCCCGTGATGCTCGTCCCGTGGAGGGGGTGATGCACGTCGATGACAAGGCCAGTGGCGGGATCGATGCCACCCCAGAAGCTCAGCGCCTCGTCGGTCGCGACGATCGGGCCGGCGGCCTCACCACCGAGGACCGTCTGCGCTTGCAAGGGGCGGATGTCGGACATGCGACGGTTTCCGGCGCCTGTGCTGCGGGCGCTATTCGCTTGGCGGAAAGAGCCGGGAGGGCGGGATGCCCTCCCGACCGGGCGCGTAAGTTCGCCTTGCGTCAGGCGGCGGCGCGCAGGCCGACATCCGGCAGAATTGGCCGGTTCTTCAGCGCCTTGGCCATCATGGCCTCGACCTCGGCCTTCTCGTGCGGCAGGAGTGCCAGGCGCGGCGGGCGGGTGAGGGCGGTGCCGCGGCCCATGATGTGCTCGCAGAGCTTGATGCACTGGACGAGGTCCGGGCGGGCATCGAGATGGAGCAGCGGCATGAACCATTCGTAGAGCGGCATGGCCTCGGCGAAGCGGCCGGCCTTGGCAAGGCGGAACAGCGTCTCGCCCTCGCGCGGGAAGGCGTTGGACATGCCGGAGACCCAGCCGACCGCGCCCATGGCAACGCTCTCGACGATCACGTCGTCAAGGCCTGCGAACAGCACGAAGCGGTCACCCACCATGTTGCGGGTGTCGATGAAGCGGCGGGTGTCGCCGGAGGAATCCTTGAAGCAGACCACCGTGTCGACATCGGCCAGCGTGACGAGAATGTCCGGCGTCACGTCGTTCTTGTAGATCGGCGGGTTGTTGTAGAGCATGACCGGCAGGTCGGTGGCCGAGGCGACGGCGCGGAAATGGGCGGCGGTCTCGTGCGGCTTGGACGAATAGACCAGCGCCGGCATGACCATGACGCCATCGATGCCGACGCGAGCGGCTTCCTTCGCCGTTTCGACCGCGAAGGCAGTGGTGAACTCGGCGATGCCCGAGAGCACGGGCACGCGGCCTGCGGACACAGCCTTGGCCGTCTCCATGATCTGGACCTTCTCGCGGCGCTCGAGCGAGGTGTTCTCACCGACCGAACCGCAGACGATGAGGCCGGACACGCCGTCCTTGATCAGATTGTCCATCACCTTGGCGGTGGCGTCGATGTCAAGCGAGAGGTCGTCGTGGAACTGGGTGGTGACGGCCGGGAAGACGCCTTCCCAGGAAATACGGGGTGCCATGGGGTTTTCTCCAGATGGGCTGGTGCGGGCGTTGTGTCGCCCTGGGGATGTTGAAGTGAAGCGCGATGGTCGCGGTTCGCGTTCTGTCGTCATCGCCGGCGAGGCGCACAGCGCCGAGGGAAGGGGATCCAGGGGCCGTTCATCCGGTGGCTCCTGGATCCCTTCCCTCGCTTCGCTCGCCGGGGGTGACGGCCGTGACTCGGAGCCGCCGGGCTGTCCCGGCGGCTGATTGTCGGTGACGTGTCCGGTGTCAGAGCGTCGCGCCGACCTTGCGCAGCTCGGCCAGAATCGGCGCCTTCGGCAGCCAGATCTTGTCGAATTCGGCAATGACCGCCTCGGTGTCTGCAACCGCGACCTGCCGGATCGGCAAGCCCGTGCCCTTGAGGTTCTCGATCAGCTGCGGCTCGCCGGCTGCGAGCTCGTTGATCTGGTCATTGAGGATCGCCTTGACCGCCTTGGTGATAAGCTCACGGTCCGCCGGGCTGAGGGTCTGCCACACCCGTCCCGAGACGACCGCCGCCATCGGCATGAAGACCGCGTTCATCTGCAGGATCGACTTCGACACCTTGTCGAAGCGCTGGTTCCAGGAGAATTCGAGATCGGCCTCCAGACCGTCGACCTGGCCGTTCGACATGGCGTCGAAGACCTGCGGGGTCGGGATCGGCGTCGGGGCGGCGCCGAGCGAGGAATAGAAGTCGCGATAGACCGGCGTCGGATTGATGCGCAGCTTCATGCCGCGGATGTCGGCGAGGCCGTTCAGCACCTTCGCGGCGAAGATCGCGCGCATGCCCGTGATGCCCCAACCGAGGCCGATCGTGCCCGTTTCGCGCGGCAACACGTCGAAGAGCTTTTCGGCAGCGGGGTGACGGACGAACTTTGCCACCGCATCGGTCGAGCGCACGATGTAGGGCGCGTTGATGGCGGCGATCGAGTCGACGCGCGAGCCAAGCTCGGCGGCCTGGATGAAGCCCATGTCGAGTGCGCCCGACTGCAGCTGCTGCATCATTGCCGGCTCGTTGCCGAGCTGGCCGGAATGGAACACGGTCATCGTCAGGCGGCCGTTCGTCTCCGCCTTCAGCCGGTCGGCGAGCTTGAGCGCGGCCTTGTTCCAGGAATGGCCGTTCGGCGTGATCAGGCCGAGGCGGAATTCCTTGGCCTGGGCGAGTGCGAGGGAGGGGGCGGCCAGCGGCAGGGTGGCGCCTGCGGCGATCAGATGGCGGCGGCTGAGGGTCATCTTGGTCTCTCCGAGGTTCACTGAGGGGTTGGCTTACTTGATGAGGATGAGGGACAGGGCAGGGTAGAGCGACAGCAGGATCAGGAGGATGCAGGACACGCCAAAGAACGGCAGCGTGACCACGAACATCTTGCCGGGCTTGGCACCGGTGACGGCGGCGGCGACGAAGAAGCAGAGGCCAACCGGCGGCGAGAGCAGGCCGAGCACGAGGTTCACCACCACCACCACGCCGAACTGGCGGGGGTCGATGCCATAGATCTCGGTGGCGATCGGCAGCAGGATCGGCACGGTCATGATCAGGCCGGGAACGCCGTCGATGACGGTGCCGATGATCAGCAGGATCACGTTGGTGAGCAGCATGAAGCTGACCGGATCCTTGGCGACCGTCTGGATCCAGGCGGCGGTGTCCTGCGGAACCTTGCCGAAGATCAGCACCCAGGAGAACACGGCGGCGGCCGCCACCAGGAACAGCACGATGGCCGAATAGATGCCGGCGCGCAGCATCATCTGCGGCAGCTGGGCGAACTGGAACTCGCGGGTCCAGTATTTGCCGACGATGATGGCGGCGATGGCGCCGACAGCTGCGGCCTCTGTCGCATTGGCGAGGCCGCCGAGGATCGAACCGACAATGACGATCGGGATCAGCATTGTGGGCGCGGTCGACAGGATGGTGGCGATGCGCTGGCGCGGCGTCTGATAGTCGGCGCGGGGGTAATTGTAGATATAGCCCATCAGCGCGATGACCAGGCAGAACAGGACTGTGAGGATGACGCCGGGCACGATGCCGGCGATCAGCATGTCCGAGACCGAGACCTGCGCCATCACGGAATAGACGACGAACATGACCGAGGGCGGGATGATCGGCCCGAGCATGCCGCCGTACGCCGTGAGCCCCGCGGCGAAGGTCTTGTCGTAGCCCTTCTTCTCCATTTCCGGGACCATGATCTGCGCCATGATCGCCACCTGGGCGGTGGCCGAGCCGAGGATGGAGGAGACGAACATATTGGCGAGGATGTTCACATAGGCCAGCCCGCCCTTCAGTGAGCCGACGAAGGCCATGGCGAGGTCGACGATGCGCTTGGTGATGCCGCCGCCGTTCATGATCTCGCCGATCAGGATGAACAGCGGAATGGC
The DNA here is from genome assembly GCF_005160265.1 of Phreatobacter aquaticus. Classification (NCBI taxonomy): domain Bacteria; kingdom Pseudomonadati; phylum Pseudomonadota; class Alphaproteobacteria; order Hyphomicrobiales; family Phreatobacteraceae; genus Phreatobacter; species Phreatobacter aquaticus. The sequence continues at coordinate 200,892 of NZ_CP039865.1, read as the reverse complement.
GATCAGCCCATAGCTGTCGACGCCGCCGAACATCTGCAGCGGATAGGACTGGAACAGCAGAGGATTGCCCGATGCCATGACATAGACGATCGCTGCAATGCAGAGGCACAGGCCGATCGGCACGCCGACCAGCATCACCACCATGAAGGCCGCACCGGTCAGCATGTCAGTTCACTCCGTCGACGGCCGAGAGCACGAAGCTCGGATGCGATGCCTTCGGCGCCAGCTCGAGATCCTCGATGAGGTTGGCAAGGCCGTGAATGGTCATCGACACCGCGAAGATCGGCATGATCAGGTAGAGCGACCAGGTCGGCCAGCCCAGCGTCTGGGTGCGTTCGGTGTAGAGGAAATTGAAGGTCTGACCGGCAAACTCGCGGGCATCGAAGCCGGCGCGGGCGAGGCCGACCGGGTCCATCCAGAGCCAGCACATGGTCATCAGGGCCAGGCCGAAGATGATCACCGCGAGGGTCGACAGCACTTTCGCGATCATTGCCCCCCGTTCCGACAGCCGCTCGGTCAGCATGCTGACGGCGAAGTCGAGCCTCAGGCGCGTCATGGCGGAGGCTCCGATGAAGGTGAGCCAGACCACCGAATAGACCGCCGATTCGTCGATCCAGTAGATCGGCACCCTGGCATAGCGGGTCGCCACGTTGAGCAGGATCAGAGCGGTCAGGAGGTACATGAACCCCATGATCAGCAGACGCTCGACCGCCAGCAGCCGCGTCGATGCGGCGAGGATCAGCCGGTACGGCCGGGCAAGGGGCGTGTGGGTTGCTATGGTCTGGTCGACCATCGGAAATCTCGCTGAGGGGTGAAGTCTGCTCTGGATTTCACAGATCGTAGATTTTATACAATCTGGGAGTCAAGCGTAGGGAACTGGATTTCCCATACGGGATTGAGCGGATATGGCGGGTTGCAAGGCAGTATGGAGTGAGGCGGGCCTGCACGTGGGCCGGGCGCCGGGGCGTTCGGCGCAGGGCAGCCCCGTGACGCATCTCCGTCCTCGACGCGCGATGGTGCCGCGCTCACCTCTCCCCGCCTGCGGGGAGAGATCGGACGACGCCAAGCCTCGGACGGGTGAGGGGCATCGTTCCGCTCGTCCGATCACCGGTGGTTCCAGCGGGGCGTGGCCCCTCACCCTTCCCTCTCCCCGTGAGCGGGGAGAGGGTTTGCTGCGCGCTTTTGTGGCTATCGATCCTTGCGCGCAGGTCAGCATTCTTGCGACGAGCCAGTGGGCATGGGCGACGGACCTCCTCCATCGCGCAGACCCCACCAAGCCCGCTGCCGCCCCTCTGGAGCCCGCATGAGCGCCCTCAAGCATCGGACCCTGTCGGCAGCCATCGTCGAGCGGCTGCGCCAGTCGATACTCGACGGCAGCCAGCCATCGGGCACGCAGCTGCGCCAGGATGCGCTGGCCGAGACCTATGGCGTCAGCCGCATTCCGGTCCGGGAGGCCCTGTTCCAGCTGGAGGCCGAGGGCCTGGTGCGCATCGTGCCGCACAAGGGCGCGATCGTCTCGGAACTGTCGCTTGACGAGATCCACGATGTGTTCGACCTGCGCGCGCTGCTGGAGCCGCGGCTGCTGGCGGGTTCCGCGCCCCATTTCACGAATGAGGATTTCGCCGAACTCGACGCGATTCAGGGCCAGTTCGAGGCGGCGATCGCCGCCCGGGATGTCAGCCGCTGGGGCGTGCTGAACGCCGATTTCCACATGGCGCTCTATGCCCGCGCCCGCCTGCCGCGCACGCTGTCGATCGTCGCCGGCCTGTTGCAGACGAGCGACCGCTACACGCGCGTGCAGCTGTCGCGGCCCGAGGCGATGGAGCGCGCCGAGCGCGAACATGGTGAGTTGATCGAGCTGTGCCGCCAGGGTGCCTTCGAGGAGGCCGGGCGCTTCCTTGCCCGGCATATCGAGGTGGTGCGCACCGATCTCGTGCGGGTGCTCAGCCGGGCGGGCTGAAAGGCATTATAGGGGATTGGTATTCCAGGGCCGAAGGCTTCCGGCGCGAGCCGCCGGGACATGATCGTTGTGCGCGAGAGCGTTCATCGCGCCATCAGGGCGTGCGCCGCCGGCTATCCGGCGGGCGGGACAGCCCACCGGTGACGCTAGATCGCGTCTCCGGTGGGATTGTGCGTCGACATTCAGCGGCCGTAACGGACGGCGTGGCTGATCTCGGAGCGGCTGACACCGATGTCGCGCAGCATGTGGTCGTTCATGCCGTGCAGTTCGGCGACAGCGAGGTCGATGGCGCGGGCGGCGCGGTAGTTGGCGACGGTCTGCGAGAGGGCGCTCATCAGATGAGCAAAGAAGCCGGTGCCCGACATTTGGGCAGAGGTGGCTGTGCCTGCGTTCATAAAGGTCATGGGAATCTCCAAAGTGGTGGTGTGGCGTGGGCCGGGACCTGTTCGGTGCCCGCGTCAGGGGGGAGATAGGCCTGAATTGTGAAAAGTGTTTGATTCAACTCATCAAAATAATCGAAGCCTTGGATCACTGAAGCCATGGGCTTCGGGAAATTGCCGATTTCCCATGGTGCGACGCAATATTCGTGTTGCAGCGCGGTGTCTGCGCGAAGGAAAGTTTCAAAAGCCAGGAAATGCATGCAGTTGGTGCTTGGCTGCGATGCACAAAAGCAAGGCGATTTGCCCGAAAAATCAGCAGAGCCGGAGATGATGAATGTTGCAGCGCAATATGAGCGTTTCTTAAACCCTGTCTGATGGCCTTCGCACATGATCTGGCGCAGACGGCTGGTCCGCAGGCGTGACACCGGCCAGGCGGCTTTGCCGCGCTCTGGCCATATCAGAGGAGCAAGATGATGATTGTCGAGGCGCTCAATCGGGACGGCAAGCCGGAGACCGTGGCCCTGCGTCCGGGTGAGACCCTGGTGCGCATGCTGGTTGCCGGTCTGGTGCTCATCACGGTCGGCATGATTTTTGTGATGGCTTTGGCCTAGTCTGGCCGGGCTGACCGGGCAGGAAGGCGCCGAAAAGCGGCGCCGGGGCCGGGATCTGGCGACAGGCCCGGCAGAGCGAGACGTCGCTCCTGTTCCACGACATGTCGCGATGGCGGAGACGGCGAAAGGCTCGCCGTCCGCCGGAATCGACCATTCGAACAAGCACTTGGCGGGCGTGGTCTGGCAGGCCGTGGTGACCGTACGGAGCCGGCCGAATCCGCGGACGTCCGGCCCGGCTCCGCCTGTGCTGTTGCCTCAGGACTTGCCGACCCCAATGTAGGAGTTGTCGAAGCGCCCCTCGATGATCGCGGCCAGCGCTTCGGCCTCGCGGGCCTCCTGCTTGCGAACCAGGGCTGCCAGTTCCTCGGCATGGGCCGGAGCGAAGGCAATGACGCCGTCATCGTCGCCCACCACGATGTCGCCCGGCATCACCACCATGCCGTCGATGGCGACGGGCACGTTGATCTCGCCGGGGCCCGACTTGTAGGGGCCGCGATGGGTGACGCCGCGGGCGTAGCAGGGGAAGCTCGCCGCCGCGAAGGCTGGCACGTCGCGGATCGCCCCGTCGATGACGAAGCCGGCCACGCCCATCACCTTGGCGCGCGTCATCATGATCTCGCCGACCAGCGCCTGGATGAGGTCGCCGCCGCCATCGACCACCAGCACATCGCCTGGGCGCAGCAGGTCATAGGCCTTGTGGATCATCAGGTTGTCGCCGGGGCGGGTCTTGATGGTGACCGCCGTGCCCAGCAGCCTGGCCGAGCCATGATAGGGCTTGAGGCCCCTGGTGCCGTGCAGGCGGTTCATGTTGTCGGAGATGATCGCAACCGCCGCATCGCGGAACAGGTCGAGGGTCGCCGCCGGGACGGTGGGCGCGCTGGCGTTGAGGCGGGAGCCGATGAGGGACATGGGGTTCCGGTTCTGTGCGTCTGGAGGTTGGGGTTGCGGGGGCGTGAGGGCACCGGGAGCGACGCCTGCTCGCGGGTGAGCAGCAGGCGCCGCACCGGTCACCATCAGGCCCGGATGTTGTTGTCCTGGACGACACTACCCCAGAGCTTGATCTGTCGGGCGAAGAACGTCGAGAAGTCCTGTGGACCGCCGAAGATCAGCGTCATCTGCTGGGTTTCCTGCAGGTGCTTGACCGCTGCCGGCTCCGAGAGCGTGTCCTTGATCGCCTTGGACAGGCTGTCGACGACCGGCTGAGGCGTGCCGGCCGGTGCGAAGACACCCCACCAGGCCAGTGCCTCGAAGTCGGCGAAGCCGGCTTCGGCGGCGATCTGGGTATCCTTCAGCACCGCCAGGCGTTGGTGCCCGGTCTGCATGATCGGGCGGATCGTGTTGCCGGCGATCTGCGGCGTGATCAGCGCGGCCGATCCGCAGATGAGATCGACATGGCCGCCGACGATGTCGTTGATGGCAGGGCCGCCGCCCCGGTAGGGCACGTGGGTGATCTCGATGCCGGCGCGCTTGGCGAGCAGCGTCATGGCGAGGTGGCCGATCGTACCGACGCCGACGGAGGCATAGGTGATCGTGTTCGGCTTCTCCTTGGCGGCCGCCACCACGTCGGCGAAGGTCCGGTAGGGGCGCTGGGCGTTGGTGGCGATGACATAGGGCGCCGTGCCGACCAGCAGGACCGGTGCGAGGTCCTTCTCGACGTCAAGCGGCGGGCGCTGGAGGATGGCCGGGATGACGGCGTGGGAATCGAAGGTGACCAGCAGGGATGATCCGTCCGCCGGGCTCTTGGCGACCGTGACGGCTCCCAGGGCACCCGCGGCGCCCGGCTTGTTCTCCACCACGATGGTGCGGCCGAGGCGGGCCTGCAGACCAACCTGCAGCTGACGGGCCAGGGCATCCGTGGAGCCGCCGGGCGGGAACGGAACGACGAGGGTGGTCATCCCCGGTTGTTGCTGCGCCATTGCCGGGGCAAGCGGCAGTGTCGCGGCCGTCGCGAGGACGGTGCGTCTGGTGAGTGTGGTCATGGCGTTTCCCTTGGTGTTTCCTGAGGCGTTTCGTCTTGGTCTTGATGCCAATTACGAACTTGCGAAGCCGGAGCCGGGCTTGCGGTATTCCGGCCGCGGCGGGCTGAAGATGTCGAGCACGCGGGCGCCGTCCGGGCCTGCGCGCATGGTGTGCGGGACATTGCCGGGGGTGCGCCAGAAGTCGCCCTTCTTGACCGCGATCTCCTCGCCGCCCTGGATACGCACGGCACTGCCGTCGAGCAGGACGCCCCATTGTTCCTCAGGGTGATGGTGCAAAGTGCCCTGGGCGTTCGGCCCGATGGTCACCACCGACAGCATGGCGTGCTCGCCTGCGAAGATGCGGGTGGTCAGGCCTGGGCCGAGCTCGCGGAAGAGGCCATCGTCGGGGTTGTCGAGATTGTGGAACTCGTCCTTCTGCGACATGTCGGTTTCCTGTCCTGTGGGTCACGGGCTCTTCTGATCCGGCGCCGATTGCGGCTGCCCGGAATGGCCTCGACGTGAAATATGGGATTGCCCTTCAATGAGAGAAAGCGAATAAAATTCCCGCGGCCAATCGCTTTCCTTCATTGATGCCCTGCGGATTGGTGGAGAGACCGTGCCATGCCCGTCACCCTCAAACAGGTCGAGGCCTTCTACTGGACGGCGACGCTTGGCGGGTTCGTGGAAGCCGCCCAGCGGCTCAACCTGGCGCAGTCCACGGTGTCTAAGCGCATCCTCGAACTGGAGGACGTGATCGGCGGACCATTGTTCGAGCGGACCAGCCGCAGCTTGCGTCTGACGCGGGCGGGCGGGGCGAGCCTCACTCTGGGCTCGGAGCTCCTGGCGCTTGAGCTGCGCTTCCGGGAGGCGGCGGGCGGCGGGGCGGGCTTCTCCGGTCCGTTTCGCTTCGGCGTGACCGAACTGGTTGCGCTGACCTGGTTGCCGGCGTTCATCCTGGCGATGAAGTCGACCCATCCGGATCTGGTGCCGGTGCCGGAAGTGGCGCCAAGTGTCGAGCTGTTCGCCAAGCTGGTGTCCAATGATCTCGACCTTGTGGTCGCGCTCGACCCGCCGGCGTCGCCGGATCTGACCGCGGTTCCGCTTCAGAGCGTGGTGCTCGAATGGGTTTCGGCGCCGGGCTTCGGACCTGCAGAAGACCTAATTCCTCTGATCGATCTCGCCCAATATCCGGTCCTGACCCAGGCGGAGGGGTCGGGCCTTCAACGCCTTGTGCTCGACTGGGCGGCGGCCAACGGCATGCAGGCGAACCAGATCGTCCAGTGCAACAGCCTCAATGTGCTGGCGGGGCTTGCCGCCGCGGGGCTCGGCGTCACCGTTCTGACGGCCAATTACTTCGAACCGGAAATCCGCGCTGGCGTCCTGCGGGTGATCCGGACAGAGCCGGCCATCCCGCCCATCCGCTATTTCGCGGTCTATCGCACGCAGGACCTGTCGCCGCTCGGTGGCCGCATGGCGACCATCGCCAGTCAGTGCTGCGACTTCTCGGCTCGGACCCTTCCGGGGCGGGGAGCCGGACCATAAGGCTAGATTGGCTGGCACAAACGAAAACCCCGGCGGAACCTGTGGGTTCGCCGGGGTCTTCAAATGGTGGGCACGACTGGGATTGAACCAGTGACCCCCTCGATGTCAACGAGGTGCTCTCCCGCTGAGCTACGCGCCCGATGCGGCCGGGGCCGCGAATGCGAGGCGCTCCGTATAGTGGGGAACGCTCGCCGGTGCAAGACCGGTTGGAGGCGGAATTATGCCGCCTGCTGCAGCATCTTCTCGACCTCGTTGACGAGGTCGCGGAGGTGGAACGGCTTGGACAGGATCTTGGCATCCTTCGGGGCCTGCGAATCCGGCTGCAGGGCCACGGCTGCAAAGCCCGTGATGAACATGACCTTGATGTCGGGATCGAGTTCGGTTGCGCGGCGCGCCAGTTCGATGCCGTCCATTTCCGGCATGACGATGTCGGTCAGCAGCAGTTCGAACGGCTCCTCGCGCAGCCGATGATATGCCGACAGGCCATTGTCGAACGACGCAACGTCGTAGCCCGCGTTATGAAGCGCCTTCACCAGGAACCGGCGCATGTCGTTGTCGTCTTCAGCGAGCAGGATCTTGCCCATCAGCGCGTCCGGTCCTTCATCCCATGGTCGACGGCGCTCGTTTATACGCGCGCCGCGACTCGTGCCTCATGAAGACCGAGTTGGGTAAATATGCGGTGAAAATTGGAACGTTCGGCTGAGCCATGCGAAAACCTTGCGCGGCGTGGCCAAGATGCGCTGCGGCCCCTTCACAGCTGGGCGCTGAGCGCTACATTGGGGGGCCGCCCTGGATGAACCGGGCGGGCCAGGCAGGGGTGTGACCGCGATGAATGATGCCGGGATTGGCGATTTCGATCCCGCCTTCGAGGCGCTGGAGCCCGCGCAGCTCATCGCGCCTGTCGTGTTCAACTCGCCTCATTCGGGCTGCGTCTACCCCGAGCGGTTCCTCGCCCAGGTCAGGCTCGATCTTCAGACGCTGCGCCGCTCGGAAGATACCGACGTCGATGCGCTGTTCGAGGGCGTGGTCGCACGTGGCATGCCGTTGCTGCGCGCGCATTTCCCGCGCTCGATGGTCGACGTCAATCGCGAGCCCTATGAACTCGATCCCCGGATGTTCGACGGGCGGCTGCCGACCTTCGCCAATACGCGTTCGATGCGCGTTGCCGGCGGGCTGGGGACGGTGCCGCGGGTGGTCGGAGAAGCTCAGGAAATCTATGCGCGCCGGATGCCGATCGACGAAGCGCTGAGCCGCATCGACGGACTCTACAAGCCCTATCATCGTGCCTTGAGGAAACTGATCGCCGGCGCCCACCGTGCATTCGGCGAGGTTTTGCTGGTTGATTGCCATTCCATGCCGTCATCGGCACCGCTGCGCGAAGACCGGCCGCGGGCCGATATCGTGATCGGCGACCGCTATGGCACCAGCTGCTCGCCCGTCGTGAGCGATGTGGTGGAGACCGTGCTGCGCGGCCGCGGCTATCATGTCCTGCGCAACAAGCCCTATGCCGGTGGCTTCATCACGGAGCATTACGGGCAGCCCCAGACCGGCATCCACGCCATCCAGATCGAGATCAACCGGGCGATCTACATGGACGAGCGGACCTATGCCCGGCAACCGGGCTTTGCCGCGCTCAGCGCCGATCTGATGGTCCTCGCCGAGACCTTGATGCGGCTCCCGCTCGACCGTCCAGGCGACTGGCGGGTTGCTGCAGAGTAGCTCAGTCAGCCATTCGCTGAGCGCATAGCTCTTCGAATCGACGATGATTCCCAGTTCCCACTTGTCAGATGTTTCGCGGTCCTGATCGATTGAACAGGGTGCACCGCACAACGCTCGGCGGACGCCGACGGCATGACGAACGTATGCAAGATGGTGGTTGACGCGCCACGGAATACGGCGACCAAACAATTGAAATATATAGGGAATTTTAGGTTCTGAAAAGAAAGAGGCCGCTCACTTTCGTGAGCGGCCCAAGTCTAGGGAGGAAACGCCCAAGGAGGGCTGCGGGGCACCGCGAAGGCGATACCGCGCTGCAACAATATGCCTAGCTCCTCCGGAAAAGGCAAGAAGGCTGACCCATTTTTTTCGAGGTCGCCCTCAGCTGCCCAAACCGCGCCGGGGATCGGGTGCGCTGGCATAGGCACAGAGGGCTGCGATCAGAAGCATGGTCTGGAGCGTGAAGGCCAGTTGGAAGGCCTGGAGCGGGTAGACCAGCGCATCTCCGGCGACGGCTTTGACGGCCAGCCCCGTCACCCATTGCGTGATGAAGCTGCCGCTCATCGTGCCCATGTTGAGCAGGGCCATACCGCGCCCCGTGATATCAGGCGGAAACAGCGATTTGCCGTGTGCGAGGATCACGGGTGTGAAGGCGCAGACGAAGCCGAGGACAGCAACGACCAGGCCAATGCCGAACAGATCAAGGCGGTGCCCGGCAAGGATCAGAACGCCCATGGCGGCAACGCTCAGGAACCCCGCGGTCAGGGTCACGGGGCGATAGGCCGCAACCAGTCGATCCGCCAGGCCCCAGAACAGCGTTCCGATGATCTGGCAGACCGCCATGACGAACAGCAGGTTACCCTGCATCGTGAGGTCAGCGCCATGGATGTGGGCGAGATAGGGGCCGCCCCACAGGCCGATGAACAGGCCGAAGGTGGAATAGGTTGCGAACTGGATGAGAAAGAGCTGCCAGACGCCCTTCACCCGGATCGCACGCCGGACACCATCGAGAGTGGCGCGCAGGGTTTCGCGGGGGCCGTCGCTCCGTGGCCCCGCGGACGGGCCGCGGGTCACCACGGCCACGGCGATGGTCAGGATGATGGCGAGCCCCGTCGTGGCCAGGAAGGCCGAGCGCCAGCCGAACTGGGCCGTCACGATGGCGAGGGGAGCCGTTGCCACCAGCGTGCCGATGCTCGACAGCGAAATCTGGATGCCTGCCAGAGTTGCGAAGGTCTGGGGCGGGAAGACGCGCGAATAGATGACCAGCGGTGCCATCAGCAGTGTCGAACAGCCAATTCCAAGCAGAAGGCGCCCGAGAATCAGCCCGCCATTGCTGCTGGCCATCGCGAATGTCGCGGATCCTGCCACCACGAACAGGGCCGAACCAAGCATCGCTGCCCGCGGTCCGTAGCGGTCAATCACAATGCCGACGGGAATCTGGCAGATGGCGAAGACCAGGAAGAAGCTGGAGGTCAGCGTGCCCAGCTGATCGGCGGTCAGGTGCAGTTCGGCTGCCAGCGTTGTCGCAATGACACCGACGGAATTTCGAAAGAACTGGCTGATGGCGGTGGCAGCGGCAAGCACTCCCACCAGTGCCGCCATTGCGGCTGGTTTCACCGACACTCGGCCCTGACTTTCTGGTTATCGTTTCCTCGGCCGGGACCCTGCCTGTTCGCTCCACTTGCGACAAGACTGGCGTCCGCCACCCAGTCCGCCCTGTAGCGCAGGGATGGTTGCGGCGCCCGCGGACGCTGCTATAGCTCGCGCCTTGCCGACCTTGGTGCCTTCCTGACAGGACATCCCGTGAGCGCTGTCGATATCGAAGCCTTCGTCCACGATCTCGCCCGTCTGTCAGGCGAGGCCATCCTGCCGTTCTTTCGCTCGGCGATCGGCGTCGACAACAAGGCCGCGCCCGGCTCGTTCGACCCCGTCACCGAGGGTGACCGCGCCGGCGAGGCGGTCATGCGCCAGATGATCAAGCGGACCTTTCCTGCCCATGGGATCGTCGGCGAAGAGTATGGTGCGGAAAACGAAGAAGCCGAGCATGTCTGGGTGCTTGATCCGATCGATGGGACCCGCGCCTTCATCGCCGGCATCCCGGTCTGGGGCACACTGATCGGGCTGGCCAAGGGGGGAGCGCCGGCCTTCGGCATGATGCACCAGCCCTTCACCCGTGAAAAATTCTGGGGCGACGGGGCAAAGGCCCATTATTCCGGGCCGGCCGGCGATCGCCTGCTGCGCGTCAGGCCGTGTGAAACGCTCGCCGCGGCCACCATCATGACGACATCCCCGAAATTGTTCGGAACCAGCGAGAAGCCGCGCTTCGACGCGCTCGAATCCCAGTGCCGCACCTATCGCTACGGCGCGGATTGCTATGCCTATTGCATGGTCGCGGCGGGCCAGGTGGATCTCGTGGTGGAGGCGGGTCTCAAGCCCTATGACATAATGGCGCTGATCCCGATCGTCGAAGGAGCAGGCGGCATCGTGACGAGTTGGGATGGCGGTTCAGCCGCGTCCGGCGGGCGCATCCTCGCAGCCGGCGACAAGCGCGTTCATGAACAGGCCATGGCGGTTCTCAACGGCTAGAGAAACGGCTGCTCGCCTGGAACGAAGGCATCGAAGGCGCCCCAGAACTCGGCGCGCAGCGCATCGCGCTCCATCATTACCTCGTGCCGCGCGTCCGGAATGACCACGGTATGGCCGCCCTTCAGGCGCCGGCCGAATGCCTCGACCTTGGGGGTCGAGACGAGCCCGTCCTTCGCCGAGGCGATGATCAGCATGGGCTGGCGGATGTCCTCGGCATAGAAGGGGGCGGCGAAGCGGCCCGTGACCTTCAGCGCTTCGCGCAGCCAACTGATCGTCGGGGCACCCAGGCCCAGCCGCGGGTCGATATCCGAATAGGAGGCAGCCTGCCGGTAGCGCTGCTCGTCGGAGGTCACCGGGTTGCCCTCGAATGGCTTCTTGGATGTCGGCTTCAGCGATCCGCCGGGGATCAGCGATCCGCCGAGCCCGACAAGCGAGAGCGCGGTCATCACGGCGCGCAAGAGGCCGGGGGACGCGATCTGGGCCAGCGAGATCATCGGTGCGGTGAGCACCATGCGGTCAAACCAGGTTCGGCCCTCATGGGCCGTTTCGATCAGGATCGAACCACCCATCGAATGCCCCAGGGCGTAGAAGGGCGGTCGGCAATCCGGCAGAGCCACCACGGACATGATGGTCTCCAGGTCGATCTGGTAGTCGGAAAAGCGGCGGACGTGACCTTTGCGGATTTCCGAGAGCAGGCGTCCCGATCCGCCCTGGCCGCGCCAGTCGAAGGCGAGAACGCCGAACCCCCGTGCGCGCAGCTCGTCGATGACCTCGAAATATTTCTCGATGAACTCCGACCGGCCCTGGCACACCACGACTGTGCCCTTTCGGGGCGCGCCGATGGCATCCCAGCGTGCATAGCGCAGCGGCACCCCGTCGGGGGTGGTGATCGTCCCGGCGCGCACGCCCTCTGGGACTGGCCTGCCTGGCAGTTCGACAAGATCCATTGGCGGCAGCGTCCCGCGAATCGGTCAATGAGCGCAGAGGTGCGCCCAAAGACCGCCTAGCACGACCCTGCCATCATGGTCATCGCAGGATGCGGGTATCCCGGCCGGTATAGGGGTCGCGCTCCCAACCTGGCGGCGGCGGGCGACGGTAGATCGGCCGGCCATATTCGTCATAGCCACGGGGCGGCGGCGCATAGACCTGCGGTGGAGGCGGGGCGTAGACCGGCGGCGGGGGCGGCGCATAGACCGGGCCGCCGCGGCAGAACCGATAGGCGGGTACCAGGACAGGGTAGGGCCTGCCCCATTCGTCACGCTGTGTCATGCGGATCGGCGGAGCGCCTGGCTGGCAAGGGTCGTAGGGATAGTCTGGCGGCACGAACTGGACGGCGAGAACCTGGGGCGGCATCGCCGGCAGAGGTTGGACGGGCATGGCCATGGCCGCAGCCGACAGCGGCACCGTCGTGGTCGCGAGAATGAGTGCCTTGATCATTCTTGATCTCCGTTTGCCCCGTGGGAACAGCATTCCACAGGTGGATGATGGCGCAAAGACGGTTGAATGTCAGAGCCTCAAGGGCGCGCGGCGGTTCGCTCGCGGGCCGTCCTTTGCGGTTCCACCACGCGCAATCCAATGATCTCGCTGCTGCGGGCGTCCAGAACCAGACGCACACGCTGGCCGTGCTTGTCGGTTCCGTGGGTGAGATAGGTCTGGCCGCGGCGAATGATCGGTTCGGTGACGGCAAAGCCTTTTGCAGCAAGGCGCGCGGCGAGTTCCGACGTCCTGGACGGAAGCTCGACCTGGCTTTCTCGCGGCTCGTCGGCACGCGCGAACGATCCTGCCCCCACAACCAGCAGGAAGGCGATGGCGAGTGTCGACGTCCCGGCAATCGCCGCGAGGAACAGACGCGAAGGAGCCGCATCGCGGCGATCGAAGGAACGCATGGACAGACCTTTCGGCGAGAGCCGATGCCGCGGACAATGGCGAGCATGACCAGGACAATGAGCCCGTCCGGCTGAACCGATACGGAAGTGGCCGTTCAGCCAGTTTTCATCATCGTCAAGCCGGTCAGAGGGGACTTGCGGACCGCCGAAGCGCTTCCTAACTCTTGATCAGTGCAGGCCCAGAGGGCTGCACGACCAGAACCGGCCCGGCCATTTCGGCGGGCCATGGCCCTGATGTCGCTTGAAGGAGGACATCCATGCGTACGTTCGATCTTGCTCCGCTTTATCGCTCCACCGTCGGTTTCGACCGCCTGTTTTCGCTGCTCGACCAGGGCGCCGGCCCTGACGGCCCGGTTGCCAGCTATCCGCCCTACAATATCGAGAAGACCGGCGACACGTCGTACCGGATCTCGGTTGCGGTGGCCGGTTTCACCGAGGACGACCTGTCCATCGAGGTGAAGGAGCAGACGCTCACCATCCGTGGCGAAAAGGTCGCGACCCGCGAAGCCGGGACAGCCGAATATCTCCACCAGGGCATTGCTGCCCGGGCCTTCGAGCGTCGGTTCCAGCTGGCCGACTATGTCTTCGTGAAGGGCGCCGCCCTTCAGCACGGCCTGCTGCATGTCGATCTCGTCCGGGAAATTCCGGAAGCCATGAAGCCCCGGCAGATTGCCATCAACGCGAGCGGCGATGCACCGCGGGCGATCGAGGGCAGGGCGGCGAAGAAGGCCGCCTGACCTCCACCTGAATCGCCGGGCTCCAACCGGCTCTCCTGACATGCGAACGCCCCGGTGTGCCCACCGGGGCGTTTCGTCTTTCAAGGGGCGGCTTCGACAGCCGGCGGGGGCCTTACGGGGTGACGCGCCGAACCGCCGGACGGTCAGCCGGCGCCCCCGGCAAGGTCTCCCCGTTGGGGCCGAGGAATCGGCCATCGACCATCACGCCTTCGTCCGGTTTTGCTGCCGCTTGGGGTTCCGGCTGCGGAACGGCGGCCTCGGGGACGGACAGCGGCGCGACCACGACGGGCGGCTCCGGCACGACGGCAGGGACCTGCGGAACCGCGGGCTGGACCTCAACAGGAGCGGGCGCGACCGGCAGTGCCGCTGACGGCGCTGGTTGCGGCTCAATCGGGGCCGCCTGCGGCGTGGTGTCGGGCTCTATCACGACTGGTGGTACGACCGGGGTTGGCGGTTCCGGATCCGGGCGCGTGGGCAAGGCCGCGACCGGCGGCTCGGGTACCACCGACAACGGCGGGGTGGCCGGCTGGGGCGTCACCACACGAGGCGAGGGGATGGCGCGGATTGCCGGCACTGCCGGAGCATCGGGAGCAAGGCTCGCTGCGGGAGGCTGCGGGATGGGCGCCGCCGCGGCCGGCGGCATGTCGTTCGGCGGGACGACCCGTGGCTGCGGCTCGGCCGGCGCCTCGATATAGGGCCTCGGGGTTGGAACAGGCATGGCGCGGGCCGTGCGGTCGCGCTCGGGCCTGGCCGGTCGAACTGGCCGTTCGGTCGGCCGGGGCTGGTCCCAGTCGGGATCGAGTTCCGTCTCGCGCTGCGGTACCGGCCGGCGTCCGTCGCGCGGATAGAAGGACGGGCGCTCGTCGGGCCAGACCGGCGGCGTGCCGAACCTCTGGCCGCCATTGGGGCGCTCGACATAGCGAACCCGAATGGGGCGGCCCGAATAGGCGTCGATGATGACACGGACCCTGAGGCCCTCGCGGTCGAGCCCCTCAAGCGCCCAGGCGCCATTGCCGAAGCTTGCGGCGGAGGTGGGGCGATAGCCCATCGAGCGCATGATGGTGGCCGCCTCGTGAGCGGCGATACGCTCCTCCGGGTCGGCATAGCGCGGCTGAGGCGCATAGACCGGAGGCTCATAGAAGCGCGGCTCCGCGCGGTAATAGTACCGCGGGCCCCAGCCACCCCAATATTGCACCCGCTCAAGGGCCGGCGCGGGCGCGGCCCCCTCAATGGGTGCCAGTGGCATGGCGTGCGCGACCGAAAGCCCGGAGGCGAGCGCGGTTGCGGCGGCGGTTATGAATAGGCTTTGGCGCACGATGAGCGTCCTTGTTCCCCAGCGGTCCCCGACCCACTTCAAGCGTCAAGCTTTCGGCAAGGAGAACGGCGAATTCGAGGCAGGGAGGCGTCCGCTATGCGCCCGTTCGTATCACTCTGCTGCGATCAGACCGGCGGCACGTGTCGCGATATCGACGAACCGGTCGACATCGTCGGCCGTTGTCGCGAAGCTGGTGACGAGGCGGACCATGACGTCGTTCGGCCCGATAGTGAAGGCTGCCGGCAGGCTCTTGTCGAGCCAGGGATAGAACACAGCGCCTTCGGCCTTGAGGGCCGCTTCAATCGGCTTCGGCAGGATCGGGAAGAGGCCGTTCGACTGGACGGAATAGGGGAAACGGACGCCAGGCACCGCCGCAAGCCCCTTGGCCAGCCGGGTTGCCATGGCATTGGCATGGCCTGCGAGATCCAGCCAGTGGCCGTCGCCGAGGAAGGCCTCCATCTGGGCCGCCAGGAAGCGGTGCTTGGACAGGAGATGGCCGCCACGCATGCGCCGGCGCACCATCTCGGTGCCCTTGGCGGGATCGAAATAGATGATCGCCTCGCAGGCGAGCGCGCCGCCCTTGGTAGATCCGAAGCAGAGCACGTCGACGCCAGCCTTCCAGGTGATGTCGGCAGGCTTGCAGCCAAGTGCTGCGACCGCATTGGCGAAACGGGCCCCGTCCATGTGGACGTTGAGGTTGTTCGCTTTTGCGATGGCGGTCAGCGCCTTGACCTCGTCGATAGAATAGAGCTGCCCAAGCTCGGTCGATTGGGTGAGCGAGAGGGCATGAACGGGGGCGTGGTGCGGCACGCGCCGCCCAAGTTTCGCCAGCGCGCCATTGAGACCGTCGGGCGTGATCTTGGCGCCGGCGCCGGCGATCCCGACGAGCTTGGCGCCGCCGGTGAAGAATTCCGGTCCGCAGCACTCGTCCTCGATGACGTGGCTTTCCTCGTGGCACAGCACGATGCCCCAGGGCGGGGTCAGGGTGGAGAGTGCGAGGCCGTTCGCGGCCGTGCCGGTGGCGACCATGTAGACGCCGACCTCGCGCTCAAACAGGTCGGAGATCTGGCGTTCGACGCGCTTGGTCGCCTCGTCATTGCCATAGCCGAGCGTCGGCCCGGCATTGGCGTCGACGATTGCCTTCATGACCTTGTCGGACGCACCGAGCCCGTTGTCGCTTGCAAAAAACATCGCCTGATCTCCTCGGGCCAATGGATTAGCCCGAGAGAGGAGGCGATGTCATCCGTCAGCGCGGCAGGGTAGTCGTGCCCATCAGGTCCTTGTCGATGGCGTGAGCAGCCTGACGGCCCTCGCGGATCGCCCAGACAACGAGCGACTGGCCGCGCCGCATGTCGCCGGCGGCATAGACCTTGGACATCGACGTCCGATAGTCCTGCTGGTTGGCGGCGACGTTCTTGCGGGCATCGAGCGACAGGCCGAGGCCTTCGATCATGCCCTCGTGGACCGGGTTGACGAAGCCCATGGCGAGCAGGACGAGGTCAGCGCGGATGTCGAATTCCGAGCCGGCGATCGGCTGCATCTTGTCGTCGACGCGGGTGCAACGCAGCTTCTTGACCTTGCCGGAATCGCCGATGAAGCCAGTCGTCAGAACGGCGAAGTCGCGCTCGGCGCCTTCCTCGTGGCTGGAGGAGGTCCTGAGTTTCAGCGGCCAGAGCGGCCAGGTCAGGTCCTTGTTCTCCTTCGTCGGAGGCTTCGGCATGATCTCGAGCTGGATCACCGAGACCGCACCCTGACGCACCGAGGTGCCGATGCAGTCCGAGCCTGTATCGCCGCCGCCGATGACGACGACATGCTTGCCGCTTGCCAGGATCGGCTCGTTGGTGCCAATCGGCTCGTTGGAGACGCGCCGGTTCTGCTGCGGCAGGAAATCCATCGCGAAATGGATGCCGTCAAGGTCGCGGCCGGGCACCGGCAGATCGCGCGGCTTTTCCGAACCGCCAGTCAGCAGCACGGCGTCATGGTCGGCGACAATCTGGTCCACCGGCGTCGAGACGCCGATGTGCTGATTGTAGTGGAACACCACGCCTTCGCCTTCCATCTGGGAAACGCGCCGGTCGATCAGGCGCTTCTCCATCTTGAAGTCGGGAATGCCATAGCGCAGCAGGCCGCCGGCCTTGGCGAACTTCTCGTAGACATGGACCTCGTGGCCGGCACGGGCGAGCTGCTGGGCAGCGGCGAGGCCTGCGGGACCCGAGCCGACGACGGCGACCTTCTTGCCGGTCTTGGTCTTGGCCGGCTCCGGCTTGATCCATCCGGCTGTCCAGGCCCGATCCACGATCGCGCATTCGATCGTCTTGATGGTGACCGGCGTGTCCTCGATGTTCAGCGTGCAGGCGGCCTCGCAAGGTGCGGGGCAGACGCGGCCGGTGAACTCGGGGAAATTGTTGGTCGAATGCAGGTTGATCGACGCTTCCTGCCAGCCGCCGTTATAGACGAGGTCGTTCCAGTCGGGGATCTGATTGTTGACCGGGCAGCCATTATGGCAGAACGGAATGCCGCAATTCATGCAGCGCGCCGCCTGGTTGCGGGTGCTTTCCTCGCTCAGGGGCAGCACGAATTCGCGGTAGTGCCGGATGCGGTCGCCGGCCGGCGCATAGCGCCGGTCCTGACGGTCGATCTCCAGAAAGCCTGTTACCTTCCCCATTGTCTTATTCTCCTGCCAGCGCGAACGGGCGCTGCTCTTGCGCGGCCATTTCGGCCAACGCACGACGGTATTCGACCGGCATCACCTTCCTGAACTTCGGCAGCATCTCCGACCAGCGGTCGAGAATGTCCTTGGCGCGGGTGGAGCCGGTATAGCGGGCGTGATTGGCGATCAGCTGATGCAGGCGCTCGGCATCGAAGCGCGTCATGTCGCTCTTCACGTCGACACGGCCGTGGCCCTCGAGCCCGCCCGACTGGTGGTAGTGCTGGTCGAGGAGTTCCTCCTCCTCCAGCACGTGTTCCAGTTCCACCATCGACATGTTGCAGCGGTTGGCGAAGTCGCCCGCCTCGTCCAGCACATAGGCGATGCCGCCGGACATGCCGGCCGCGAAGTTGCGCCCGGTCTGGCCGAGAACGACGACGATGCCGCCGGTCATATATTCGCAACCGTGGTCGCCCGTGCCTTCAACAACCGTGATGGCGCCGGAATTGCGCACCGCGAAGCGCTCGCCCGCGATGCCGCGGAAGTAGCACTCGCCCTCGATCGCGCCGTAAAGCACGGTGTTGCCGACGATGATCGAGTTGTCGACGTCGAGATCCTTCGCCTCAGACGAGGGATAGACGATGATCCGTCCACCGGAGAGGCCCTTGCCGACATAGTCGTTGGCCTCGCCCTCAAGCTCGAGCGTCACGCCACGGGCAAGCCAGGCGCCGAAGCTCTGGCCGGCAGTGCCGGTGAGCTTCACGTGGATGGAGTCCTCGGTGAGGCCGGCATTGCCGTGATGCTTGACCAGTTCGCCGGACAGCATGGCACCGGCAGCGCGGTTCATGCTGCTGATCTTGGTCTCGATGACGACCGGCCGGCCCTCGTGGATGGCTGGTGCCGCTTCGGCGATCAGCTTGCGGTCGAGCACCTTCTCCAGGTGATGGTCCTGGCGCTCGCTGTGGAAGATGCCGACTTCGGCCGGCACGTCCGGCTTGTGGAACAGCCGCGAGAAGTCGAGCCCCTTGGCCTTCCAGTGGGTGACGGCCTGCTGCTTTTCCAGCATCTGCATCTGGCCGACCATCTCGGACAGCGTGCGGAAGCCCATGGAGGCCATGTACTCGCGCACTTCCTCGGCGACGAAGAAGAAGTAGTTTACAACATGCTCGGGCAGGCCCTTGAAGCGCTTGCGCAGCACCGGGTCCTGGGTGGCGACGCCAACCGGGCAGGTGTTTAGATGGCACTTGCGCATCATGATGCAGCCAGATGCGATCAGCGGCGCAGTCGCGAAGCCGAACTCATCGGCGCCGAGCAGCGCCCCGATCACTACGTCGCGGCCGGTACGCAGGCCGCCGTCGACCTGGACCGCGATGCGCGAACGCAGACGGTTCAGCACCAGGGTCTGGTGGGTCTCGGCCAGGCCGATCTCCCAAGGGCTGCCCGTGTGCTTGATCGAGGTCAGCGGGGACGCGCCCGTGCCGCCCTCGAAGCCAGAGATGGTGACATGGTCGGCGCGCGCCTTGGCGACGCCAGCCGCAACCGTGCCGACACCCACTTCCGACACCAGCTTCACCGAGATGTCGGCGGCCGGGTTGGTGTTCTTCAGGTCGTAGATCAGCTGAGCCAGATCTTCGATCGAATAGATGTCGTGGTGCGGCGGCGGCGAGATCAGGCCGACGCCCGGTGTCGAATGGCGCACCTTGGCGATGACCGCATCGACCTTGTGACCGGGCAGCTGTCCGCCCTCGCCGGGCTTGGCGCCCTGGGCCATCTTGATCTGGATCATGTCGGCATTGACCAGATATTCGGTGGTCACACCGAAGCGGCCCGAGGCGACCTGCTTGATCGCCGAGCGCATGGAGCGCCCATCGGCCATCGGCACGAAGCGCTCGGCCTCTTCGCCGCCCTCGCCGGTGTTCGATTTGGCGCCGATCGAGTTCATGGCGAGAGCGAGCGTCGTATGGGCCTCGCGGGAGATCGAGCCATAGGACATGGCACCGGTCGCGAAACGCTTCACGATGGAGGAGGCGGGTTCCACCTCGTCGAGCGGCACGGGCTTGCGACCGTCCTGCTCGGCGGTGCGGATGTTGAACAGGCCGCGGATCGTCTGCAGCTTGCTCGTCTGCTCGTTGATCAGGCGGGCGAATTCGCGATAGCGGTCCTGGCTGTTGCCGCGCACCGCGTGCTGCAGGGCCGCAACGGTCTCCGGGCTCCAGACATGGTCCTCGCCGCGGATGCGGTAGGCATATTCGCCGCCCACCTCAAGCGACGAGCGCAGGGTCGGATCGTCGGAGAAGGCACCGGTGTGACGGCTAACCGTCTCCTCGGCGATCTCGGCCAAACCGACACCCTCGATGGTGGTCGCGGTCCCGAAGAAATAGCTCTTCACGAACTCGCTCGACAGGCCGACAGCGTCGAAGATCTGCGCGCCGCAATAGGACTGGTAGGTCGAGATGCCCATCTTGGACATCACCTTCATGATGCCCTTGCCGATCGACTTGATGTAGCGCTTGACGACCTCGTCAGCCTCCACCTCCGGCGGCAGCTCGCCGCGGGCGTGAAGCTCTTCCATGCTCTCGAAGGCGAGATAGGGATTGATCGCCTCGGCGCCGTAGCCGGCAAGGCAGCAGAAGTGATGGATCTCGCGGGCCTCACCGGTCTCAATGACGAGGCCGGCCGCCGTGCGGAGACCCTTGCGGATCAGGTGATGGTGAACGGCGGCCACCGCCAGCAGTGACGGGATCGGGATCCGGTCCGGCCCGACCATGCGGTCGGACAGGATGATGATGTTGTAGCGGCCGTGGACGGCTGCTTCCGCGCGGTCGCACAGCAGCTGCAGAGCCTCCGCCATGCCGGCCGCACCCTTGGCGGTCGGATAGGTGATGTCGAGGGTCTTGGTGTCGAAGCTGTCCTCGGTGTGGCCGATACAGCGGATCTTCTCCAGGTCCTCGTTGGTGAGGATCGGCTGACGCACCTCAAGGCGGCGACGACGCGCGTGCCCATCGTGGTCGAACAGGTTCGGACGCGGGCCGATGAACGACACGAGGCTCATGACGAGCTCCTCGCGGATCGGATCGATCGGTGGGTTCGTCACCTGGGCGAAGTTCTGCTTGAAATAGGTGTAGAGCAGCTTCGACTTCGACGAGAGCGCCGAGATCGGGGTGTCCGTGCCCATGGAGCCGACGGCTTCCTGGCCGGTCACCGCCATGGGCGCTAGCAGGATCTTGACGTCTTCCTGGGTGTAGCCGAAGGCCTGCTGCTTATCGAGCAGCGGCACGTCGGTGCGCGATGCGCGCGGCTCGACCGGCGGCAGGTCCTCGAGGATCAACTGCGACTTGTCGAGCCAGTCCCGGTAGGGGTTCTTCCCCGAAAGCTGGGCCTTGATCTCCTCATCCGAGATGATGCGGCCCTCGGCGAGATCGACGAGCAGCATCTTGCCGGGCTGGAGGCGCCACTTCCTGACGATCTGGTCTTCCGGCACCGGCAGAACGCCCATTTCGGACGCCATGATGATGCGGTCGTCCTTGGTGACGAACCAGCGGGCGGGCCTCAAACCGTTGCGGTCGAGGGTCGCGCCGATCTGGCGGCCATCGGTGAAGGCGATTGCCGCCGGACCGTCCCACGGCTCCATGACCGCAGCGTGGTACTCGTAGAAGGCACGCCGGGATTCATCCATCAGCTTGTTGCCGGCCCAGGCTTCGGGCACCAGCATCATCACTGCATGAGCGAGCGAATAGCCGCCCTGGACGAGAAATTCGAGCGCGTTGTCGAAGCACGCCGTGTCCGACTGGCCCTCGTAGGAGATCGGCCAGAGCTTGGAGATGTCGTTGCCGAACAGCTCGCTGTCGACGCTCGCCTGACGGGCCGCCATCCAGTTGACGTTGCCGCGCAGCGTGTTGATCTCGCCGTTATGGGCCACCATCCGGTAGGGATGGGCAAGCGTCCAGGTCGGGAACGTGTTGGTGGAGAAGCGCTGGTGGACGAGAGCCAATGCGCTCTCGAACGACGGATCATGCAGGTCCGGGTAATAGGCGCCCAGCTGGTCGGCCAGGAACATGCCCTTGTAGACGATGGTCCGGCAGGACAGGGACGCCGGGTAATAGCCGTGGGTCTTCGGATCGTTGCGATCATAGACGAGGTTGGAGATCACCTTGCGGAGAACGAAGAGGCGCCGCTCGAACTCGTCCTCGGAGGTGATGTCGGAGCCACGCCCGACGAAGATCTGCATGTGCTTCGGCTCGGTCGGCTTGACGCTGTAGCCGAGCGACGAATTGTCGGTGGGAACCTCACGCCAGCCGAGCAGGACCTGGCCCTCGTCGGCAACAACCTTTTCGATTGTCGCCCGGACAATGGCCTGTCCGTCGGGGTCGCGCGGGAAGAAGAAGTAGCCGACGGCATATTCGCCAGGCGCCGGGAGTTCGAATCCGAGTCCGCTGGTCTTCTTCACGAAGAACGCGTGCGGAATCTGCACCAGGATGCCTGCGCCGTCACCGGCGCGCGGATCAGCGCCCGTCGCACCGCGATGCTCCAGGTTCAGCAGGATCTGGATCGCGTCCTGGACGATCTTGTGGGACTTGCGACCCTTCATGTCGGCGATGAAGCCGACGCCGCACGAGTCCTTCTCGTTCAGCGGGTTGTAAAGGCCCTGGGCAGCGGGCAGACCCGGATGTGTGACGGCGCGCTGGCGGTTTTTCGTGCGGACGAGCCCATTGGTTTTCGTGGTGCGGAGCGACCGCGCCTCGTGACCAAGACCTGCATCCACACTTGTCCGCTTCGTGCTCATCGTCCACCCCGTGCGCTGTTCTCACACCGCTGTCGATATTGTCATTGTGACACATCGAGCCGGCGACGACGTTGGGAAATCCCTGCGCCGGCCGGCATGCCATGCCGAGGTTTTTGATCGACCCCGGAGCGTCCTTGCGGGCGCCTGTCGGAAAGGGCAGTGATGCTGACCTTTCTCTCCCGTTATTTGACAGATTTCAAACAAGGGCACAAGCGGCAAAGCACGGGCAAATTGACCAAGTCAGGCGGTTTGTTGCCACCTGACCCGTATTGATCGTCAGAAACGAAAAGTCAGAACCCTGCCAGGCGACATTTAATTGCAGAAACGCCTTTTGGGCTCACGAAAGCCAGTTAGGGCGCTCGGGCTGTCGGGAGGTCCGACGTCGGGCTCCGCGGGCTGCCAGGCCAGCTGAAATCGTCGGCCCTCCCGCGAGGTGCCGAGGGCGCTTCGCCGCGAACAAGCACCGCCGCCGCAGTGCCCTGAAGAGCGCCGGCGGGCCGGTCGCCGGCGAGCGTGCGTGCGGCGGTCGGCGCGGGAAGCGCCTCAGGCGGCGCATTGCCCGGTGGGGTGCGAATTTGGGCCGGATTTCCCGCCAACGGAAAGACCGGACCGGCGAGCGGGCGTGGTTGCGGCTGGACGATCTCGGGTGCAACCAGGCCCGGTACGGCGGCCTGTGGAACCGGCAGGCCGCCATCGGGGAGCCGACCGGGCGTTGCCTCGGGATTGGCCGGCGCGATCCGGCCGACCAGGTCGCGGCGGAGGTCCTGCTCGAGAAAGAGGGCAAGCTTGCGCGCGCCGGCACTGGTGAAATGCACGCCGTCGGCGGTGCGCAGCCTGCGGATCTGGCCGGCGAAATCGGGTCCGAACTGGGTGTACTGGCCCTGTTCGTCGACGAAGCCGTTCCAGACATCGATATAGTTGACGCCGTTCTGGGCGGCGCGCTCCTTGTAGAGGTCGTTCAGATAGGCCATGTCGGCCGAGATGCGCTGGCCGCGGAGCGGCGGCAGGCCGACCCAGTAGACGGGCACGCCGCGCGCCTTCATCGCCTGCATCGCCTGGTCGATGCGCTGGACGTAGAGCTCCCGCCAGCGGTCGGTGCGAGGCTCGAACGTGTCGCGGTCGACTCGGATAGCCTGGCGGTCGTTGGAGCCAATCATCATCACGATGAAATCGACCTTGGCTTCGCGGGCGAGCAATTCGGGGATTGCCTTCACCCAGTCGTAGAACTCGGCGCGCGCCAGACCCGACGAGATCTTCGTCTGGTCGTTCACTCCAAGCTCCGGCACATCCTCGAAGGCATTCTCGATGCCGTAGGCGAGCCATTCCGCGAGGTTGTCGCCCAGCACCAGCACGAAGGTTGTCGGTGCGGCGGGGACTGTTGCTGCCTCCGGATTGGCTGGATCAGAAGTCGCACTGCCCGCACGGCTGCGGTCCGATGGGGGCCGCAGGGATTCCGAAGTCTGCTGGCTCCGCGCGGCGGTCGGCCGGGTGCGTTGGGGGATCGAAATGATCCTCGGACGCTGGTTTCGCGGCGCGAAGAGATGGGGATAGCGATCGTCGGTATAGCCGGATTGCGCTTCAGCAGGCACCGGAGCGAGTGCGAGCCCCGCCAGCAGGAGGAATGCCAGCCATATGCCGATCCGTGTCACCAGGCAGCCTCGGGTCCATTGTCCGCTTGTTGCCTTCTAGCACGGCAATGACGGGTCCTCATAGAACCGGGACGATGGCTTGGCTCAGCCGCCCTGGCGCATCCGCTGGAGCAGGGCGGCGGTCGGGAACCCATCGGCCGCCAGGCCGACGCGCGCCTGATAGCGCTGCAGCGCCTCGCGTGTGCCCGCGCCCAGCCGGCCGTCGATGGTGCCGGTGTAGAGCCCCACCTGGGTCAGCCGCTGCTGGATCTCGAGCCGTTCCTCCCGCGACAGCGCACGCTCGGAGACGGGCCAGGGCCGCGCGAACGGACCGCCGCCCCGCAGCCGATCCGCCAGGTGGCCGACCGCCATCGCGTAGCTTTCGGAATTGTTATATTTCATGATGACGCGGAAATTGGGCAGCATGAGAAAAGCCGGCCCCCGGGCGCCTCCCGGAAGGTGGAGGAAAGCCTGATCACTGGCGCGCGGAAACGCCCTGGCCCCGATGCGATGGACGCCGCGTGCGGACCATTGCGACAGCGGCATCGGCCGGTCGCGACCGGCGAGCGTCAGGTCGAGATTGGCCGGAATCGTGACTTCGTAGCCCCAGCCCTGACCGCGGACCCAGCCTTCCTCACGGAGCAGGTTGCCGGTCGACATCATCGCGTCGGGAATGGAGCCGAGAAGATCGATGCGCTGGGCATTGGAGCTCGACCGCGCGGCGCGCAGGAACGTGGACGGCATGAACTGGGTGTGGCCGAAGGCCCCCGCCCATGAACCGCGGAACTCGCCCGGCGCCACATGACCGCGACCGATGATCTGCAGCGCTGCGACGAATTCACCTCGGAAGAACTCTTGCCGGCGACCGTAGCAGGCGAGTGTCGCTGTCGCGCGCACGACGCTGGTATTGCCCTTTGAGCGCCCGAAGCTCGTCTCGATGCCCCAGATGGCCGCGATGATGTAGCGATCGACGCCGGTCGCCTGTTCGGCGCGCTCGAAGGCGGCACGATGCTGCACCATCATCCGGCGCCCCTCGGTGATCCGGTTCTGGGCGACGATGCCGTTGATGTAATCCCACGGCTGGCGGGAGAATTCGGGCTGGCGGTCCAGCAGCTGCAGGATCGACGAGTCTGGCGTCAGACCGTTCGTCGCCTGCTCAAAGACCTGGGGCAGCACACCGCGCTGCGCCGCCTGGCCGCGGAGCGACTGAAGGCATGCCGCAAAGCCACCATCCTGCGCGTGGATAGCTCCGCCCGGCAGTGTGAGGGAGCCGATCCCGACCAGTGCGAGCGCCAATCGGCGCCATGAACGTGAGCACACCATGCCAACGCCTCCGTTGCGGGACCACGCCCTATCGAAGACCTAGAGGAACATCCTCCATGGTGAACGAAGGCTTAAGCGCCCTCAAAGCGTCGTCATGTCGCGACCAGGGATTTGAGGCCTCGCCAGGCCGGTGACAGCAGCCTTTCACTGACCGGGATCAGGGCAAAACCGATCAGCAGGCCGACGAGCCCTGAGCCGGCTGCGAACAGGAGCCAGTTGATGGCGCTCGCTACGGCTGGCAGAGCGCGCGAACCGCCGTCGGCAATCGTCTGGATCGCGTGCTCGACGCCAGTCAGTCCGAAATGGGCGAGCCCGTGCACCACGATGCCGCCGCCGACCCAGATCATCGCTGCCGTGCCGACCACGGACAGTACGGCGAGAAACGATGGCATCAGGCGCACAAGGCCGCGACCGATGGCACGGATGACGGTTCCCATCAGCGAGGACGATGTGGTGCTGGCGAGCGCCATGCCGACATCATCCGCCTTCACGATCAGGGCCACGCCGCCATAGACCCAGACCGTGATGCCGATGCCGACCGCCGCCAGGACGGCCGCCTGCGTCCAGATGTTGCCGGTCGGAATGGCGGCCAGCGTGATCGCCATGATCTCGGCTGACAGGATGAAATCGGTCTTGATGGCGCTGGCAACCTTGATGTCCTCCAGCGAGGCAGCACCAAGCGCCAGCGGCTCCAGAGCCGCCACGTGGGCCTTGGCATCGTGGGGGACGACGGCCTCGTAGACCTTCTCGGCCCCCTCGTAGCAAAGGAAAGCACCGCCAATCATGAGGAGGGGCAGGATCGCCCAGGGTGCAAAGGCGCTGAGTGCAAGCGCCACCGGCAGCAGATAGAGCAGCTTGTTGCGCAGGGATCCCCGCGCGATCTTGGCGATGACCGGCAATTCGCGGTCCGCCCGCATGCCGACGACATAGCGCGGCGTGACGGCGGCATCATCGATGACGACGCCGGCGGCCTTGGCGCCAGCCTTCGCGGCCTGTCCCGCGACGTCATCCAGCGTCGACGCACTTATCTTGACGAGAGCAGCAACGTCGTCGAGCAGTGCGAGAAGTCCGATACTCACGAGGCATCTCCAGAAGGGCCACCCCGATGAGTATCAGGATGCCGGGCCGCCAGCGGCCATGGTCAGCCGGATATCGACCTCGCGCGTAACATAGCGCCATTCCTCGGTCTGGCGCAGGCGCGCGACGAGTTTATTGAAGTCGCCCTCGTGCTCGGGCGCGAACTCGAACCAGGTCAGAAAGTCGAAGCGCTCGCCGAGATCGCGGCTGTGGTGAAGGCGCCTTGCGATGGCGGGCAGGTAATCCAGCCCAATGGCAATGTGGTGTGAGCGCTCTTCCATGATGGCGCGGCGTTCGTCCTGGGCCAAAGCCCACCAGGCCTCGCTCTTGGAAATCGGGATCAGAGCCGCGCGGGTTGAGGCCGGGCGTCCGAGACCCTCCTGGCGGGTCGTGAGATCGGACACCTCGTCTCGGTTCGTGTACCGGGTGTTGCTGACCACGCCCCGAAGCGTCCATGTCGACATTTCAGCTGCGGAGGCCGCCTCGATCACAGCGAGGCGCTCGGCGACCGGCAAGGGCTCACCCCGCACCGCGTCGATCCGGTCGATGCGCCAGGCGCCGGCTGAGCCTGCTGCAAAGGTGACGTGAAGCGGCGGCGGCATGACCTTCTCCCTGCGCCTCAACAGGGCAAGCGCCATGCCAAGGACCGCATCAGCCGCGCCGGAGCCGCTCGAGGAACGCCCGGTCTGCTTCGCCGGTCTGCGGCATGCCGAAGCGGCCCTGCATGGTGCGGACTGCCTGTTTCGACTTGTCGCCAAGAATGCCGTCGACATCGCCGAGATCGAAGCCCAGAGCATTCAGCCGCCGCTGGATGTCCTCGCGGTCGGCATGGGTCAGGCCGCCTTCGCCTGGCGGCCAGGGCCTCGAGAACCGTCCGCCGCCCTTGATCCGGTCGGCGAGGTGGCCGATGGCGAGCGCATAGGAATCCGCGTTGTTGTAGCGCTTGATCACGTTGAAATTGCTGGTCAGCAGCAAATGGGGGCCGCCCTCTCCGGCCGGTTTCCACAAGACCGCGCCGGCGTCGCTCGCCATCGAGCCGCCGCCAACCCGCGTGACGCCGCTTGACGCCCAGGCACTGATGGCACGGCGCGAGCCCCTGTCGCCGGCGATCCCCGGCGCATTGACCTCGAAGCCCCACGGCACGCCCGGCGTCCAGCCATTGCGGCGGAGATAATTGGCTGCCGACCCCATGGCATCGGGGATCGAGTTCCAGATGTCGCGCCGCCCATCGCCGGTGAAATCGATGGCAAAGGCATGGAAGCTGGTCGGCATGAACTGGACGTGACCCATGGCGCCGGCCCAGGAGCCGGTCATGGCTTGCGGCTGCACGTCGCCGGACTGGAGGATGCGCAGGGCCGCGATCAACTCGCGGCGGAAGAAGTCGGCGCGCCTCCCAGCATGGGCAAGCGTCGCCATGGCCTGGATGACATAGTGCTCGCCGCGCGCCGTCCCATAAGATGTCTCGTTGCCCCAGATGGAGCAGACGATGTCGCCGGGCACGCCATAGCGGCTCTCGACCCCAGCGAATGTCGCGCGGTGCTCGGCAATCCCGGCGCGGCCATTGGTGGTGCGTTTGTTGGAGGTGCGCACGTCGACATAGTCGCCCAACGTGCGGCGGAACTCCGGCTGGCGCTGGGAAAGCTCGATGACCCGCGGGTTCGGCTCCACGCCCTGGAAGGCACGGTTGAAGGTTGCGCGCAAAACGCCGGCGCCGGATGCGGCCGGCCACAGGGTCTCGACGAAACCGGCAAAGGTCGCAGCTTCAGCCCGCCCGATGAGGGCTGGCGCCGCAAGGCCGCCGGCGGCGAGCAGAATCTGGCGTCGGGTGAGAATGGGCATGTCGGGCCTCCGATCTGGTCCGGCAGTGAGGACGGCAGATGTCCTGATTCGCAGGCGAAGATAGCGCGGATGTGGCGGAGCCGCCTTGGGGATCGACAAGGTTGTGCTCGCGCGTGCGTGTGCGAGCGACTATATAGAGGCTTCCAGCTACAATGCCCGACCGAATCGCAGAGGCACGGCACGTGCCCTCAGCCCGGTTGCATGGAGAAGAAGCCCGTATGGCCGAACCTGCCCTCGTCGACACGTCCGACACCGATTATGGCGCCGACAGCATCAAGGTGCTGAAGGGCCTCGATGCCGTCCGCAAGCGCCCCGGCATGTATATCGGTGACACGGATGATGGCTCCGGCCTGCACCACATGGTCTACGAGGTCATCGACAATGCCATCGACGAGGCGCTGGCCGGCCACGCGACCGAGGTGACCGCGACGCTGAACGCCGACGGATCGGTGACCGTCACCGACAATGGGCGCGGCATTCCGACCGACATCCACCCCACCGAAGGCATTTCGGCGGCCGAGGTCATCATGACCCAGCTGCACGCCGGCGGTAAGTTCGACCAGAACTCCTACAAGGTCTCCGGTGGTCTGCACGGCGTCGGCGTGTCCGTCGTCAACGCGCTGTCGTCCTGGCTCAAATTGTCAATCTGGCGCGGCGGCAAGGCCTATTCGGTCGAGTTCCGTCATGGTGAGCCGGTGGCGCCGCTGGCGCATCTCGGACCGTCCGATGGCAAGCGCGGCACGGAAGTGACGTTCCTGGCCTCGACCGAGACCTTCACCAATGTCGAATACGATTTCGCCACGCTTGAGCATCGCCTGCGCGAGCTGGCCTTCCTCAATTCGGGCGTCCGCATCCTCCTGAGCGACCGGCGCCATGCCGTGCACAAGACCGTCGAACTCTATTACGAGGGCGGCGTCGAGGCCTTCGTGCGCTATCTCGACCGGAACAAGGCACCGCTGGTCGCGAGCCCGATCGTGCTGAAGTCGGAGCGCGACGGCATCACGGTGGAAGTAGCGCTGTGGTGGAACGATTCCTACCACGAGAACGTCCTCTGCTTCACCAACAACATCCCCCAGCGCGATGGCGGCACCCATCTGGCCGGCTTCCGTGGTGCGCTCACCCGTCAGGTCACGGGCTATTCGGAATCCTCCGGCGTCACCAAGCGCGAGAAAGTCGACCTCACCGGCGATGATTGCCGCGAGGGCCTGACGGCCGTCGTTTCGGTCAAGGTGCCTGATCCGAAATTCTCGTCGCAGACCAAGGACAAGCTGGTCTCATCCGAAGTCCGGCCGGTGGTCGAGAGCATCGTCAACGAGGCGCTTGGCAGCTGGTTCGAGGAGCATCCGGCCGAGGCCAAGGCGATCGCGCAGAAGGTGGCGGAAGCCGCCGCCGCCCGCGAAGCTGCCCGCAAGGCGCGCGAGTTGACCCGCCGCAAGACGGCGCTCGACGTCGCATCCCTTCCGGGCAAGCTCGCCGATTGCCAGGAGCGGGATCCCGCCAAGTCGGAACTGTTCATCGTGGAGGGTGACTCGGCCGGCGGTTCCGCCAAGCAGGGCCGCGACCGCGCGTTCCAGGCCGTTCTGCCGCTGCGTGGCAAGATCCTGAACGTTGAGCGCGCGCGCTTCGACAAGATGCTGTCGTCCGAGATGATCGGCACGCTGATCATGGCGCTCGGCACCGGCATCGGCCGCGACGAGTTCAACATCGAGAAGCTCCGCTATCACAAGATCATCCTGATGACGGATGCCGACGTCGACGGGTCACATATCCGGACGCTGCTGCTGACCTTCTTCTTCCGTCAGATGCCGGAGATCATCGAGCGGGGGCATGTCTTTATCGCCCAGCCGCCGCTGTTCAAGGTGATGCGCGGCAAGAGCGAGACCTACATCAAGAACGAGCGTGCGCTTGAGGACTACCTGACAGAGGGCGGTCTCGACGAGAGCCTGCTCGTCCTGCCGTCGGGCGAAGTGCGCTCGGGCCAGGATCTCGCCGCCGTGGTCGAGGAAGCCCGTCAGGTCCGCAATCTGATTGCCAGCCTGCATTCCCGCTACAATCGGTCGGTCATCGAGCAGGCGGCGATCGCCGGCGCGCTCCATGCCGATGTCATCCGCGATCCTTCCCAGGCCGAGGCCAAGGCACTGAAGATCGCGGGCCGCCTCGACGCACTCGCCGACGAGGTCGAGCGCGGCTGGGAAGGCCATTTCGACGGCCAGGCCTACAGCTTCACCCGCACCATTCGTGGCGTGACCGAAGTCGCTCAGCTTGATGCCGCCTTCCTGGCGTCTGCCGAGGCGCGGCGCCTCGACGAATACGGCAAGAGCCTGTTGGAAGCCTATGAAAAGCCGGCGATCTTCCGCCGCAAGGGCAACGATACCCAGGTTGCCGGACCGATTGCCCTGTTTGAGGCGGTCAAGGACGCTGGCGCATCCGGTATCAAGCTGCAGCGCTACAAAGGTCTCGGCGAGATGAATGCCGACCAGCTCTGGGAGACGACGCTCGACCGCAATGCGCGTTCGCTCTTGCGCGTCCACATCAAGGACACGGCCGACGCCGACGACATCTTCGTCAAGCTGATGGGCGATGTCGTGGAGCCGCGTCGCGAGTTCATCCAGGAAAACGCACTAAACGCGACGGTCGACGCCTGATTGGGCATCGGCCGGAAGGGGGAAACCAGGAATGATCTACGAGTTGCGCATCTATCGCTGCCTGCCGGGGCGGCTGCCGAACCTGCTCAAGCGGTTCAACGACCACACGCTGAAGATATGGGAGCGCCATGGCATCCGCCAGGCCGGCTTCTGGACGACAGTGATCGGCGAATCCAACAATGACCTGACCTATCTGGTCGCCTGGGAATCGATGGCCGAGCGCGAAAAGAAGTGGTCCGCCTTCCAGGCCGATCCCGAGTGGATCGCGGCGCGCAACGACAGCGAGAAGGACGGTCCGATCCTGTCCAATGTCGCGAGCCAGTTCCTTCAGCCGACGGCCTTTTCGTCGGTTCGCTGACGCGACCATCCCCATCGAATGACAAAGGGCGGCCCTAGGGCCGCCCTTTTCATATTCCGGTGGGTTGGTCCGCGGCTCACTCGACGGTGAAGCGGGTGGTGCCGGCCGAGCGGCTGTAGAAAATCGTCACCTTGCTGACCTGGCAGAGGTTCACGCCGCGGAACTCGGCGGTCTCCTGGTCGTCATAGACAACCTTGATGTCGAAGCTGCATTCCGAGGCGCCGCGCGGAAAGCGGACGTTCAGCTGCTGGCCTTCCTCGAGGCTGTCATCGCCCATGAGGTCGTCGCCCCAGCTGTTGCGCGAGGCTGCGCTGACATAGACCTCGTCGATCGTGTAGCCGGTGCGGTTGACCAGGACAAAGTCCTGCTGAGCCTGGGCATTGGCAGCTTCCGGAGCCGCGAGAAGAAGGGCGGCGAAAGCCGCAATAAGGAAAGCGCGCATGGGATGTCCAATGCAAAAAAGGGGGAGGTTGCTGGATCATTCCGGCCCTTTAGGGGGCCTGAAATCCAAGACAGGTGTTTAGATCGCGTGGCGTCGGATTGCCACTCGCTAGAAACACCCATGCGACGGAAAGCCGCGTCAGTGCCGGTGTTTCAGGACGGAGAGCTCGATGGGCTTTCCGTGGGGAGTTGCCTCGGCCGCCGCATGCCAATCGTCTGTCGTCCGGTCGATCACGTCGCCGGTGGTGACACCCTTGGCAATCACCAGGCTCTCCAGCGCTTTCAGCCAGTGCTGGTAATAGGTCTCACCCGTATCAGGGTCGCCTGCCGCCTGCGCCGCCTTGATCTCGCGCGACAGGTGTTCCGCCCATTCCGGCCAGGTGAACAGGCCCTTGCCATGGAGCGTCACGGCCAGCGCGAAGGCATGAGCCTCCCACGGCTCGCGGAACACCGGCCCTTCTGCATCGCAGGGAATGTGGGGCAGGGCGGAGAGGTCGGGCAGCGTCGAGGGGGCGGTCATGCGGGGCTCAGATAGCTTTCCCAGGCATCGACGGAGACCGTGACGGTCGGGTCGGCGCCAGCCTCGAACAGGTCGGTTGCGGCAAAGCGCACGGTATAGAGCCATTGTGGCTGTTCGCCGAGGCCGGCTGCATGTGCGTCGGGGAAGACGTGGGCGCCATGGCAGTGGGTGACGAGGCCGGGCTTGCCCTGGACATAGCGCGGCAGGCGCGTGTGGCCGGTGGGCTGCGGTACCTGGCGGGTCAGTACCCGGTCACCGACGGCGAAGCGGGCAGGCGATGTCACCGCACGTGTGGTCGGATTGCCGCGTGCGAGGGCCGCGTCAACCGCATCGGCGGTCAGGATGCGGGCGACCGGCTTTGGCGTGCCCTGCGCGTGGCCGGCTACCAGTTCGGTCTCGTTGACCAGGCCCGCATCGGCCAGCAGGCGTTCAAGCCCGCGGATCCAGAGTTCGTAATAGCTCGAAGAGAGGTAGTCCGGCAGCTGCTCGCGGGCCGAGCGCGAAATGTCGAGGTTCCAGGCGCCCGTCGCGCCCATGGCGAGGGTCAGCCCGAGCGCGCGCCTTTCCCAGGGCGCGTGGAACAAGGGTTCGTTCGGCTCGAGGACCACGGGGCCGAGGTCGGCCCGGCCGCCAATGTCGGCATTGGCCTGGTAACTCATGCCAATGGCCCTTCGACGATGCCGGTGCCGATCATCGAATCGCGCGAGACCAAGGCGGCGAGTTCGTCCTCGCTCAATCCATCCGTGCCGGCCGGGCGTTCAGGAATGACGAGGTAGCGAACTTCCGCGGTCGAATCCCAGACCTTGATCTGCTTGGCCGCCGGCAGCGTGACGCCGAAATCGGCCAGGACCCCGCGCGGATCGCGCACCGCTTTGGAGCGATAGGGCGCTGATTTGTACCAGACCGGGGGCAAGCCCAGGACCGGCCACGGATAGCAGGAGCACAGCGTGCAGACGACCATGTTGTGGGTGTCCGGCGTGTTCTCGATCGCCACCATGTGTTCGCCCTGGCGGCCGGTATAGCCAAGCTCGGCAATGGCGCTTGTAGCGTCGGACAAGAGCCGCTGGCGGAAGGCCGGGTCGCTCCAGGCCTTGGCGACGACGCGCGCGCCGTTATGCGGGCCAACCTTGGTCTCGTAGGTCTCGATCAGGCGGTCGATGGCGGCCGGATCGATATAGCCCTTTTCGGTCAGGATCGTCTCGAGGGCGCGCACCCGCGCATCCATGGGCGACAGGTCGCTGTGGTCGTGATCATGGTCGCTGTGGTCGTGATCATGGTCGTGGTGGTGATGATCATGGTCGTGGCCATGATCGTGGTCGTGCGGGTGGTCGTGATCGTCGTGCATGGGCGCCTCGTCCTGGCGTCCAAGCTAGCGCGCCTCAGCGCGAACTGGAAGGCAGGAACACGAAGGCGCGGCGAACCACGAAGACGGCCGCGAAGCTGAGAGCAACCGCTACCGCCTTGGCCGCGATAGGGCTCGCTCCGAAGCCCTCGATCATCAGCGTCACGCAGACGGCGGTGATCAGCAGTCCACCCAGCCCGGTCATCGCGAATTCAAGGAACAGCCGGAGCGGCGACTTGCCCGTGGCCGCGCCGTTGAACACGAAGCGCGACGACAGGATGAAGTGGACGATCAGGCCGAGCGAGTAGCCGATGGAGGCGGCGATCGCGGGGCGCAGGCCGAGATCGGCAAGCTTCAGGAAGGTCGCGGAATCAATCGCCAGGGCCAGCACACTGACGATGCCATAGAGGCCGACCTGCCGGATCAGCGGCCAGGGCAGGCGCGCGGCCACAAGGCGGAACATGCCCGTGAGCGCCCGCGAGGGCACGGCGAGATCAGGCGCGCTCGCCGACACGACGCGGAACCATGCGGACACTCGACAGGGCGCTCTGCTCGCCGGATTCGCCGGCCTCGTGATACTCAGCGTCCTCGTTGACGTTCCAGATGTCGTAGAGTTGTTCGCCTGCCATGATGTTCTTGACCGTCAGCATGGCGGTCATCATCGCATGGTCCTGGTTGTTATACTTGTGCATGCCGTTCCGGCCGACCAGATGCAGGTCGGGGAAGTGCAAGGCCAACTCGGAACGGATCGCCTCGACGTTCTGCTTGTAGCTGTCGTCATAGACCGGATAGGCCTTCTTCTGCCGGACGACGCAGCCGTCGATGCAATCCTCGGCAGTGGCGAGGCCGATTTCCGCCAGTTCCTTCTTGGCGAGCGCGATCAGGTCCTCGTCGCTCGTCGTCCAGAGGCCGTCATTCTCGAAGCAGAAATATTCGAGGCCCAGGCAAGCCAGATTGGCGTCCGGCACCATTTCCGGCGACCAGGAGCGGAAATTCTGGATGCGGCCGACCTTCACCGAGGGCTCGTGGATGTAGATCCAATTGTCCGGGAACAGGTCCGGCTTGTTAACGACCAGGGCGACGGTGATGAAGTCGCGGTAGCGCAGGCGGGCCGCCGCGTCACGGGCTGCCATCGGACGCTGGATGGCATTCGTCAGTTCGGTAATCGGGGCCGACGAGATGACGTGCTTGGCGGTGAAGGTCGTCACCGTGCCGTCGGCCGTCTCGGCCTCGATCGTATGGATTCCGGTCGCCGCGTCGCGCGACAGCGACTTCAGCTTGTGGCCCATATGGATCGTGCCGCCTGCGGCCTTCACCTTGGCGGCTGCCGCGTCCCACATCATGCCGGGACCTTTGCGGGGATATTCGAAGCTCTCGATCAGGGTCTTGATCGGCTTGCCGTCCTTGCCGATGGCAGCGCGGTTCGGCACGATCGACTTGCGCAATGCGCTCGCCATCGCGCTCCACAGGTCCAACCCCTTGATGCGCTGGGCGGCCCAGTCGGCGGAAATCTCGTCGCAGGACATGCCCCACACCTTCTCGGTGTAGGTCTTGAAGAAGATAGAGAACAGCCGCTCGCCGAACTGGTTGGCGACCCAGTCGTGGAAGGTCTCGGTCTTCTCGTTCGGGAAGGACTGCTTGTAGAGGAACGACATCACGCAGAGCGCGGATTCGATGTAGCCGAGATTGTTCAGCGCCTCGAAGGCCTTGAGCGGATAGGAATAGTATTTCCCATCGTAGTAGATGCGGCTGAGACGTGGACGCTCGATGAAATCCTGCGGGAGGATTTCCTTCCAGAGGTCGACGACCTCGCGCGATTTCGAGAAGAAGCGGTGACCGCCAATGTCGAACAGGAAGCCCTTGTAATCGACGGTGCGGCTGATGCCGCCGACATAGGTCGGATCGGCCTCTATGATGGTGGTGGATATGCCATCCTTGGTGAGCAGATAGGCCGCAGTCAGCCCTGCGGGCCCGGCGCCGATGACGAAGACGTCGGACGCATGCTCAGCACTCATGACTAACCCCGTACACAAGCCGGAGGACGCGGATCGACGCCAGTTCCCCGGAACTCACCCATTGATCACATCCCTAGCGAGCAAACGTTAAGAACCCGGAAGCGCGGTGCGTATCTGTGGGTTTCCGGTGGCTTAACCGGCCCGCAACAGCTTCGCTTTAGAAGATGCACATGATTGGCCCGGCGCCTTGCCGGTGGTGGAGTTGCCGGATGACCATCTCAAACGACTGTGCGGCCGAGCGCAAGCCGCTGGTGGCGCATCTGGGATGGCAAGTGATCGCCGCGCTCGGCGTCGTCATGGTGATGGGTCGCGAACTCGCGCTGCGCGGTTCCGAGCTCGCCCGTCATCTTGGCGAAAGCGACGACGCGACCCGCCTGGTCCAGGTGCGCGAATGGCTCGCAGGCCGCTCATGGTTCGATCTGCATACCGAGCGGTTCGGCCTTGCCGATGGCATGACGAGCCATTGGTCGCGCTTGCTGGACGCGCCGATCGGCGGATTAATCCGATTGTTCTCGCTGTTCGCGGAGCCGGACCGAGCCGAGATTCTGGCGCGTGCAGCATGGCCGTTGCTGCTGCTGATCCCGCTCTTTGCGATCATCGTTGGCACCACGGAGAGGCAGGGCGGCCGGATCGCGGCCCTGCTCGCCATGTTCTACACGGCGACCTGCATACCCGCGCTCGAGAAGTTCGCCATCGGCCGGATCGACCACCACAACGCAATGATCGTCTGCGCCATGGGGTCCATCCTGTTGGCGATGCGGGCCTATGCCGTGCCGAGGCTGGCCTGGTGGGCCGGCGCACTGGCGGGTCTCGGCCTGGCGATCGGATATGAAGGGATCGTGCTGGCCGGCGTGCTGTTCGCAACTGTCGTGCTGATTGGATTGGCCGATGGCCGTCATGCCGCCTTGGCTGCGCGGGTGACCGGGGGCGCGGCGCTGACGCTCGCTCTGGCCCTGGTTGTAACCGTGCCGCCCGGCCGCCTGATCGCCATCCACTGCGATTCCCTGGCGCTCAATCTGGTCCTCGCCATGGGCATCGGCGCTGCTGGTGTCGGTGTGATGGCCTGGTGCTTCTCGTCAGCATCATGGCTAGTTCGGGCGCTGGTCCTTGCGCCCTTCGCGATGGCGGCCGTCGCGGCCTATCTGCTGAGTGAGCCGGCCTGCCTCGCCGGGCCGTTCGGATCGGTTTCGGCCGTCACGAAGGACTATTGGCTGGACAATGTGATGGAGACCAATTCCATCCTGCAGTTTGGTCGCAACGCGCCCGCCGCGGCGGGTGCAGCCGCGCTCTTTCTTGGGTTGGCACTGGCCGTCCAGGTCTCGATCTGGCGCAAGGCGCCGGTTGATCCTGGCAACATCCTGATGACCGCAACGGTTGCGGCAGCGATCGGGCTTGCCTGCTGGCAGGTCAAGCTGATGCCCTATGCGACCTTGCTGGCGAGCGTGCCGCTTGCCCTGTTCGCGGCGCAGATCGGCCCGCAGCGCCTGGTCTCGGAGGTCATGGCTCGCGCGCTGTTCGTTCTCGTCGGCAACCTGCTGGTGCTGCAGGTCCTGCTGGTCGGCTTCACGCCGGTGTCTGCTGCCAGCGGTCCCTCACGGGAGGACTGTTCGACAGGAGCGGTCTTGAAGCCGCTGGCCGCACTCGCGCCCGGCCGCGTTCTGGCGCCCATGGATATCGGTGCGTTCATCGTCGCCCACACGCCCCACAATGTGCTGAGCGCGCCCTATCACCGGCTCGATGCGGCAATCGTCGAACAGGCGGCGCTGTGGACCGCAACCGACATGGCCGAGGCCGAGCGGCGGATGCGCGCTGACGGCATCCGCTATGTGGTGAATTGCGCGGGGCTCAACGAGCCCCTGGCGCTGGCGCAGACGAATCCGCCGGGCCTGCGCGTCCTGCTTGATGCCGGCCGCGTTCCCGATTTTCTCGTACCCGTCGCCCTGCCTTTGGCCTCGCCGCTGACGGTCTACCGGCTGCGCTGACCGCTCAGCCGTTCATCTTGCGGGCGAGTTCCTCGGCGCGGAGATCCTTGCGCAGGATCTTGCCGACATTGGATTTCGGCAGATCGGTGCGGAACTCGACGAATTTCGGCACCTTGTAGCCGGTCAGATGGTCGCGGCAGAAAGCGCGCACCTCGTCTGATGACAGGTCCATGCCGGGGCGGGTCACCACGAAGGCCTTGACCGCCTCACCGGCCGCACCGTCCGGCACGCCGACCACGGCCACTTCCAGCACGGCCGGGTTCTTCGCCAGCACGTCCTCGACCTCATTGGGGAACACGTTGAAGCCCGAGATCAGCACCATGTCCTTCTTGCGATCCACGATGCGGAAATAGCCGTCCTCGTCCTGGGTCGCGATATCGCCGGTATAGAGCCAGCCATCGCGAATGGTGTTCGCCGTCTCCTCCGGGCGCCGCCAGTAGCCCGCCATGATCTGGGGACCGCGCGCCACGAGTTCCCCCGGCTGACCAGTCGGGACTTCGTTGCCGGCATCGTCGACGCATTTGATGTCGGTCGAAGGGATCGGAATGCCGATCGTCCCGGAGCGGACATTGTCGAGCGGATTGAAGCTGAGGACGGGCGAGGATTCGGTCAGCCCGTAGCCCTCGGTGATGACGACACCGGTGACCTCCTGCCAGCGCGTGGCGACGGCCTCCTGCAGCGCCATGCCGCCGGCGGACGAGATCTTGAGGGTGCGCGGCGGGTTGGCCTTGAACCATTCCTCGTTGTTGAGGCCATTGAACAGGGTGTTCACACCGGTGATCGCACTCACCGGGTATTTCTCGAATGGCTTCTTCAGGTTGGTCAGCGGACGCGGGTTCGGCACCAGCACGTCGTGGGCGCCAAGATACCAGAAGCCCAGCATGTTCACCGTGAAGGCGAAGATATGGTAGAGCGGCAAGGCGGTCAGCACGGTTTCCGTGCCCTTGATCATGTCGCTGCCGAGCATCTCGATCGACTGCGCCATGTTCATGAGCAGGTTGCCGTGGGTCAGCATGGCGCCCTTGGAGACGCCTGTCGTGCCGCCGGTATATTGAAGCACCGCCAGCGTATCCGGACCGACGCCCTGCTCGAGGGAAGCCGGATCACGGCTGGACCGCATGGCCTCGCCCTGCTTCAGCGCCGCCTTGAACGTCGTATGGGCAACCGGCACCGGCTTGACCGACTTGTCCTTGTAGCGCTGCACCAGTCCAACCAGTGTCGCCGGCAGCCAGGGCATGAAATCGGTGATGCTCGATACCACCACATGCGGCACCGCCTTGCTGGCGAAGGCGCGCGGCAGCTTGTCGGCGAACATGTCGATGATGACGAGACAGTCGGGCTCGCCGTCGGCGAACACGTGGCCCATCTCCTCGGCGGTGTAGAGCGGGTTGACGTTGATCAACACAAGGCCGGCCTTGAAAACACCGAAGGCGACAACCGGGAAAGCCAGCGCGTTCGGCGTCTGGAGCGCAACGCGCGCGCCGGGCTTCAGCTTCAGGACCTCGCGCAGATAGAGCGCGAAAGCGTCCGACAAGCGGTCGACCTCGGCGAAAGTGAGCATGCCGGCCATGCCATTGGGCAGGCAGACCGAGAAGGCTGGGCGCTGGTCATAGGTGCGCGCGATCGACCGGACCATGGCGGCAAGCGACGGGAACGGAGGCTCGTCGATCGTATGGCGGACACCCACCGGGTAGAATTTCGTCCAGGGGCGCTTCGGGGCATCAGCAGTCGTGGTCATGGTGACCTCCGGCTCAGAGATATCGCGGACTACCCCTTAGCCGCCTGAAGGCCTTCGGCAAATCCCTCAAGCGGCATATCGTGGCGGAACTGCGGGAACAAACCAGCACCCGGCATCGTGACATGTCAGCGCAGCTTGCCCGCGGCCCGCAGGACGAAGCCGATCACTTCGGCAACAGCGCGGTAGAGTTCCTCGGGGATTTCCTCTTCGAGGCCGACGCCGGCCAGGGCCTCCGCCAGAAGCGGGTTGCCTTCGATCGCGATGCCATTCTCCCGGGCTGTCTGGATGATCTTCTCGGCGATGATGCCGCGGCCTGTCGCGATGACCTTCGGGACTGCCGACTGGCCGTGCTCATATTCGAGTGCGACGGCGATCGCGGGCTTTTTCGGCGTGTCTTCCGTGCTCATGTCGTCCGATCCAGCAGGTGGGGACGGGTGACGGCATGGGGCTCCAGCCGGGGGTCGGCCGGCTTTCCGGCGGCGATGGTCACCTGGTCGATGGAAAAGGCCGATGCCTCCAGCGCCTGGGTGAGATCGCGGCTCGATGATTGCAGCCGCGCCGCGATGGTCTCCCGCTCGGCCCAGAGCCTGACGCCGACATGGCCATCGCGCAAGCGGATCGCCGCGTGTACGGGCCCGAGAGGCTCGGCATCCATCGAGAAGCGCAGGGTCCAGTCGCGCCGCGGCTTCGCGCCGGGCTGTCCGGCGCTTTCCTGATCCTGCTCGCGGGTGATCTGGAACTGCATGATCGCCGTCTCCGGACCGAACCGCACGGGGATCTCGGTGGTGACCTGCGCGGCGATCTCGGGCCGCTGGCTGTCCCCCTGGTCGGGGAGCGAAGCCGCCTGCAGCAGGGTCAGCCGGGCGAGGGCGGCTTCGGTCTTGTCGCCAAGCCGTTGCGCGATCTCGGCCAAGGTCGATCCCGCCGGAATGGAGGGGCCGGCCGGCTGCTGGCCTTGCGGCAAGGCTCCGCGCAGCGGCGGGCGAGCGTGGTCGAGGCCGCGCTCGGGGGCATCCTCCATCGGCATTCCGAGATCGTTCATCCAGCTGCCGAGAGCCTGGCGCAGGCTGGCGAGCGTCGCCTTCAGGTCGGGCGGCG
The DNA here is from genome assembly GCF_005160265.1 of Phreatobacter aquaticus. Taxonomy (NCBI): domain Bacteria; kingdom Pseudomonadati; phylum Pseudomonadota; class Alphaproteobacteria; order Hyphomicrobiales; family Phreatobacteraceae; genus Phreatobacter; species Phreatobacter aquaticus. The sequence goes on along the minus strand of NZ_CP039865.1, from coordinate 160,765 downwards.
GCGGAGCGCCCTGGGCATTGGCGAGCGTCGCCTCCAGGAATATTCCCGACTGCGCCACGGCGCGCTGCAGAGCTGCCGGGGACGCGGCACCTTCCGCCGGCATCTGGAAGCCGAGGAGGCTCGCCAAGGCCTGCGCGACCGGTTGCGGCAGCGGGGCCATGGTGCCCGCCGCCTGGCGCCCCAGGATCGCCGTCGCATCGGCGAACAATGGCCCAAGCCCATCCTGGCGCACGGCAGCACTGCGGACGGCCTCCATAAGCGCCTCGCGGGGCGTGGCGGCGGGTTTGGGGCCTGCCACGCCGTTGGCATTGGCCTCGCCCGCGCGGGCGAGATCGGTCGATCCTCTTGCCGCGACCGCGACTTGTCCGCCGTCCACGATGCCGGCGCCCGTAGCCTTGGCGCCTTCGCGGCCGACCAGGTCGACGAAGGCCGCGACGATGGTGGCCATGGCCTGCGCCGGGGACGCGAGGTGCGGGCCGCTGGCGGCGGCCGGCGGCGGTTGTGAGCCCGCGGGCACTGCAGTTGCCTGCGGCAGTTCGGTCATCAGAAGCAGCGCCTGCCCCTTCTGCTCCACCTTCATGGTGAGCGCCGCGCCGACGGTCAGAGGCTCCGGCGTACTGACATCGAGAGTGCTGTCGCCAATGGTCAGGCGGGCGACATCGTTGGCAAGCATGGCCGTGACCTTCGCCGAAACGGTGTCGCCGGCCTTCAGCCCCAGCGCCTGCAGCAGCGTGCGGATCTGGTTGTTGTCGGCGGGCGTGATAGCCGCCGCAGGCTTGACGGGTTCTACGCTCATCGGGCGCTCCGCGTTGCCTCGGGGGGATCAAGGATACGAGCATGACACCAGCGGCTCGGAAAGTCCTGCAGCACGGCTCTTTGGTCAAATAGCGCTGTGCATTGCAACGGCTGGCTTGACTCTGGGGGAGGAAGGTTTGGAAGCTGCAAGAATGGCTGCGATGCCCGATAGCGGGTTTCGAGCAAGGGTCTGTTCATGCTGCTTCAACCCCATCTCTGGCTGCAAGGTCTCCTGCCCGTCGCACTGGTTGCCGGCGGTGCCTTGTGGTGGAAGCAGGCCGATATCGAGCGCGATCTCTCGGAGCGCACCAGCCGGGCGATCGCGGCTGTCTCGCCGATGGTCGATGGCAAGCCGTGGGCCAATGTCACCGTCGTCGGACGGGACGTGACCATTGCAGGCCAGGCACCTGCCGATCTCGACCTGTCGCGCTCGGAAACCCTTGCCGAAGGCACATTCGGGGTCAGGCTGGCGCGTGTCCCGGCCGGACTCCTGCCCGAGGCCAATCCGTTCGGCTGGTCAGCGCGGCGGGACGGGCAGAAAATCAGTCTTTCAGGCTTTGTCGCGACGGACGGATCGCGCGCCAGGATCGTGGAGGCGGCGCGGCAGGCCCTGCCGGGCGGCGAGATCGTCGACCAGATGATCTCCGCTCGCAATGTGCCCCCCTCTGCGGCCGAGACGGCCGTCGTCGCGCTCGCCCAGCTTGGCCGTCTGGCGAACGGATCGGTATCTCTCGCCGGATCGACCCTGAGGATTACCGGCGGCGGCGCCGACGCGGCGACGCAGGCCGCAATCTCGTCGGTGGTCGCCGGGCTGCCACAGGGAGCATCGCCCAGCCGGGTCGTGATCGACCAGCCCGATCCGCCGCCAACGGTGCCGCCGGCGCCTGGATCTGCTGCTCCCGCGCCTTCCGTGCAGGCCCCTGCGACTTCCCAGACGGCGTCCGCCCCAACAACCACAGCGGCACCGCTGACGGCATGGACGGCAACGAAGTCCGGAACCGGCGTCGTGCTGGGCGGATCGATCGCCTCCGAAGACGCGAGGCGGCGCATTCTTGCCGCTGCGCGCGCGGCCACTGCGGGGCGGATTACCGATGGCATGACGGTTGCCGCCAATGTGGCGCCGGCCGCCGAGGCCCAGGCCATCGCAATTCTGCGCCAGATGGCGGATCTGACAGCCGCGCAGGCAACGATCTCCGACAAGGCGGTGTCACTGTCGGGCCAAGCCTCGGATCCCGATGGCTATGCCCGGCTGAGCGTCACGCCGCTTCGCCCGATCGAGGGATTCAGCCTCGGCGCCGTCGAGATCACGCCGCCACGCGTCGAATTGTTCTCGTGGCGCGCCCGCAAGCGGGACAACATGCTGATGCTGGACGGGCTCGCGCCGTCGTCCAACGAGCGGATCGCAGTGCTGACGGAAGCGGCCGCCGGTGGCCTGCGTGTGGTTGACGAGATGCGCGTTGCGACCGGGCTCTTGCCTGGTATCGACTACGGCAAGGTCACCGGCGCGCTGGTTGCGGCTCTCGCGCGCCTCAGCGACGGCAGCGTCGAGATTTCGGGCTCGCGCGTGGCAGTCACCGGACGCGCGCCGGATGCCGCGACAGCCGATGCGATCCGCGCGGGCCTCGCCTTGCTCGGTGCACCGCTGACCGTCACCACCGATATCAGCCTTGTGCCGCCCGCACCGCCTTCCGTGCCGGGGCCGGTGGCCGCAATTGCTCCGGCTGCAGTCCCTTCAGCTGCAGCCCCAGCCGCTCCCATCGCGGCCGCTCCCGGCGCCGTTCCGCCAGGTGCGGTTCCGCCGGTCGCGGCAAATCCTGCAACGCCACCTGCGGGCTCGCCGGCTCCTGTCGCCGCCGTCGCCGCTCCCGGCGCGATCGATTGTGGCCCCCGGATCGCGGCGGCCATTGGTGCCGACCGCTTGCTGTTCGACTATTGGAAGTCCGATCCCAGAAGCGAGGCAGCGCCGGCCTTCGACCGTCTGGCGGCCGCCATGCGCGGCTGCCGCCCGCCGACGAAGATCGAGGTCTCGGGCCATGCCGATATCCGCAATGTCTCCAATTCCAACCAGATCCTCTCGGAATTGCGGGCCCGCGCCGTGCGCGACGAACTGATCAGGCGCGGCGTCGATCCGGCGATCCTGATCGCGGTCGGCTATGCGGCCACGCGGCCGATCGTGCCCAACGACACTGAAGAACACATGGCGCAGAACCGCCGTGTCGACATCACCGACCTGACCGGCCGCTGAGGAGATGCGTCGATGATCTACCTTGCCCAGACGTTCTGGCTCCCCTTGGCATTGACCCTGGTCGGGGGGATTGCCTGGGGGCTGTTCTCGCCGTCCCGTCCGCCGACGCGCGGGACAGTCCGGCTCGTCGATGTCCTCGCGATCGCGATCGTGGCCGCCGGTGTCGCTTCGGTGCTGAAATGGTTGCCGGGGCGCCCCGGCCTCTGGCTCGATACGGCACTCCTGTTCGTGCTCGCCTATGGCGCCGGGTGCGTGTTGGGCGGTCTCCTGCGCAAGACCGAGGCGCGGGACGAGCCGGTCGCCGCCATCGCCACTCCCGCTCCGGCCGTCGAGCCCATGGCGGTTCTGGAAGCTGCCGCCAAAACCCTCACCGGAGCCGCTGCGGCGGCCGATGCCATGGCCCAGGGAACCAAGCCCCAGGGGCTTGCCGAGGCGAGGGACGGCGGAGCCGATGACCTCAAGCTCATTGTGGGCGTCGGCCCGCAGAACGAAGCCAGGCTTCATGCGCTCGGCATCTGGCACTTCGACCAGATCGCCGCCTGGACCGAGAAGGAAGCGCTCTGGGTTGGCGGCTATCTCGCCTTTCCTGGCCGGATCGAGCGCGAGGACTGGATCGGGCAGGCCAAGGCCATTGCATCGGGACTGTCGGCAGGAGTTCCGGACCGGCCGCGCGGCGGGCGCAGCGACCAAGCTTAAGGCCAAACGAAAGGCCTCGACGGGAGCCGTCGAGGCCTGTGGCGGAAAACGTGTCGAAGCCGGCGTCAGCTCAGATAGTGGACGCCAACGGCGATGATCAGACCCCACACGACGAAATTGCCGGTGAGCGTCAAGGCGACGGCCTGGGTCGGGGACATGCGGAACCTCATCGTGTCTCCTTCCTGATGGGGGCTCGGGAAGACGGCGCGATCCTGTCTGAAGCCGACTGCCGCGTCGACCAGAGGATGAAGGAAGGGTTAATCCGAAGTCCCGCCGAGGACCACTCGCCGACATGTCAGGCAGCGTGAGGCAACCTTCCCGCGATGTAGCGGTGTTCCTGCGTCAGGCCGCCGAACCCATAGGCCTCCGCCTTGACGTCGTGGATGTAGACGTAGCTTTCGGGATGAACCGGGCCGAGCAGCTGGCCGAAAGCGTCAAAGATCGTCGCGACATAGGCCGCCTTCTCGTCTTTCGTGTTCGTGCCGTCGACCACCTTGATGTCGAGGAAGAACGAGGCCAGCCCCTGTTCGGCGAGCGACGGTCCTCCGACGAACCAGTGTGCGGCATCGCGCTGCGCGATCGTCACAGCGGTGAGTTCCGGCTTCTTGCGCAGGACGCGCGTGGTGATTGCCACGATGTCCTTAGCGATGCGGGCCGGAAGGTCGACGGACGGCGCGGGCGTGGAATAGGTGATCTGGATGATCGGCATGGAAAGCTCCTCCGTGAGATGGCGGCCATCGATCGACGGCTCATCCCGAGATTTGGCTTTTCCTGTTTCAGAGACAATCGGCGCAAATTGCGCGTCAGTTTATCTGTTTTGGATAGAATGGAGCGCGCCGCGACGATGCGCGATCAGATGCCGCCGACCGTCTTGAGTTTGGCCCGGGGATGGATCTCGGCCTGGCTGATCACTGGCGTCTGTGAGCGGAAGCGCTCGATGATCGAGCGCACGAAGGGCCGGATGCCCGGGCTGGTCAGAAGCACCGGCGCCTCGCCCATGCGAGCGGCATCCTCATAGCCCTCGCGGACCAGAGTGATGAATTCCGAGAGCTTGGAGGGCTGCATGGCGAGCTGGCGATCGTCGCCCTGGCCGACGATGGAATCGGCGAAGTCCTGTTCCCAGCGCGGCGACAGGGCGATGAGGGCGAGCGTGCCGTCCGGTCCGGCATATTGCGCGCAGATCTGGCGCGACAGGCGGGCGCGGACATGTTCGGCAATCTGCATGGGGTTGCGGGTGAAGGACACGGCCTCGGCAATGCCTTCGAGAACGGCCGGCAGATCGCGGATCGAGACGCGCTCGTTGAGCAGGGTCTGCAGCACGCGCTGGATGCCTGAGACCGTGATCTGGCTCGGCACCAGGTCCTTGAGCAGTTCGGCCTGCTCCTTCGGCATTTCCTTGAGCAGCTTCTGGACCTCGGAATAGCTGAGCAGGTCGGAGACGTTGGCCTTCAGGATCTCGGTGAGATGGGTCGACAGCACGGTCGAGGCATCGACCACCGTATAGCCTCGGACGCTCGCCTCTTCGCGCAGGTTGGCATCCACCCAGGTGGCGGGCAGGCCGAAGGTCGGCTCGGTCGTGTGAACGCCGGGCAGGTCGACCTGGCCACCCATCGGGTCCATGACCATGTACTGCGCCGGCCAGACCTGGCCCTGGCCCGCATCCACCTCCTTGACGCGGATGATGTACTGGTTCGGCTGCAGCTGGACATTGTCCAGGATGCGCACCGAGGGCATGACGAAGCCCATGTCGGCGGCAAGCTGGCGGCGCAGCGCCTTGATCTGGTCGGTCAGGCGGTCCGAACCGCCCTCCGACTGGACCAGTGGCAAGAGGCCATAGCCGAGCTCGATCTTCAGGTCGTCGATCTTGAGGATCGAGGCGATCGGCTCCTCGGCCGGCGGTGCCGAGGCGACCGCTTCCTCCTTGGCTTCGGCAACGGAGGTTTCGTGAGCCAGCCGCTTGGCGTGCTGGCCGAGCATATAGGCGCCGTAACCGGAAAGCGCCGCGAGACCGAAGAACGGGATGAACGGAATGCCGGGCAGAAGCGCCATGCAGCCCATGACGCCGGCCGACAGGCCGAGCGCCTTCGGGTAGCCGGTCATCTGGCGGATCATGGCCTGGTCGGCCGAGCCGCTGACGCCGGCCTTGGACACCAGCAGGCCGGCGGCGGTCGAGATGATCAGGGCCGGGATCTGGCTGACCAGTCCGTCGCCGACCGTCAGCAGCGTGTAGGTGCGGGCGGCTTCGCCAAACGGCATCCCCTGCTGGGTGACGCCAATGATCAAGCCACCGATCACGTTGATGAAGGTGATCAGCAGGCCGGCGATCGCGTCGCCCTTGACGAACTTGGAGGCGCCGTCCATCGCACCGTAGAAGGCGCTTTCGTCTTCGAGATCCTTGCGCCGGCTCTTGGCTGATTTCTCATCAATCAGGCCTGCCGACAGGTCGGCATCGATCGCCATCTGCTTGCCGGGCATGGCGTCGAGGGAGAAGCGGGCCGCCACTTCCGCGATGCGGCCGGAGCCCTTGGTGATGACGACGAAGTTCACGATGATGAGGATCGCGAACACGATGATGCCGATGATGAACGACCCGCCCATCACGAAATTGCCGAAGGCTTCGATCACGTGTCCGGCAGCGGCAGTGCCTTCATGGCCATGGGCCAGGATGAGGCGCGTCGAAGCCAGATTCAGCGACAGCCTGAGCATGGTGGTGATCAGGAGGATCGTCGGGAAGGACGAGAACTCCAGGGGCCGGTGAATGAACAGGCTGGTCATGAGGATCATGACCGAGGAGATGATCGACACCGCCAGCATGACGTCGAGCAGCAGCGACGGCATCGGGAAGATCAGAATGACCAGGATGCCGATGATGCCCGAGGCCATCCAGAGATCTGGCCGCTTCAGCCAGGCCGTCATGGTGCCAAACGAGAAGCCCGAGCCCGGGAAGGGGCCTGTCGTCGTCGTCCTCGCTGGCACGTCCGTCATGCGAATCCCTCAGGCCGCTCGGGGGATGAACGGCTCTGGGCAAGATTTGCCGGGTACGTGGTTAATGACGGGTTAAGTTTGGTCCCTCGACCGATGGTGAGGGCGGCCCGGATCGCCGCGCGAGGCGCGACCGGGCCGTAGGATCACCTCAATAGGGGTGCCGATCCTGCTTCTTCATCCACGCCTCATAGGCTTTGAGGCCGGTTTCCCGTTCGAAGTTCTCGGAGACCGCGATGCGCCGCTCGGCCCACGGCTTGGCGAAATCCTCGTACTGGAAGGCATCGTCGAACCCGATGGCGCTCGTGTCCTTGAGGCTTGCCGCGAAATAGACGTGGTCTATGCGCGACCAGTAGATCGCGCTCATGCACATGGGGCAGGGCGCGCCATTTGATGTAGATTTCGCAGCCCTTGAGCATGCGCGCCCGCGCAGGCACCGGGTCGGGAGAGCCCGCCTCGCGCGGGATCATCTCCAGGATCGTGCCGGCTCCGTAGTCGCTGCCCAGCAAAGCCTTGGGATTGAGACGGGACGATGCGTCTATGATGGCGGTGATCTCGGCATGAAACACCGGAATACCGAAGAATTCGCAGACGATTCTCGTGGACTGCGGTTGGTCCGGAATGGGGCTTAGAAAAGTCGCCGATGGCGTGAATGTTTCCTTCGGGAACTGTCTCAAACGAGACAGGTCTTCCCGCGTTCTGCGGTTCTGGGGCGCCTGGACGCGCCCCCCCCTGTGGCCTCTTCAGCGCTCGCCTCAGCAGCCGCCAGCACCGAAATCGCCTGGCCCGAGCGGCCGCCAGCCGGAAACCTGACACCTCGTTAACCTTCTGGTAACCACCCACCCGGCAATTCTTGCCCAGCGACCCGGCTTGAGCCGCTTCGCGTCGGGCTTGAAGGGCTTTCACCTCGTGAATGGCATTCTGGATTTTCTGAAGAATCTCGGCGCGGCACGGGTCGGCGCGATGGGTGCCGTCGCGCTCGGGCTGATGGGCTTCTTCGTCTATGTCATCCTCAGGATGAGCCAGCCCAACATGTCGCTCCTGTTCTCCGATCTGACGCTGGAGGACTCGGCGCAGGTCGTGAAGGAACTGGAGCGCCGCCAGGTCAAGTTCCAGCTGCGCAACGACGGCGGCCAGATCTACGTCCCGCAGGAGCAGGTGGCGCGAGTGCGCATGCAGCTTGCCGAAGGTGGCCTGCCGCGCGGCGGTGGTGTCGGCTACGAGCTGTTCGACAAGGGTGATGCCCTGTCCTCCACCTCCTTCGTCCAGAACATCAACCAATTGCGCGCCCTGGAAGGCGAGCTGTCGCGGACGATCCGTGGCATCGAACGCGTGCAGTCGGCGCGCGTCCACCTGGTCATGCCGGAGCGGCCACTGTTTTCCCGTGAGCGCGTCGAGCCGTCAGCCTCCATTGTGCTGCGCATGCGCGGCGGCCTGGAGCCCCCCCAGATCCGGGCGATCCGTCATCTCGTCGCATCCGCCGTTCGCGGTCTGTCGCCGCAGCGCGTGTCGATCGTCGACGAGGGTGGCCGGCTGCTGGCCGATGGCGCGGGTGATGCGGCGGGCATGGCCGGCTCGTCGATCGACGAGCGGCGGATCAGCCAGGAGAAGCGCCTGCGCGAGCAGGTCGAGAGCATCATTGCCTCGGTGGTCGGACCGGGGCGCGCCCGCGTTCAGGTCACTGCCGACATGGACTTCAACCGGATCACCCAGACATCCGACGATTTCGATCCGGAGCGCAGGGTCGTCCGCTCGACCCAGACCCGCGAAGAGCAGTCCAATTCGGCCGAAGGCCGCGAGAACCAGGTGACAGTCGGCAACGAACTGCCGGGCGCCAACAACACGGCAGGCCAGGGCAATAACACCCGCGAAGCCAGCAAGAAGACAGAGGAAACGGTCAATTACGAGATCGCCCGCACCCAGCGCACCGAGGTCATCGAGGGTGGCCGGGTGAAGCGGGTTTCGGTCGCTGTTCTGGTGGACGGTCTCTATGCCCGTGACGCACAGGGCAATGTGAACTACCAGCCGAGGCCTGCCGAGGAACTGGAGCGCATCGGAGCGCTCGTCCGTTCATCGATCGGCTTCGACCAGCGCCGCGGCGACCAGGTCGAGATCGTCAACCTGCGGTTTGCCGAAGCGCCCCAGCTGGCGGGCGCCGAAGGGCCGAAGCCCTGGTGGATGGTCTACGAGATCACCAAGGAAGACATCCGCTACGCCATCGAGCTTGGCGTCCTGTTGATCGTTTCGATCCTCGTCCTGCTGTTCGTCGTTCGCCCGCTGCTCCGCCGCATCGTCGCGCCGGAAGAGGTGCGCCAGGCCGCTCTGCCGGCCGGCGGCCATAGCGGATCGGGTCATTCGGGCGCTGCCGGAGCCGGCGCCGGCGGCGGTCACGAGGGCGGCGAGGCTGGCGGGTCAGGCTTGCCGTCGGCCGCCGCGCCGCCGCTCGCGCCGGGCATGGAAAATGCCACGATGAAGATGATCGAGATGGCGCAACTGAAGGGCGAGCTGCACTCGGCGTCCCTCGCCAAGGTCGGCGAACTCGTCGAGAAGAATCCCCACGAGACCGTGGCGATCATTCGCCAGTGGCTGCATGACGCGGAGCCGAAATGAGCGGCACCAACGCACGTGAAATGGAGTTCGCTGCGGCGCTCGCCACCCTGTCAGGCAATGGCCGGGTATCGACCGACGCCGCCAAGAAGCTGACGGGTCAGCAGCGCGCGGCCATCCTCATGCTGACGCTCGGCGACAAGGTGTCGGCGCGCATCTGGAAGATGCTGGATGACGACGAGATCCGCCAGCTGTCGATCGCCATGTCGCAGCTCGGCAATGTCGAGCCAGAGACTGCCGAAAGCCTCATGCTGGAATTCATCGGCCGCCTGTCCTCGGCCGGCGGCCTGATGGGCAATTTCGATGCGACCGAGCGGCTGCTCGGGCAGTTCATGCCGCCGGAGCGGGTCGCGCTCCTGATGGAAGAAATCCGCGGACCTGCTGGCCGCAACATGTGGGAGAAGCTCTCCAACGTGCAGGAGCAGGTGCTCGCCAACTATCTGAAGAACGAATATCCGCAGACGGTCGCCGTCGTCCTGTCGAAGATCAAGCCGGAACATGCCGGTCGCGTGCTCGCCATCCTGCCGGAGGAATTCGCGCTCGATGTCGTGGGCCGCATGCTGAAGATGGAAGCGATCCAGAAGGACGTGCTGGAGCGCATCGAGCAGACGCTGCGTACCGAGTTCATGTCGAACCTGTCGCAGACCTCGCGGCGCGACAGCCATGAGGCCATGGCGGAAATCTTCAACTCGTTCGACCGCCAGACCGAGACGCGCTTCATCACGGCGCTGGAAGAGCAGAACCGCGACTCCGCCGACCGTATCAAGAACCTGATGTTCACCTTCGACGACCTCGCCAAGCTCGATGCAGGCTCGGCGCAGACGCTGGTGCGCCAGGTCGACAAGGACAAGCTGGCCATCGCCCTCAAGGGCGCCTCGCAGACCATGCGCGACTTCTTCCTGTCGCAGATGTCGACCCGCGCGGCAAAGATGATGCAGGACGACATGCAGGCGCTCGGGCCCATGCGTCTCAAGGATGTCGATGAGGCCCAGGGCACCCTGGTCAACCTCGCCAAGGATCTCGCTGCCAAGGGCGAGATCATGATTTCCAAGAACCGGGCTGATGATGAACTGGTCTTCTGAGGGCACAATGGCAAGGCCGGTCAAATTCATGTTCGACACCGAATTCGCCGCCGAGGCGAAGAAGGCGGCCGAACCCAAGGTGACGCTCAACGAGCACCACGCGCTTCTCGCGCTGGCGCGCCAGGAGGGCTATGCCGCCGGCTTCGCGGCCGGCGATGCCGAGGCCAATGCCGCGATTGCCCGTCAGCGCGCCGAAGCCCTCAAGATGGTGGGCGCCCGGATGAACGATGCCGCCGCCGCCCTCCATGCGCTGGAGAGCCGGCTGGAGACCGAGGTGGTCGACATCGCGGTGGCCGTCGCCTCCAAGCTGACGACAGGCCTGATCGCCCGCGAGCCGATGGCGGAGGTCCGCCAGCTTGTTGGCGATTGCTTCGCCAATCTGCGCGGCGTGCCGCATCTGGTTGTGCGGGTCCACGACGACCTTCTCGAAGACGCCCGCACCGAGCTGACAAGGCTTGCCCATGAGCGCGGGTTCGAGGGGCGGCTTGTCATTCTCGCCGAGCCGGTGATCGGTCTCGGCGACTGCCGGATCGAGTGGTCGACCGGCGGCATCGTGCTGGATCGCGAAGAGATTTCACTACGCATCGCTGAGGCCACCGAGCGCTATCTCGCTCCCGGGCGGACCGACAGCGCCGAGGGCACGCCATGACGACTCCCGAAAACGGAATGCCGCTGCCCGACCTTGACGCCGAAGGCATCGATATCGCGGAAGCCGATGGCTCGCTGGCGACATTGATGCCCGATGACGAGGCGAAGAATGCCGCGACACTCGAGGCCGTGTTCGACGTGCCCGTTCATGTCTCGGCGGTGCTTGGCCGTTCGCGCATGGATGTGGGCGATCTTCTGAAGCTTGGACCAGGCGCCGTGCTGGAACTCGACCGGAAGGTCGGCGAGGCCATCGACATCTATGTCAACGATCGCCTTGTCGCCCGCGGCGAAGTGGTCCTCGTCGAGGACAAGCTTGGCGTGACCATGACTGAAATCATCAAGACCGAGCGCTGAAGGATTCAACGCGATGCGCCTCCTGATCGTCGGAACACTCAAGGGCCAGCTCTCGATCGCCACCAAGATGGCGGTCGACAAGGGGGCTGCCGTCACCAACGCGGAAGACATCGAGACCGCGCTCAGGGTCATGCGGGCCAAGGGCGCCGATCTCGTGATGGTGGATGTCGCGATCGACGTGCGCGGGCTGGTCAAAGCCTTCGCCGACGAGATGATCGCCGTGCCGGTGGTGGCCTGCGGCACCTCCAATGATGCCCGGGCGGCGGTCGCCGCCATCCATGCCGGCGCCAAGGAATATATCCCGCTGCCGCCGGATCCGGAGCTGATCGCAGCCGTGCTGGCGGCGGTCGCCAATGACGCCAAGCAGATGATCTATCGCGACGAGGCGATGGCCCGCGTCGTCCAGTTGGCGAACCAGGTCGCGCCCTCCGATGCGTCGATCCTGATCACTGGTGAAAGCGGCACCGGCAAGGAAGTGCTCGCGCGCTACCTCCACGGCAAGTCGAACCGCGCCAACCAGCCGTTCATCGCGGTCAATTGCGCGGCGATCCCCGACAACCTGCTGGAGAGCGAACTGTTCGGCCATGAGAAGGGCGCCTTCACCGGCGCGGTGGCGCGGCGCATCGGCAAGTTCGAGGAAGCCAACGGCGGAACGCTGCTGCTCGACGAAATCTCGGAGATGGATATCCGCCTGCAGTCGAAGCTGTTGCGCGCCATCCAGGAGCGGATCATCGACCGTGTCGGCGGTACCCGGCCTGTGCCGGTGGACATCCGCATTCTCGCGACCTCCAACCGCACGCTGGCGGAAGAGGTGCGCAAGGGCACGTTCCGCGAGGATCTGCTCTACCGGCTGAACGTCGTGAACCTCAAGCTGCCGCCGCTGCGCGACCGGCCCGCCGATGTGCTGGAGCTCGCCGCCCATTTCGCCCGCAAATATTCCGAGGCGAACGGCATGGCGCCGCGCCAGCTGTCGGCCGATGCGCGCCGCCAGCTGACCGTCGCGCGCTGGCCGGGCAATGTCCGCGAGCTGGAGAACACGATCCATCGCGCGGTCCTGCTGTCCTCTGGCCCGGAGATCGGCGTCGACGCGATCCGCACCCCCGATGGCGGCCGTCTCGACGAGCGCCGCGGTTCCGATGCCGTTGCTGCGCAGGCCGCCGACATCGCTGAGGCGATGACCCGCAGCCTGGTCGGCCGCACAGTTGCCGATGTCGAGCGCGACCTGATCCTCGACACGCTCGGCCATACGCTCGGCAACCGGACCCATGCCGCGAATATTCTCGGCATCTCGATCCGCACGCTGCGCAACAAGCTGAACCAATATGCCGATGAGGGCCTGGCCATTCCGCCGCCGCCGCAGGGCGAAGCGCGCTACGAGCAGCGCTACGGCTGACGATCGGGCGGCTGTCGCGGCGTGCTGCGTTCGGCCCGGCAACGGTCAGAGCAATAGCGCACCTCGTCCCAGGCACGCGCCCACTTCTTGCGCCATGCGAAGGGCCGCCCGCAGGTCGCGCAGATCTTGGTCGGGAGGTCGGCTTTCCTGCGCATGGATTCGGGCGGATCCTCGGTTTCGGTGCAGGTTGGATACGTCCGGTCTGTCCGACCGGATGGGCGGCTCGGACGCGTGCAGTGCGGCAATTGATCCAACTGCAACCCTGGCTACGTATCTCGGACGTCAATCCATCCCGAGAACCCCGTGGCCACGATGCCTGACGCTGCCCCAATGCCCGTCCTGCCCGATCCCTCGCTGCTGATCGTCGATGACGATCGTGCCTTCGGCGAACGTCTGGCGCGTGCGATGCAAAAACGGGGCTTTGTCACGACCTGCGCCGAAAGCGTGGCCGCGGCATCGGAGGCAGTGAAGGCTCATCCGCCGGCCTTCGCCGTGGTGGACCTGCGGCTGGAGGATGGCGACGGCCTTCAGGTTGTCCGGTCGCTCAGGTCCATCCGGCCGGAAGCCCGCGCCATCGTTCTGACCGGCTATGGCAACATTGCCTCCGCCGTGATCGCGGTGAAGGCTGGCGCCGTCGATTATCTGTCGAAGCCTGCCGATGTCGACGAGATCGAGGCGGCGCTGCTTCAGTCGGGCGAGAAGGCCGTTCCGCCGGAAAAGCCGATGTCGGTCGACCAGGTGAAGTGGGAGCACATCCAGCGGGTGTTCGAGCTCTCCGACCAGAACCTGTCGGAGACCGCGCGCCGGCTGAACATGCACCGCCGCACCTTGCAGCGCATGCTGTCGAAAAGGGCACCGCGCGACGTGCGCGTGTGACCATGACGCGGTCCCGCGGCGCGCTGCGGCTGATCCTTGGCGATCATCTGTCGCGCGATGTTGCCGCTCTCGATGGCCTCGACCGCGAGCACGACGTGGTGCTCATGGCCGAGGTCGCCGAGGAAGCCGGCTATGTGCCTCACCACAAGCAGAAGCTCGTCTTCATCCTCTCGGCCATGCGGCACTTTGCCGAAGAGCTGAGGTCCGAAGGCATCGCCGTCGACTATGTCCGCCTGGACGATCCGTCGACTAGCGGGAGCTTCACTGGCGAACTCACGCGCGCGCTGTCACGCCACGCGGTCGACCGGATCGTGGTCACCGAGCCCGGCGAATGGCGCGTGCGGGCCATGATGGACGCATGGGCCGCCGCTTCAGGCCTGCCGGTGGACATCCGCGAGGATGATCGCTTCTTCTGCTCGCGCGGCCGGTTCGCGCGCTGGGCCGAGGGGCGGAAGGCCTTCCGCATGGAGTTCTTCTACCGCGAGATGCGGCGCGAGACTGGCCTTCTGATGCAGGGTGACAAGCCCGAGGGCGGCCAGTGGAACTATGATGCCGACAATCGGAAGACCTTGTCGAAGGACAGGGTGCTGCCGCCCCGGCAGCGCTTCGCACCCGATGCGATCACCGCCGAGGTGATGGAGCTCATTCGGCAACGGTTTCCCGATAATTTCGGCGATCTCGCGCCGTTCGGCTGGGCGGTGACCCGGGTCGATGCATTGCGCGCGCTCGACCATTTCATCGCTGATGGGCTGCCCTCGTTCGGCGACGTGCAGGACGCCATGAAGCGGGGCGAGCCCTTCCTCTATCACGGGCTGATCTCTCCCTATCTCAATGTCGGTTTGCTCACCCCACGCGAGGTCTGCCTTGCCGCCGAGACGGCCTATCGGCGCGGCAAGGTCCCGCTCAACGCGGCCGAAGGGTTCATCCGCCAGGTTCTCGGATGGCGCGAATATGTGCGTGGCATCTACTGGCGCGAGATGCCGGCCTATGCCGAGACCAATGCGCTGGACGCGACGCGGCCGCTGCCCTGGTTCTACTGGTCGGGGGAGACCGATCTCGCCTGCATCGCCGAGGTGGTCGGGGATACCAGGCGCCACGCCTATGCCCATCATATCCAGCGGCTGATGGTGACGGGCAACTTCGCGCTGCTCGCCGGCATCCGCCCGGCCGAGATCGAGGCCTGGTATCTCGCCGTCTACATCGATGCCTTCGACTGGGTGGAACTGCCCAATGTCCATGGCATGGTGATGTTTGCCGATGACGGGCTGCTGGCCTCCAAGCCCTATGCGGCGTCGGGTGCCTATATCGACCGGATGTCCGATTATTGCGGGGCTTGCGCCTATGATCCGAAGATAAAGGTCGGCAAGGGGGCCTGCCCGTTCAATCTGCTCTACTGGAATTTCCTCGCGGAGAATGCCGGGCGGCTGCGCGGCAACCCGCGCATGGCCATGCCCTATCGCACGCTTGAGGCCATGGATCCGGCGAGGCGTCAGCAGATCCTCGACGAGGCCCACGCCTTTATTGACACGCTCGGCGCGTCCCAGCCGGCCGTTGCCAAGACGCGCGATCAGCTGACGCTCGACCTTTGAGCCCCATCCGCCGACAGGCGGGGCTTCCGCCGCACCATGCGATCGGCTTTGATGCGTCGTGCTCCTACACGTCACCCCGCACGGAACGCAGAAACAGCCATGACGCTCCCCGCCTCGCTTTCCAGCCGCCTTCAATTGCCGGCCATCGCTTCGCCGCTGTTCATCGTCTCCAATCCGGACCTCGTGATCGCGCAGTGCAAGGCCGGTATCGTCGGATCGTTTCCCGCGCTGAATGCCCGTCCGGGTCCGGTCCTTGAGGATTGGTTGAAGCGCATCATCGACGAACTCGGTGCCCACGATGCGGCCAATCCCGGCGCACTTTCGGCGCCCTTTGCCGTCAACCAGATCGTCCACAAATCGAACGACCGGCTCATGCACGACGTCGAGATGTGCGTGAAATACAAGGTGCCGGTGGTGATCACCTCACTCGGCGCGCGGCCTGAGCTCAACGAGGCGATCCATTCCTATGGCGGCATCGTGCTGCACGATGTCATCAACATCAATCATGCCAAGAAGGCCCTGGAAAAGGGTGCCGACGGCCTGATCGCCGTTGCCGCCGGTGCTGGCGGCCATGCCGGCACGCTGTCGCCGATCGCGTTGATCCAGGAGATCCGGTCGTTCTTCAACGGGCCGCTGGCGCTGTCGGGCTCCATCGCCACGGGCCGCGCCATTCTCGCGGCACAGGCGATGGGCGCCGATGTCGCCTATATCGGTTCTGCCTTCATCGCGACGAAGGAGGCCAATGCCGCCGAAGCCTACAAGCAGGCGATCGTCGACAGCACGGCCGGCGACATCGTCTATTCCAGCCTGTTCACCGGCGTGCATGGCAATTACCTGCGCTCGTCCATCGTCAGCGCCGGGCTTGATCCCGACAACCTCCCCGAGAGCGATCCCTCGACCATGAGCTTCGGCTCGGGCGGCACGTCCAAGGCCAAGGCCTGGCGCGACGTCTGGGGCTCGGGCCAGGGCATCGGCGCAATCCATGAAGTGGTTGGCGCGGGTGAACTGGTGGCGCGGCTCAAGCGCGAATATGCCGAAGCCAAGACTGCGCTGGCGGCTGTCGGCACCTGGCCGATGCGCTGAGGCGGTCCTCCGACCGGCTTGACGCCGCCGTCGGTTAGGCCATCCTGACGGCACCCCCGAACGCCGCACCGCCTCGACGCGGGCGGCGACGATCACAGCCGCGGGGAAGCGCCACCATGACCCATCCAGACCTGCCTGCCGGGGGCGTGCGCACCCTTGAACCCGCTGTGCGCGCGGCGTCGGTTGCCGATATCAGGGCTGCCTTCGAAGCGGGCATGCGCGATTTCATGGCCGCGCCGGTCTTCGGCTTGTTTTTCGGCGCGATCTACTGGCTCGGCGGGCTGATGCTGCTGACCCTGCCGGGCTATTTCGGCTATGTCTGGGCGGTGTTTCCGCTCGCGGCAGGCTTTGCGTTGATCGGCCCCTTCGTCGCGGTCGGGCTCTATGAGGTCAGTCGGCGGCGCGAGACGGGCGAGCCGCTCACCTGGCCTCTCGTGCTGCAGGCGGTCTGGCGGCAGGGTGGGCGCGAGCTGTCCTGGATGGCGTTCGTCACGCTCTTCATCTTCCTGATCTGGATGTATCAGGTGCGGCTGCTCTATGCCCTGTTCTTCGGCTTTGCGAGCCTCGATCCGCTGCTGTTCGTCCAGCAGCTCTTCACCACTGCGGACGGGCTGATCTTTCTCGGCATCGGCACCTGCGTCGGCGCGATCCTGGCACTGGTCACGTTCTCGATCACGCTCGTGTCCTTCCCGTTGCTGCTCGACCGCGATGTCGACTGGATCACAGCGATGATCACCAGCCTCAGGGTGGTGCGCGAGAGCCCTGAGGTCATGCTCGGATGGGGACTGGTGACGGCGGTCGTGATCTTCGTCGCCATGTTGCCGGCCTTTGCCGGCCTCTTGTTCGTCCTGCCGCTCTGGGGCCATGCGACCTGGCATCTCTATCGCCGGTTGGTCGTCCACCCCGTCGCTACCTGATCGCGGCCGCGCTGGCAGAGTTCTTGCCTTCCTCTCCTTCGTCTCAGGCAGCCGCTCCGACGGTGTGCCCCCAGAAGGAGCCCATGCCATGATCTCGCGCCGCGCCGTCACTGCCGCTCTCGGAATGACGCTTTTTGCCCCCGCCGTGCACGCCCAGAGCCGCACGGCCGTCAAATTCACCCTCGGGTGGAAGACGCAGGGCTCGGACGCGCCGTTCTTCGTCGCCAATGACAAGGGCTATTTCCGCGAGGCGGGCCTGGATGTCACGATCGACCAGGGCGAAGGCTCGGGCGCAACCGTCACGCGCATCATGGGCGGTGCCTATGATGCAGGCTTCGGCGACATCAATGCGATCATCCAGAACGCAGCGACCCGGCCTGCCGACACGCCGGCCATGGTCTACCAGATGTGGAACCAGCCGCCCTTCGCCATCGTCGCGAAGGCCTCGAGCGGTATCAAGACCATCAAGGATCTGGAGGGCCGGACGCTCGGCGGCGCGCCGGGCACGCCGACCACGCGTCTCCTGCCAGTCTTCGCCAAGATCAACAATCTGGACATGGCCAAGCTGAAGCTCACCAGCATGGCGCCGAACCTGCAGGAGCCCATGCTGATCCAGGGCCAGATCGATGCGGCCCTGGTGTTCAATATCACCAGCTATTTCAACCTCGTGCTGAACCGCCAGGATCCCGACAAGGACTTCGTCTGGCTGTCGTTCGGCGATCACGGCCTCGATCTCTACTCGAACGGCATGATGGTGTCGCAGAAGATGATCCGCGACAATCCGGCAGCCGTTGCCGGCCTGGTCAAGGCGGTGAACAAGGCGAGCCTCGATGTCGCCGCCGACCAGACCATGGCGATGGCCTCGGTCGCGAAATATGACGGCCTGGTCAACGTGCCGGTCGAGAAGCGCCGCCTGCAATATGCCTTCGACAAGCTGATCGTCTCGCCGGAGCTGAAGGAGATCGGCTCGGGCGACGTGAAGGACGCCCGTCTTGCCCGCTCCATCGGCATGGTGGTGACCGGTTACGAGCTGACCCGCACGCCGGCGCCGTCGGAGATCTTCAACCGGTCGTTCCTGCCGGCGCGGGCCGAGCGCGAGCTCAGCTACAAGATGAGCTGAGGAATCGCGGTTCCACGTCAGCGGAATGGTCTTCGTTCACCTCTCCCCGCCTGCGCGGAGAGGTCGGCGTCCGTGACGACGACGGGTGAGGGGCCTCGATCCATCGGCACCTTGCCCCTAACCCTCCCTCGGCTTTGCCTCGGTCGACCTCTCGCCGCACGCGGGGAGAGGTGAGTGCGCGCTTCCGGCGCGTCCGGACACGCATTCTTGTCAGTCTGTCACGCTGTTGGCGAAACTTGCCGCGATAAGCCTCAACTTCCCGGCACGATCCCTTCCGGCAGGGCCGCCACATGCTCGGCGATGGCGCCGGCCGTTGTGATCCAGATGGCGTCGCGGTGAGCGGCGATGTGGGCGAGCGCGCGGCGCAACTGCCGCAGGCGGTAGGGCTGGCCGACGAGATAGGGATGGAGCGCGATCCCCATCACCAGCGGCCCCGCGGCCGACTGCTCCAGCATCTCGTCGAACTGGTCGACGATCATGTCGGCGAACTGGCTGGCTGAATCCTTGCGCCCGACGATCGAGGGAATGTCGTTCAGCTCCTGCGGATAGGGCAGCGAGAGGATCCGCTCACCATCGCGCGTCTTGAACCAGATCGGCTGGTCGTCCTGGCACCAGTCGAGAAGATAGGTATAGCCCGCTTCCTTCAGCAAGTCGGGCGTCACCGTGCTCTCCGATATCCAGGGCCCGAGCCAGCCCCTGGGCTGTTTGCCTTCTGCCTTCACGATTGCCGCCGTCGATTGGGCGATCAACTCGCGTTCCTCGGCTTCGGCGAGCGTGCCCTGCCGCTCCGAATTGGTGCGACCATGGCCCAGCACCTCGTCGCCGCGCGCGCGCACCGCGTCCATCACCTCGGGGCAATAGTCGTAGATGGAGGAATTGACCAGCACCGAGGCTGGAAAGCCCAGCTGGTCGAACAGGTCCATCATCCGCCAGATGCCGACCCGGTTGCCATAGTCGCGCCAGGCGAAATTGAGGATGTCCGGCTGCGGACCGCCGGGGGCCAGTTCGGCGCCAAGCCCGGTCCCGAAGGCGAAATGCTCCAGATTGACGCCGAGATAGACGGCTAGCCGCTTGCCGTCCGGCCAGTCGTAGGTGGGCCGGCCGCGAATGGGCGAATAGGCGTAGCGGCCATGGGTGGGCAGGGCGGCGGTCGGGGTGTTCGGCATGGACGGTCCGGCAATGAGAAGGAGGTGGCTACCCTTGTCGGGAGCAAGGTTCGGACGCAAGCGGCATGCCGCGGGCAGGGCGCCTCAGCGCTTGCGGCGGATTGCCTTCCGCGCAGGTCTCGCCATGATCGGGCGCGACGAATCCTCCTCCATCCGGACAGACAATGACCAGCGTGCTCCCCGCTTCCTCCGACCTGACCATCGCCTTCGGCCATTCCGCCTATCGTCTGGGCGAGGAATTCGCCCGCCGCAACACCGGCATCCGGTTCTTCGAGGAGCGCGAGACGGCGGCGTTTCATGCCCGCATCGGCGAGGCCGACATTGCCGTCGTGTCGGGCATGTGGCGCGGGGTCCCGCTGGAGAAGGCCGGAAAGCTGAAATTCGTCCAGTCGATCAGCGCGGGCATCGATGTCTACGATCTCGCAGCGATGAAGGCCCGCGGCATCCGGCTCGCCAGCGCCAAGGGCGCCAATGCGACCGCGGTTGCCGAACATGCGATCGGTCTGGTGCTGGCGCTCGCCCGCAAGATCCATACGGCCAGGGACAACCAGGCCAAGAAGGTCTGGCGCGGCATGATCGGCGATCCTGCCGAGCGTGAGGACGAGCT
The DNA here is from genome assembly GCF_005160265.1 of Phreatobacter aquaticus. Taxonomy (NCBI): domain Bacteria; kingdom Pseudomonadati; phylum Pseudomonadota; class Alphaproteobacteria; order Hyphomicrobiales; family Phreatobacteraceae; genus Phreatobacter; species Phreatobacter aquaticus. The sequence continues at coordinate 140,605 of NZ_CP039865.1, read as the reverse complement.
TGCCGGCAAGACCATGCTGATCGTTGGGCTTGGCGGTATCGGGCTCAAGCTTGCGCGCTTCGCCAAGGCCTTCGAGATGACGGTGATCGGCGTCAAGCGCGATGTCTCCCAGGCAATCGCGGGCGTGGATGGCCTTGTGTCGCCGGACCAGCTGACCAAGGCCCTGGGCTCGGCCGATATCGTGGCGCTGACCTGCCCGCTGACGCCGGAGACCGAGAACCTGATCAATGCCGAGCGCCTGGCTGCGATGAAACCGTCGGCGCTGCTGATCAATTGCGCCAGAGGCAAGGTGGTGGACGAGGACGCGCTGATCGCCACGCTGAGAGCTGGCGGCATTGCGGGAGCCGGCCTCGACGTGACCCGCGAGGAGCCGCTGCCGGCGTCATCCCCGCTGTGGGACTTCGAGAACGTGCTGATCACGCCGCATACCGGTGGCGAGACGGCCTCCTATGAGCGGCGGATCATCGATTTCCTGATCGAGAATATCGGCCGCCTGCAGCGTGGCGAGGACCTGGTCAATGGCGTGATCTGAGGCGGCTGCTTGATGGGACATCGGCACAGGGGAACCCCCGCGACGATGCTCGGGGCCATGGCACTGACCATGGCCAGCCTTGTCATGCCGATCACGCCGTCAGGCGCTCAGACTTCGACCGCCTCGTTCCAGACGGCCGACGGCAACCGCACGATGCTCGTGACGGATCATGGCCGCGGCCGGCCGGCGCCTCTCGTCATTGTGCTGCATGATGCGCTGGGAAGCTCGGAACTGGTCCGCCGCTCGATGACCTGGGATGCAATTGCGGCGCGCGACGGCCTGATCGTCGCCTATCCGCAGGGCCTCAGACAGGTCTGGAACGACGCCAGGCCGGACGGTGCCATCGTGGCATCCGGCGCCCGGGCTGACGACATCGCCTTTCTGCGCCGGCTGGTCGGCGATCTCGTGGCGCAGGGCAAGGTTGACCGCCGGCGGGTCTATGTCGCGGGTGTCGGCCAGGGCGGGCGGCTGGTCTACCGGCTGGCCTGCGATGCAGGTGACGTGTTCGGTGCTGCTGCCGCCCTCCTCGCCACGCTTCCCGCAAGCCTTGTCCGCGACTGCCGGGGGGCGCCGGTGCCCCTCATGATCATGGCCGGAACGGAAGATCCGCTGTCGCCCTGGGGCGGCAATCCCGGCCGGCAGGGCGGCGAGGGGGCAACTCTCTCAAGCGAAGCGACCTTCGCCTTTTTTCGCGAGCGGCATTCCTGCCGGGGCGCGGAGGGGCGTGCCGTGCCCGACCGGACGGCCGAGGACGGATCGAAGGTGGTGGTGATGGAGGGCGCCGGCTGCAGGGTGTCTCTCCGGCTCTACCATATCGAGGGCGGCGGCCACCGGGTGCCGGGGCTCGTGGAGCAGCCGCCGCTGAGCTTGCGCGGACCGGCGCTTGGCCGCCAGAACCGGGACATCGACGCAGCCGAGGAAATCTGGGCGTTCTTCCGCGACAAGAGCCGCTAGACGATCAGGGTACCAGGGCCGAACGCACCTGCGGCCAGCGCCGGTCGGCATTGCGGATCGCCGCGTCGGGGTCGGTCAGGAAGCGGGCGCGGTTGGCTTCCGAATGGAACACATAGAGCCGGTCGTGGTGGATAGCCCAGACCGAGGGATGGCCGGTTGCCGGCAGGCCTTCGCTGACCGCCATCGGATCATAACCGCCGAAGCGCGGTTCATAGACGTCGGGGTTCTGCATGAAGGCGTCGCGGTTGCCTTCATTGACGAAGCGCCAGGTCACGCCGGCCCAGGGGAGCTCATAGGTGGAAATGCCCTCACGCGGCCCGCGATCGGTGAAATAGGCGACGGGGTCGAAGCCATAGAGGGCGAGCCCGGTCAGCCGGTCGGTCACGATCCGCTCGGTGGTGGCGGCCCGGCTGGTGGTCTCGCCGCCGAGCAGCGAAATGCCCACGGCGACCCCTGCGTAAAGAGCGGTCACTGCCAGAGTCCAGGCAAGAGGGCGCACGAATTGCCTCATCACCGACATGTTCTTCCCCGAATCTTGCCGCCGTCGCGTGGCGGAACCTTGGCAAGAGAGGGTGACCAGAATCTTACCAGACCGGCCTAAATCTCGCGCTGGTGACCAAATGGTTACCTTCGCAGCTTAAGCTCTCTTGACCATACGAGCCCGCCGTAAACCGCGCTGTTACCACGTTCGAGGTGAGAATGAACCGTCCCATCGTCCCCAATCGTCGTGACGTCCTTGCCGGCCTCGGTGCCGCCGGCCTCGTCGGCCTGGCCGGTCCGGCGGCCGCCCAGAGCTACAACCGGGAATCGCCGCGCACCTTCTCCCCCAACGAAGTCGTGACCGCCGGACACCGCTTTTTCGGTACGACGAGCCGGGGTCTGGCGAACCTTGTGGAGCGTGCAACCCAGCAATGGGGCCACCCGACCGCCTATATCCTGGGGCAGGAGGGCAGCGGTGCCTTCGTGGCCGGCCTGCGCTATGGCGAGGGCATGCTCTACACCAAGGACGGCGGTGACACGAAAGTGTTCTGGCAAGGCCCGTCGCTTGGCTTCGATTTCGGCGGCGACGGTGCTCGCACCATGATGCTGGCCTACCGGGTCCGCGGGCCGCGCGACCTCTATCGCCGGTTTGTCGGGATCGACGGCTCGGCCTATCTGGTCGGCGGCCTCGGCATGACGGCGCTTGGCGCCGACAACATGCTGATCGTGCCGATCCGGACCGGCGTCGGCGCGCGCCTGGGTGTCAATGGCGGCTATCTCAAGTTCACGCCGTCGGCGACCTGGAACCCCTTCTGAACCGAGGGGCCTTGTGCCTCACTACAGGCGGCACATGATGAATTGAACGGCCGTGCCCCTTTGCGCGGCCGTTGCCACATGGCAAAAGAAGTCCGGCTCCCGGGGCGTTGCATCCCGGGAATCGGCAACGGAGGCAACCGCCCGTGACGATTGAGACCGCAATGGTCTTCGTACTGGGATTTCTGGCTGCGGCACTCATGTCGCTGGCGTTGATGGGGGCTGTCTGGAAGCGCGCGGTGCGCCTGACCACCCGGCGCGTCGAGAATTCCGTGCCGATGTCGATGGCCGAGATCAAGGCCGAGAAGGACCAGTTGCGCGCCGAACATGCGGTTGTTGCCCGCAGGCTCGAGGTTCGCGCCGAAGGCCTCGCCGACAAGGTCAATGGGCAGGCGATCGCGCTCGCGCAGGGCCACGAGACCATGCGCGACCTGCGCAGCGAGATCGCAGGCCATGTCGCGCGGATCGGATCGCTGGAGGCCGACAAGGCCGGCCTTGAGGACGTGCTTGGCAAGCTGCGGACCGACCTTGCCGACCGCGAGACCGATCTGCGGGTCGGGGCCGAGGTTCTGCGGCAGAAGGAAGAGGAATTCGCCGCGCTGGACCACGAACTGGCGGGCCAGAAGGTCGACAATGACAGCCTGCGCGTCGAGAGCGTGGCGCTGCGCACACAGATCGACAATCTGAAGTCGCTGACCACGCAGCTGTCGCGCGACCTGGAGGAGGCCCAGCGGGATCTGGCCGGCCACCGGCTCTCCTTTGCCGAGACCTCGACGCTTCTGTCGGACGAGCGGCGCCGGGCCGCCGGGCTGTCCGGCGACATCGAGCGGCTGGAAGAGCGTCTGGCCAACGAGACCGCAACCACTGCCCGGCTGCGTGACGAGATGTCCGCGCTCAACGTGCGCCTCGCCGAGGAAGCCGAGAAGACCAGCCGCGAACAGGCCTCGCGCGATGTGGCGGAGAAGGCCACTGCCAAGCGCGAGACCGAGCGCGACAAGGCGCGCGCCGAACTCGCCAGGCTCAAGGAGCAGGCGGCGGAGACGCAGCGTGCATTGCAGGCGGAGGTCGAGACATTGCGCGCCGACAAGGGAATGGCGGAAGGAGCCCTGGCTCATGCGCGCGAGGAGCGCGACGCGATCCAGCGCGAGATCGCCGGCCTGAAGCGCAGCGCCGCCAGCGCTGATGGGCGCGATGGCAAGGAGCAGCTGAAATTGCGCCAGCGGATCGACGACGTGGCGCTGGATGTCGCCAAGGTCGCCATGCTGCTGGACGGGCCGGGCTCGCGGATCGATGCGATCCTCGCGGATTATGCCCAGCGTACCGCGGCCGGGGGCAAGCCGCGCCGCAAGGCCGATCTCTCCCTGGCCGACCGGATCCTCGCCCTGCAGGCTGAGGCCGAGCGCGAGGACATCGCGGCCGCCCGCGGGCACGCCGCCGAGTGACGGCGCGCCCGTAGCGTGTCAGTGGCCCCAGCGGGCCACGCGGGGCAGATCGGACCGGCTGAGGCCGATATCCTTCAGGGCTTCCTCGCTCAGGCCTTCCAGTTCGCGCAGGTTGCGGCGCGTCCGCATGTAGGCGGCGATGGGGCCGACGATGGCGGAAATGGCCTTGGTCAGAGAGGGCGAGGCCTTGCCCGCATCGAGAGTGGCCGGGAAGGCGGACGTGGTCAGGGTGGTCATGGTGGTCTCCATTCGGATGAGGGTCGACAGGGCGGCGACATGCCGATCAGCCGGGTTCGACCATGGGTCTCATTCGCGATTGGAAAGGTTCGTCTTTGATCGATCAATTATTTGGATGAGTTCGATCAATTGTTGCGCGCCATATCACCTCTGTTTCAGCGGCGGTTATAGCGCGCCATAGCCCCTGATCTTTGGGTGATCATTGGGAACAGGCCGGTCCGTCAGCCCTCGGAGAGGAACGCCTCGACGCGGGCGGCATGGGGCACGGGATTGGTCACCACGAAGAGGTGGCCATCATCGACCAGTTCCAGGGTCGATTTCGGGATCATCTTTTCCAGCACCTTGGCATTGATCACCGGAATCAGCGGGTCGTCCGTGCCGGACAGGATCAGGGTTGGCTGCTGCAGCATCCAGAGCCAGGGCAGGCTGGTCCAGCCGAGCATGGCGAGGAGCTGCAGGGTGTAGCCATATTGAGTGGAGCCGCGCATGGCGGCGGCATGTTTCTCGATGAGGGTCGGGTCGGCGCGGAACGCACCGCCATAGATCTCGGCGGCGATGGAGCGCATGTAGCCCTTGTCGACATAGCGCTTGGGGCTCGCCATCTTCATCAAGACGCTGGCGCCGCCCGGGACCATGATCGTCCCGGCGGTGGTGGCGACCAGAATGAGCCGTCGGCAGACCTTTGGATATTGAAAGGCGAATTGCTGCGCGGCCCCACCGCCCCAGGAGACGCCTGAGACATCGATCTGGCCGTCATATCCGAGCTGGCGCATCAGGTCATGGGCGAGCTTGGCGAGCGTCGAGGGACGATAGGGGAGCGTCGGCGCGGGCGATCCGCCAATGCCGGGGACATCGAAGATCACCGCCTCGGTATCGCCCAGCGCCTCGAAGAACGGCGCCGCCAGTTCGAGATTGGCGCCGATTCCGTTGAACATCAGGAGTGGCGGGCGGTCGGCCGAGCCGGGCTTGATGCCGACACGCAGCATCTGTCCGCCGATGTCGATCATGCGGACATCAAGCGCTGTGGAGCGGGAAGCGGCGGCGATGCTTGTCATTGTCGAGGCTCCTTCGAGGCCCGGTGATTCCTCGCCGGCTTTGCTGGCAGCTTAGCAGAGGCGCTCGAAGGCGTGGCAAGAGGTGCAACCATATGATCAGTTATTCAAGTTGTAGCTACCTAGGGTTGATTTAACCATCTGTCTTCGCCACTATGGCTGGCGGGCAGAAGCCGCTCCAGGCGGCCGCCCATCGTGTGGGGGCGCGAAATGTCAAAGCGAATTGTTCTCTTGTCGGATGGCACCGGCAACTCGTCGGCCAAGGTCTGGCGGACCAATGTGTGGCGCACATTCGAGGCGCTCGACCTGCGCGGCAATGACCAGGTGGCCATCTACGATGACGGCGTGGGCACTTCGGCCTTCAAGCCGCTCGCCGTTCTCGGCGGCGCCTTTGGCTATGGCCTCAAACGCAACGTGCTTGACCTCTACAAGTTCGCCTGCCGCAACTATTCCGGGCCTGAGGACGAGATCTTCGCCTTCGGCTTCAGCCGCGGCGCCTTCACGATCCGTATCGTCAACGGCCTGATCCTCAACCAGGGGCTGGTCAAAGCCGACAGCGAGAGCGAACTGGAGCGGCTCGCACGGGCGGCCTATCGGGCGTACAGGGCGGAGAAATTCCACACAGTGACGGGTATCGAGTCCCTTTTTCGAGGGATAAGGGATATCGGGCTGCGGCTTCTGCATCGCTCGAAGCCCACCTATTCCAAGACGCGCAACCGGCAGGTCGAGAATATCCGTTTCCTCGGTCTTTGGGACACGGTCGCCGCCTATGGGTTGCCGATCGACGAGATGACGCAGGGCGTGAGCAAGTGGCTCTGGCCCCTGGCCCTGCCCGATCATGATCTGAGCTCACGCGTTCAGCGCGCCTGTCATGCTCTGTCGCTCGACGACGAACGGACGACCTTTCATCCCGTGCTCTGGAACGAGCGGAACGAGGCGCCTGTTCAGCCGGACGGTGAAGGGCGGTTGCTGACCAAGAACGAACGGATCAGCCAGGTCTGGTTCGCCGGCGTTCATTCCAATGTCGGGGGCGGCTATCCCGAGGATTCGCTGGCCCATCTGCCATTCTACTGGATCCTGAAGGAGGCGGAGGCATGCGGGCTGGTCTTCAAGACCGCCCCAGGTGCGGAACCCGACAGCGTGCTGATGGCCGAGACCGCGCGGGACAAGGATGGCCGGATCTACGATTCACGGTCAGGTCTAGGCGGGTATTACCGCTATGGACCGCGCCGGCTGGAGCACTTGTGCAATGACACACGTCCCGGGACCAAGGGGAGCGACGTCTTCATCCCCCTGCCCAAGGTCCATGAGAGCGTGCTGCGGCGGATCACGAACAAGGCCCAGGCCTATGGCCCGCTGGGCCTGCCTGCCACCTATGCGGTGGTCAACGACAAGGGGGAGATCCTGCCGCCTCAGGCCAACCCTTACGAGAAACCCGTGGAGGCCAGAGTGCGGGTGGCCCGGACCGAGGGGATATGGAATCTCGTCTGGTGGAGGCGTGTGGTCTATTTCGCCACTGTGGCCGCAACGCTGATGCTGCTGATCTATCCGCTTCTGGCTGCACGGCCGCGCTCGGATGAATATTCGAACGTGTTGCGCTGGGTGTCGGACCTGATCCGGATCGTCGGAGCGTTCCTGCCATCCTTCGCCGATACCTGGGTCAATGGCTATGCCCGCAGTCCGGGTCAATTCCTGATCAGCGCCGGCCTAGTCGTCGTGCTGCTGCTGATCGGCTCGGCGCTGGCGTCGGCAATTGCCAGCCGGATGGTGGGCATCTGGACGGATGGGCGGACGACACCGAAGCCTTTGGGCTGGCTCGACCGTCTCGTGATGAACCTGCGCACAGCGCGCCTCTATCAAGCCACGCTGCGCGTCCTGAAGTTCCGGGTTGCGCCGGGCCTGTTCGCGGCGCTGTTCCTGTATCTGGCGATCGCGTTGGTCAATCACGTCGTCTTCATCTGGCAGGACACGGCCGGGCTCACCTGCTCATCGACACCCGCGCCGCCCCAGCGTGTTCTGAACGTCGGCGAGAGCCAGGTCTTTACCTTCGAGACACGCTCGCTTTGTCAGGCCAGCGGTGTGTTCCTGCAACGGGGCCGCCGCTACGTGGTCACCATCAAGGAGAAGGATCTCTGGCTTGATGGCGGCATTCCAACCGGCGTGGACGGGTTGCACACGCTTGATGCGCCAACATGGTGGCAGGGCGCGGCACTGATGCTGGGCACGCCGCTGCGGCGCGTGTGGATCAGGCCGTGGATGCGGCTTGTCGGACGTTATGGGGAAACGGGCGGCGAGGAAGCCTTCTATGACCCGGATCCGGACCTGCCCGCCACGATCAATGAACGGACGCTGGAAGTGCCGATCGTGCCCAAGCTGAACGGCGAGCTGTTCTTCTACGTCAACGACGCCGTGATCGCTATTCCGGGGCTCTATGACCTGTTCTACCGGAACAATTCCGGCACGGCCGAGATCACGATCAAGCGAACGCGATAGCGGTTGCGGGTCAGTGGCGGAGAGGGGCCGAGACGCGGCCCCTCACGGCTCGAACACATAGGTTCCTGGCGCCGCGCCGAGCGGCGGGTGCTTCTTGCTGCCGGCAGCCTTGGGGGCGGCGACCTGCTTGTCGCCGCGCTCCTTGATCCAGGCGGCCCAGTCGGTCCACCACGAGCCCTCATGCTTCTTGCCGGTGGCGGCCCATTGGTCGGCATCGGCGGGCTTGGCCTTGGCGGTGACATACCAGGCCTTGGGGTTGCCGGGCGGGTTCAGGAGGCTCTGCAGGTGGCCGGAATTGGAGAGGACGAAGGTCGTCTCCGGGCCATAGATGCGGGCGGTCTGGTAGACCGCCTTCCAGGGCGTGATGTGGTCGGTGGTGCCGCCGATCACATAGGTGTCGGCCTTGACCTTGCCCATGTCGATCGGCGTGCCATGGATCACCATCTTGCCGGCATTGACGAAGGGATTGGTGAAGATCAGGTCGAGGAAATCGCCGTGCAGGCGGGCCGGCAGGCGCGTCGTGTCGGCATTCCAGTAGAGGATGTCGAAGGCCGGCGGCTGGTTGCCCATCAGGTAATTGTTGACCCAATAGTTCCAGATCAGGTCGTTCGGCCGCATCCACGCGAACATCTTGGCCATGTCCTGCCCGTCGAGCACGCCGCGCATCGCCGACATCTGCTTGGCCGCCAGCACCGATTCCGGAGTCACCAGCGCCGCGAAATCGGTGTCGGTGGAGGCTTCGGTATCGATCACGCAGACGGCGAGGATGATGCCGTTGAGCTTGGTCAGGCCCTGGCCCGCGAGCCAGCCGGCATAGGTGGAGACCGTGATGCCGCCTGAGCAGGAGCCCATGACGTTCAGGCTCTTCGATCCGGTGATCTCGAGCGCCGCATCCACCGCCTCGTCGAGGGCGGCGATATAGGTGTCGAGGCCCCAGTCGCGCTGCTTCTCGGTCGGATTGCGCCAGGAAATGCAGAAGGGCTGGATGCCCTGCGAGAGCAGGAAGCGGATCATGCTCTTCGAGGGCGACATGTCGACCGCATAGTATTTGTTGATCTGCGGCGGCACGATCAGCAGCGGGCGCTTGAACACCTTCTCGGTTGTCGGCGTGTAGAGGATCAGTTCCAGCACGTCGTTGCGGAACACCACCGTACCCGGGGTGTTGGCGAGGTTCTCGCCGACCTTGAATTTTGTCATGTCGACCTGGCTCGGCAGGCCGCCATTCTTGGTCATGTCGCCGATGAAGTTCTTGAAGCCCTCGACGAGGCTCTGTCCCTTGGTGTCGACCGCCTGTTTCAAGGCCAGCGGGTTGGCGATGAGGTTGTTCGACGGTGCCATGGCATCGACGAAGATCGAGGTCACGAGCCGGGCGCGGGCTGAGTCCTTGTCGGACAGTTCGGTCTTGCCGACGGCATCGGTCACGGCCTTCGCCCAGGCCGTGTAGGACTGCATCAGGCCGCGATGCAGAGCGCTCTCGCTCCACGCCGGATGGGCAAAACGCTTGTCCTTGGCATCGGCGCCGATATCGGATTTGCCGGTCAGGATCCGGCCCATTTCCCCCATGAAGCCGACCCAGCTCTGGGCGACCACCTGGGGGTGGGAGGCCAGCGCGCTGATCACGGTGCCCGCCGCCGACAGGAGGTCTTCCGAGCGCATGCCGACCAGCGGATTGAGCGCCAGCGTGTTCTGCGAGGCCTCCTCCGCGATCTGGTCGGTCAGCGATTTCGCGGCAGGTTCAGCGGCGCCGTCGGTGGTGCTGCGGCGGGTGGTTCCGGCCATGGTCCATCTCCCTGTTCGGGTGCGTGATGCGGAAAGGGCGTGAGTGGGCGGCCTCAGGCCGCCTTGCTCATGTCTCTCACGGCCTCGTCACGCAGTTCGCGGCGCAGGATCTTGCCGACATTGGTGCGCGGCAGATCGGTCCGGAACTCGATATATTTGGGCTTCTTGTAACCGGTGAGGTTCTTGGCGCAGAACTCCATCAGCTCGTCCTTGGTGAGGTTCGGGTCCTTGCGGACGACGTACATCATCACGGCCTCGCCGGAATTCTTGTCGGGCACGCCCACCACGGCGCATTCGAGAACGCCCGGATGCTCGACCGCCACCGCCTCGACCTCGTTCGGATAGACGTTGAAGCCGGAGACCAGGATCATGTCCTTCTTCCGGTCGACGATCTTGATATAGCCGCGATCATCCATCACGCCGACATCGCCCGACTTGAAGAAGCCGTCCGGGGTCATGACCTTGGCGGTCTCGTCGGGGCGCTGCCAATAGCCGGCCATCACCTGCGGGCCCTTGATGGCGATCTCGCCCGGTGTGCCGAGCGGCACGTCGCGGCCGTCATCGTCGAGGATGCGCACCTCGACATTGGGCATGGGCAGGCCGATCGTGCCGGTATAGGCGGTCGAGTTGGTCGGGTTGCAGGTGATGCCGGACGAGGTTTCCGACAGGCCATAGCCCTCGACGATCGGGCAATTGGTGATGGCGAGCCATTTGCGGGCCACCGCCTCCTGCACCGCCATGCCACCGCCATTGGCGATCATCAGGTTAGAGAAGTCGAGCTTGGCGAAATCCGGGTTGTTGGTCAGCGCGTTGAACAGTGTGTTGACGCCCGGCATGATGTTGAACTTGTACTTGCCCATCTCCTTGACCAGACCCGGGATGTCGCGCGGGTTGGGGATCAGCACGTTCACGCCGCCCATCCGCATGGCGAGCAGGCCGCAGGAGATGAAGGCGAAGACGTGATAGAGCGGCAGCGCGCAGATGAAGACCGGCTGGCCCTCGATCTCCTTGCGCAGCCCCGGCTTGCACCAGGCTTCGGAGGCCAGGAGATTGGCGATGATCGTCTGGTGCAGCAGCGTCGCGCCCTTGGAGACGCCGGTCGTGCCGCCGGTATATTGGAGCACGGCGACATCCTGAGGGGTGATGTCCGGCCTGGTCAGCGTCAGGCCGCGGCCCTCGGATATGGCCTGGTTGAAACGCACGGCTGATGGCAGCGAGAAGGCGGGGATCGCCTTCTTGACGCTGCGCAGCACGAAATTGACGATCACGCCCTTGGGGAAGCCGAGGAGGTCGCCCACAGAGGCCAGCACGATGTGCTTGATTGGCGTCGCGGGCAGGACCTGCTCAAGGGTGTTGGCGAAATTCTCCAGGATGATGATGGCCTGGGCGCCGGAATCCTTGAGCTGGTGCTCCAGCTCGCGCGGCGTGTAGAGCGGGTTGACGTTGACCACGATGAAGCCCGCCCGCATCACGGCAGCCACCGCCACCGGATATTGCAGGACGTTGGGCATCATGATGGCGACGCGGTCGCCCTTCTTCAGGCCCTTGCCCTGCAGGTAGGCGCCGAGCGCCACCGACATGCGGTCGACCTCGCCAAAGGTCATCGCCTTGTCCATGCAGATATAGGCCTTGTCGTCGCGGTACTTCTGGAAGCTTTCCTCCAAAAGGGCGACGACCGAGGGATATTGCTGGATGTCGACATCCGCGGGCACGCCAGCGGGATAGTTCTTGAGCCAGGACCGCTCCATGTTCATTCCTCCCCATATTTTTATCATTGGGAGGAGCTTAGTGCGGCTTTGGTCCACCGTTCAAGGGCGCATCCTGAGTTGCCGAACGGGTGCGGCCTCCCGGAATGCGCGCTTGGGCCAGTCAGGCCGAGCGCGCTTGACCCCTGACGGCACGCGGCGGCGTTCCGCCAGCCAGATGCCCGGCCGCCGCCAGACGCAATGAGCCTGCGCAATCCTCGGCGAGGTCGTGGATGTGGAAACGCCCCCGGCCCTCCCGCTTCGACCGGTAGAGGGCAAGGTCGGCGGACTTCATCAGAGAGGACAGGTCCCTGCCGTCGACTGGCCAGAGCGCGGCCCCGATGCTGGCACTGACCGGAATCGTCGTTGTCTCGAAGACGACAGGCGCCATGATTGACGCAAGGATCGCCCCGCAGATGCTGCTGAGATCCTCGCCGTCCTGGAGGGCCGATGTCATGACGGCGAATTCGTCGCCGCCCAGCCGCGCGGCGACGAAGGTGGCGGGCAAAGGCAAGGCCTTGAGGCGCTCGGCGACGGCCGCAATGACGGCATCGCCAGCTCCGTGTCCAAGCGTGTCGTTGATCGACTTGAAGAAGTCGAGATCGATCAGGACCAGTCCGAAGTTCTGATCGGCCAGGGCTCGGGTCTGTTCGGCAAAGCAGGCCTCGAACCACACCCGATTGGCAAGACCGGTGGAGGCGTCGCTGCGCGACTGGCGCAGCGCTTCGGCCTCGCTGGCTGCGAGCCTTGCCGCGGAGCGCGACAGCGAGCGGGCGGTGGCCAGCCCCTGCATGCCGACGACCATGGCCGACAGGAGGACGATCGGCAGCAGCGCGCCGAGCACCGTCCAGCCGGGACGGGCGGTGACCCATGTGAGATGGGCGAGCACTCGCCCGTCGGATCCGGCGAGTGCCATCCGCGCGGTTGCGGCGCCGGGACTGGCGGTCTCCGACAGGGCAAGATCGGGCAGACGCGCGATATTGGCGAGCTGGCCGATAACACGGCGGTCCAGTGGCGTCACATGAACGAGAACCGGCGGCTGTTCGTTGCTTCCGGCCGCATGCGACGGGGCGATCGCGATGGCCGATACCAGTGACGGCTTGCCCGCGACCCCCGCGACCTCGTGGACATAGGCGCCCGGAAAGATGGCCCTGCCGGCGGTCTCGTCGCTGGCGGCCCGATGCCGTTCGCGCAACCGGGCGATGACCGGCGCAATGGAGCGAAGGTCTGTCAGGCGGGCAGAGTTCGGGAGGTCGGGCGCGCTGCTTTCGGAGAGGATCGTCTCGCCGCGAGAATCCAGGACATAGGCATGCTCGGCCGGATCGAGGATGACATTGTCCCAGAACCTGTTGCGGGTCGCGGCATTGTCGAAGCCGGAGCGCACCAGCGCGGAGGCTTCCGACGAGCCGGCAAAGACAAGATGTTCGGCAACAGTCGCCTCGGCCAGAACGAACAGCCCGTGCCGGACGTCGCTGGTCTCCCGCTCGCTGGCCCGTACATCGACGGTTTCGGCGAGGCCGCGGACGTCAATCGCCAGTACGGCGAGCGCAGTGAGGACCAGAGCCGAGATGCCAAGCGCGATCCCGCGCGCCAGTGAGGTGGACCGGAACTGCAACATCCGCTTCATCTGTGCCGCAAGGTCGCTGGGGTTCATCGAGGGCCAAGCATTCCATCACAATGCTAAGAAACCCTTGGGAGCCAGCGCGTTGCTTGTCGGCTCGCGGTGAAAGGCCGGTGTTTCCCGGCTTGTCAGCCGCGAGCGGCCATTGCAGAGGTAAGTCTCGATCAAGCGGCGGGGCTGACGCCGCGCGGACCCTTTCCGACATGTGGAGCTCGCCGCCGTGTCCCGACCCAGGATCGCCATTCTCGGGGCATCGGTCGCCTGTTTCGAGCTTGCGGAGCGGCTGTTGTCCGCGGGCGCCGATATCGGCGCGATGGTCCCGCCGCGCGGCCCCATCGGCTCCGGTATTCAGCGCCGTTCCGCGTCGGCCGGCCTGCCCTTGCTGGAAGTCGGTGGTTCGATCAATGACGCTGAGACCATTCGCCGCCTGGCAGCGCTTGGCTGCGATCTCTTCGTCAACTGGGGCCATGGAGAACGCTTCGTCGCAGCGGTGCTGGCTGCGGCGCGCCTCGGCGTTCTCAACCTGCATCCCGGCGCCATTCCCGGCGCCCGCGGGCTCGAACCCGTGTTCGGTGCGATGGTCGAAGGGTGGCCGACGATCACCCAGACGGTCCACCGGATGTCGGTGCGGCTCGATGACGGGCCGATCATCGCGACGCGCGCGGTCCCTATCGACGACGATCCCTATCGCGACGCCGTGGAGGAGCGGCTGCGCGATGGCGCGGCGGCTTTCTATGCATCGGCCATCCTGTCGGTGCTGGCGGGTGAGGCCGGCAAGCCGGGCGACGGTCCTTCGCGCTACTTTCCCGCGCTGACCCCTGCCGATCACGTGCTCGACTGGGCGCTGCCGGCCGAGGCCATCCTGCGCCGCGTGCGGGCGCTCAGCCCGTTCCTGCCGGCACGCAGCTGGATCGATGGTGGGGTCCCCGTGCTGGTCTGGCGAGCGGAAAGGGCCGGGCCTCGGCCATCAGGGCTTCCGCCTGGCCAGGTTGTCGGCCTGTCCGAACGGGGCGCCGACGTGGTGGCCGGCGACGGGCTGGTGCGGCTGACCAAGGTGGAGATCGCGCCGGACGAGGGTGCGCCGAGCCGTGTCCTGCAGGCGGGCTGCGTGCTCGGCAGCAGCCGGGGGCGGTCGTGAGCTCGGCAGGCCAGGTCGACATCGCCGTCGCTGCGGTCGATCGCTTGCCAACAGACTGGCACGACCTCGAACCCTTCGAGTATGAGCGGATCGCCCGGCTGATGCGCGCCGACGACCGCGCAGCCTATGCCATGGCGCATGGCCTGCTGCGGCGCCTGATCTCGGGGGTGACGGGCCTTGCCGCCGCCGATATCCGTCTCGCCTACCGCCCCGGTGGCCAGCCCTTCCTTGCCGGTGCGCCGGAGGGGTTCGGCATCTCGCTCAGCCATTCGCGCGACGTCGTGGCAGTGGCGGTTGGACGGGGCGTGGTGGTGGGCATCGATGTCGAGCGGCCACGCGATCTCGCACAGGATTCAAGCCTGCTTTCGAGCGTTCTCAGCCCGGCCGAGCGCATCACTCTCGACGCTGTCGATCCGACCCGCCGCGAGGCGCTGTTCCTGCGGTACTGGACCCTCAAGGAGGCGATCCTGAAAGCGACAGGCGAAGGCATCACGCGCCGGGCTCTTCAGTCGCTCAGTCTTGCCCATATCGCGCTCGCCGAGGAGAGCCTCCCCAGGGCGGAGATCGGCGGCTTGCCTGGAACGTGGCATCTCGCGGGTGGCGAGATCGACGGCGGCGTCTGGTCGCTCGCCGTCGAGGGCGATGGCGGAGCGATCGCGCTCCACCGCAGAGAGGCCGCCGCGCTGCTTGCCTGACGGCTCGCCTCAGGTCCCGCGCCGTGCCTGGGCGCGCGCGGCGATGCGGCCAAGCCCCGTGGCGCCGGTGGCCATGCGCTTGCGGGCACGCAGGATGCGATAGCTGAGCCGGCCCGCCTGCATGGCGACATGCATCTGGGAGCCTGGCCGGGCGACGACCAGATCGAGCACGCGCTCGTCGGCGTCGTCGGGCGAGCCGGTCCCGGCCGCCTTGTCCATCTCGACCAGTTGCGGATCGCCCTCCGCCTCGCGCGCCATCAGCACATTGGGCGTGATGTCGCGATCGCTTAGGATATCCAGTCCGCAATCGGCGAGATCGATCATCCGCTGGGCCACGTCGGCGGTGTCGAAGACATCGGTGTAGAGGAACAGCCCGCCGGGCTTCAGGACCCGCGCCACCTGCCGGTAGAACCGGCGGATATCGGGATAGCAATGCGAGCTCTCGACATTGGTGACGATATCGAAGCGGGCATCGTCGAACGGCAGGTTCTCGGCGTCACCCTCGAGGAACCGGCATCGCTCCGAGCGCACGGCGCTCTGGCAGAACGCGATGTTTTCCGGTGTCAGGTCTAGGCCAGTGACGTGGCGCGGTTGGTAATAGCCGAGCAGCGTATCGACGGTGCCGCCCCGGCCGCAGCCGACATCGAGAATGTCGGCGCCGGCAATGGCGCTTGGCCCGACAAGTTCGAGGATGAGCCGGACGGAACTCGCATTGATCGCGTCCGGGCGCGGGGCGAGCACGGCTTCGTCCGAGAGACCCGGCAGATAGCCCCAGTTCATGAACAGCGAGAGTTCGGCGAAGTCCGAGCTGCCGATCCGCCGGTTCCAGAAGCCGTAGAAGCGCTGGATGCGGGTCTTGAAGCCGCCGGGATCGGTTGCCTTGTCCGGCAGGTCATAGGCCTGATCGTCGGGGGCGCTCATCGACGTCAAAGCTCGCTGCAGTCGGAGGTCTTGCGGAACCGCAGGATGCGATATTCGAAGCGGCCCTCCTGGACGCTGTCGAAGAAGGCCGAGCCTTCGGGCGCCAGGAAATAGGCCATCAGGGCATCATGGGTTGCGTCTGCCTGCGCGCCGTCCGCCGCATTGAAGGCGCGTAACTGGGTGTCGGCGCTCTGGCGGCGCGCGGCGAGAACGTTGGCGGTGATGTCACGGTCGCTGTCGAGGGCAAACCCGTTCGCTGTGAGGAACCGGCGGGCGTGGTCGAACTGGTCCGGACGCAGGAGGTCGGTATAGGCAAAGGCGCCGCCCACTCGCAGAACCCGGTTCACCTCACGGTAGAACCGGTCGATGGCGGGATAGGCATTCGAGGACTCGATATTGGTGACGATGTCGAATGAGGCATCGCCGAAGGCCAGATCCTCGGCATCGCCCTGGAAGAACTGGACGCGGGGATCGCTCTGGCTTCCGCGGCAATGGGCGATGCTCTGGGGATTGAGATCGACCCCCACCAGCTTGCGCGGGGCGAACCGGCTGGCAAGGGTTGAGAGCGTGCCGCCCCGGCCGCAGCCGACGTCGAGAATGTCCCGTCCGTCGACGGCCAGCGGGCCGATCAGTTCCAGAACCAGCCGCACGGCGTCGCGGTCGATCATCGCGGCGGGAAGGGTGCCAGCCCAGTCATCCGGGCGGCCGGGAAGCGGCTGGTAGCCCCAGTTGAAGAACTGAACGTAATCGTCGAGCGCGGTCTTCGCGAGATAGCTGTTGAGAGCGGAATAGAACTCGCGCACCCGCGCCTTCACCTCGCCCGCGCCAATGTCGAGCCTTGTCAGCAGATCGCTCCGGTCCGGCCCGCCTTCCACAGGCCCCGTCATCGCCGCGCATCCCGTCGTCCGGCGAGCGCGTGGCGGGCGCGATCGGCGCGATCGGCAATATCGGGCGCCGCTGGCGGTGCCTGCCTCGCCGTCGCCATCTCCGCCTGCGCCGCGATGGTCGTAGCCCTGAACATGTCGATAAGGCTCAGCTGGCAGCCGAAGCGGGCATTGATCCTGTGCAGCAACTGCACGAGCAGCAGGGAATGTCCGCCGGCATCGAAGAAATTGGTCGTCCGGCCCATCATGTCTACTTGGAGGAGATCACACCAGATCTGTTGCACCGCCGCCTCCGCCTTGCCCACAGGCAGGGTGTCCGGCGCAACGGTCTCGGCCAGATTGTCGGGGACCAGGGCGCGGCGATCGATCTTGCCGCTGCGGTTCATCGGCAGCCGCTCCAGCACGGAAATGCTCGAGGGCACCATGTAGTCCGGCAGATGGCGGGCGAGGTGGGCCTTGATGTCCGGGATGAGGTTCCGTCCGGCAATGGCCCGCAGCGGATTGTTGGCGAGCGGGCGGGCTGGCGTGGCCGCGAGGACCGACGCCTCCAGGGGGGATGCGGGCCTTGGTGACCCGCGGCGATGGACGAGGAGGTCGAAGCGGCCCTCCTCGGGGCGCTCGGGCACCGCGAATGACACGCAGAAACCGGCGGCTTCGAGCGATGACGCGATCTCCTCGGGATGCGGCGCTGGTGCCACAATGGCCGGACCGTCAGCTGCGTCCAGCTCGGCGAGAATGCGAAGGTCCCGCGCCAATCGCGCGTCCGGCAGACCGACGATGCAGAGCGGCTCGGCGCCTGCATGCGCCATGGCGACGAGAGCCTCCACCGTGGGGCGCTCGTCCGGCCGGTCGGACAACCGGATCATGCGGGTGGCGGGGCGCTCGCCGCCGCCGGTCTCGATCATGACGTCGTAGCGGTATTTGGTCAGTTCGTTGATCGCCCAGCCGCGCTTCATTGCGATCTCGACGCGCGCGTCCGGCGCGTGGTCTCGCGCCACATGCAGGAAGAAGGCGGGGTCGAGCACCAGTTCCTTGTCGAGACGGATCCGGGTCGCCACGGCGCGCTCCAGGACGGCGCGGTCGGCCGTGCCCCTTCGCGCCTCGACCGAGGCGGCGAACATGCGCTGCAGCGGCAGCGACCGGATGTCGCCGATGAACAGCCGCCCGCCGGGCGCCAGGCAGTCGAAGGCGTTGCGGATCACCCGGCGGAGATAGTCCTCGCCCGGGAAATACTGGATGACGGAATTGAGGACGATGAGGTCGAAGGCATGCCGGGGCAGGCCCTCGGCGTCGTCGCCCTGGCGGTGCTCGATGGACACGTGGGACCAGCCGGCCCGCCGCGCGAGGGCGCCCGTGCGGGCGACAGCCGAGGGCGAGAAGTCAGTGCCGCGATAGCTTTCGACGGCATCGGCCAGCCGCTTCAGCAGGAGCCCGGTGCCGCAGCCGATCTCCAGCACGTGGCGGGGCTTTCCGGCCAGCAGCGCCGCAACCGTCGCCTCCTGCCACTCGCGCATTTCGGCCACCGGCAGAGGCTGGCCGGTATAGCTGTCGTTCCAGCCGGCGAGATCGGCATCCGTCCCGGCGCCATCGCCCTTGTAGGTGTCCTCGTAGAGCTCAAGCCAGTCCGCGACGAAGGCCTGGCTGTCACGGCCCGACAGCGCGGCGTTGCTGTCGCCCACCGCGACGAAGGCATGGAGGCGGCGGTCCTGGTCGGTGCCACGGACGATGACGGCGGCTTCGGTCACCGCCGGGTGGGCGGCGAGCGCGATCTCGATCTCCTCGGGTTCGATGCGATGGCCGCGGATCTTCACCTGGTTGTCGGCGCGGCCGACGAACTCGATGGCATTGCCGGGGCCGAGGCGGACGAGATCGCCGGTGCGGTAGAGCCGTTCACCTGCACGGGCGATGAAGCGCGCGGCCGTCGCCTCCGGCTGGCCGAGATAGCCGAGCGCGAGGCCGCGCCCGCCAAGATACAATTCGCCGGTGGCGCCGGGCGGCACGGGCCGAAGTCCCACATCGAGGATGCGGCAGATGACGCCGGCCAAGGGGCGGCCGATGGGCACGGTGGCGGCGGCCTCAGGGACGGTCTCGACCGGGTGAAAGGTCGCAAACGTGGTCGTCTCGGTCGGGCCATAGACATGGGTCAGTTGCAGGCCGGGGCAGGCGGCCCTGACCTGGCGGACACGGTCAGGGTTGACCGCCTCGCCGCCGAACAGGACGAGCCTGAGGGGTGCGAAGCCTGCTGGTTGTGCCTGGGCGACCTGGTTGAACAGCGCGGTGGTCAGGAACATCGTAGAGATGCGGCGGGTTGCCAGCGCATCGGTCAGCGCGGCGGTATCGAGCAGGGTCTCGCGGGCGAGCGGCACCAGGCAGGCGCCGTTGAGCAGGGCGCCCCAGATCTCGAAGGTCGCGGCATCGAAGGAGAGGGTGGCGGCCTGGGCGATCCGGTCGGCGGGGCCAAGTGCCGCGTAGTCAGTGTCGAGCACCAGATTGGCGATGGCGCCATGGGGCACCAGAATGCCCTTGGGCCTGCCGGTGGAGCCGGAGGTGAAGTTGACATAGGCCGGGCTGTCGGGGCCGAGCGTGTCGGGTGCAGGCAGGGGGGCCGCGGGGCCATCGCCCAGAGGCGCGCCGGTCAGGCCGTCGACGAGCAGCACGGCCGGACCGGCGGCGATCCGATGGCCGAGCGCCGGTGTCGTCACCAGATGGGCCACGCCGGCATCGGCGATCATCAGGGCCAGGCGCTCGTCCGGCAAAGCGGGGTCGAGCGGCAGATAGGCGCCGCCGGCCCGGATGACGGCCAGAAGCGCGATGATCGCGGCTTCGGAGCGCTCCATCAGCACACCAACAATGGCGCCCGGACGCAGGCCAAGGCCGGTCAGACGGGCGGTCAGCGCGGCGCTCGCGCGGTCGAGGTCGGCATAGGTCAGGCTGGAGCCGTCGGCCGCCTCCAGCGCCGGTCGGTCGGCGAAACGGCGGGCTGTCTCCTCGAACAGGTCCGCGACCGAGCGTCCCCCGGCAGGGCAGGGGCGCGGGCGTTCCAGCAGGCGCGCGAGATCCGCCGACTCGGCTTCAGGGATCAGGGCCAGATCGTCCACCGCGACATCCGGCGAGGTGAGGCAGGCGGAGAGCAGTGTGGAGAACTGGCCCGCCAGCCTCTCGGCGGTCGCCGGCTCGAACAGGTCGGTTGCGAAGACCAGAATGCCCTCGATGCCGGTACCACGCTCGAACAGGTGCATTTCGAGATCGAAGCGGGTCGTGCGGATGTCGGGGGCGTAGAGGCGCGTGACGATGCCTGGGATGTCAAGGCGTTCGTCCGTCGCGTTCTGCAGGGCGAATGCCACCTGCACCAGTGGGTTGCGGGCGGGATCGCGGTCGGGATGCAGCGTCTCCACCACCTGCTCGAATGGCAGGTCCTGGTTCTGGAACGCATCGAGCGCGACGGCACGGATGCGGCCGATGAGTTGGCGCAGCGACGGTCCCCCACTCCGATCGAGGCGCATGGCCAGCGTGTTGACGAAGAAGCCGATGAGCCCCTCGGTCTCCGGCCGATGACGGTTGGCGACCGGGCAGGCAATGGCGAAATCCATCTGCGCCGCAGCGCGGCCGATCGTGGCGCCGAAGATCGCCAGGAGCACCATGAAGGGGGTGGCATTGCAGGCGGCCGCTAGCGCACGCAGCGCTTCGGTCTCGGCGCCGCTGATGGCGATCGGCACGGTGCCGCCGCGATAGGACTGGCGTTGCGGCCTGCGCCTGTCGGTGGGCAGGCGCAGGTCGGGCAGGTCGGTGAGCCGTTCGGTCCAGGCCGCCAGCTGTTGCTGTGCCCGTTCGCCCTGGAACCAGTCGCGCTGCCACAGGGCGAAATCGGCATATCGGATGGGCAGCGGCTTTGCCGTCCGATTGGCAACAAGCAGCGAGAGGTCACGCGCCAGAACGGTCAGCGACCAGCCGTCGCTGGCAATGTGGTGCAGGACCAGCAGCAGGATCGAGCGATCTTCTGACAGGCGGAACAGATGTGCGCGGATCAGCGGCGGCCGCGCCAGATCGAACGGCGCCAGGGCTGCTGCGCGGATCAGGTCGCGGGCGCGCTCCGTGCCGATGCCGATCGGCAGATGGCCGAGATCGACAAGCGCGAGCGGGCAGGCCATCGGCGCCAGGGGCTCCTGCCAGGACTGCCCATCCCGGTCGAAGATGCGGCTGCGCAGGGTGTCATGACGCTCGATCAGCCGGTCGAGCGCCTTCTGCAGCGCGGCCATGTCGATCCGGCCGTCGAGCTCATAGGCCAGCGGGACATTGTACCCGGCGGTTCCCGGGTCGAGCCGTTCGAGGAACCAGAGCCGCTGCTGGGCGAAGGAGAGCGCGGTCGGCCCGCCGGGCGCGCGCACCACCAGAGGCGGCTCGGCCTCGTCGGCCGCCGGCCGCTCAAGAGCCGACAGCGCCAGGGCGAGGTCGCGCGGCGTGCGCTGCTCGAACAGCAGGCGGAGCGGCACGGCAAGGCCGGTTGCCTGGAGGAGACGTGCCGCCACGCGGGTTGCCAGCAGGGAATGTCCGCCAATGTCGAAAAAGTCGCTGTCCGGCCCAACTGCCGTCTGAAGCAGGTCGGACCAGATGGCCATGACCTGCCGCTCCAGATCGCTCGCCGCAGGCTCCGTCACGACGGGCTCCGGCGCGGCCTTCTCGGCCAGCGCGCGGAGCGCTGCGCGGTCGACCTTGCCATGGCTGGTCATCGGCAGGTGCGGCAGGGCCTCGATCCGCGCCGGGACCATGTAATCGGGCAGGCGCTGGCGCAGCCACGGGGCGATGTCCGCCGCCGCGCCGGCTTCGCCCACCGCGACGAAGGCATGGAGGCGGCGGTCCTGGTCGGTGCCACGGACGATGACGGCGGCTTCGGTCACCGCCGGGTGGGCGGCGAGCGCGATCTCGATCTCCTCGGGTTCGATGCGATGGCCGCGGATCTTCACCTGGTTGTCGGCGCGGCCGACGAACTCGATGGCATTGCCGGGGCCGAGGCGGACGAGATCGCCGGTGCGGTAGAGCCGTTCACCGGCCCGCGTGATGAAGCGCGCGGCCGTTGCCTCCGGCTGGCCGAGATAGCCGAGCGCGAGGCCGCGCCCGCCAAGATACAATTCGCCGGTGGCGCCGGGCGGCACGGGCCGAAGTCCCACATCGAGGATGCGGCAGATGACGCCGGCCAAGGGGCGGCCGATGGGCACGGTGGCGGCGGCCTCAGGGACGGTCTCGACCGGGTGAAAGGTCGCAAACGTGGTCGTCTCGGTCGGGCCATAGACATGGGTCAGTTGCAGGCCGGGGCAGGCGGCCCTGACCTGGCGGACACGGTCAGGGTTGACCGCCTCGCCGCCGAACAGGACGAGCCTGAGGGATGAGAACCCCGCCGGTTGCGCCTGCGCCATCTGGTTGAACAGCGCGGTAGTCAGGAACATCGTGGAGATGCGGCGGGTTGCCAGCGCATCGGTCAGCGCGGCGGTATCGAGCAGGGTCTCGCGGGCGAGCGGCACGAGGCAGGCGCCGTTGAGCAGGGCGCCCCAGATCTCGAAGGTCGCGGCATCGAAGGAGAGGGTGGCGGCCTGGGCGATCCGGTCGGCGGGGCCAAGTGCCGCGTAGTCAGTGTCGAGCACCAGATTGGCGATGGCGCCATGGGGCACCAGAATGCCCTTGGGCCTGCCGGTGGAGCCGGAGGTGAAGTTGACATAGGCCGGGCTGTCGGGGCCGAGCGTGTCGGGTGCAGGCAGGGGGGCCGAGGGGCCATCGCCCAGAGGCGCGCCGGTCAGGCCGTCGACGAGCAGCACGGCCGGACCGGCGGCGATCCGATGGCCGAGCGCCGGTGTCGTCACCAGATGGGCCACGCCGGCATCGGCGATCATCAGGGCCAGGCGCTCGTCCGGCAAAGCGGGGTCGAGCGGCAGATAGGCGCCGCCGGCCCGGATGACGGCCAGAAGCGCGATGATCGCGGCTTCGGAGCGCTCCATCAGCACACCAACAATGGCGCCCGGACGCAGGCCAAGGCCGGTCAGACGGGCGGCCAGCGCG
The DNA here is from genome assembly GCF_005160265.1 of Phreatobacter aquaticus. NCBI lineage: Bacteria > Pseudomonadati > Pseudomonadota > Alphaproteobacteria > Hyphomicrobiales > Phreatobacteraceae > Phreatobacter > Phreatobacter aquaticus. The sequence goes on along the minus strand of NZ_CP039865.1, from coordinate 117,771 downwards.
GCGCTCGCGCGGTCGAGGTCGGCATAGGTCAAGCTGGAGCCGTCGCTCGTCTCCAGCGCCGGCCGGCCGGCGAAACGGCGGGCTGTCTCCTCGAACAGGTCCGCGACCGAGCGTCCCCCGGCAGGGCAGGGGCGCGGGCGTTCCAGCAGGCGCGCGAGATCCGCCGACTCGGCTTCAGGGATCAGGGCCAGATCGTCCACCGCGACATCCGGCGAGGCGAGACAGGCGGAGAGCAGTGTGGAGAATTGGCGCAGGAAGCGCGCGGCGGTCGCCGGCTCGAAGCTGGTACGCCGATAGGCGAGCATCAGCCGGAAGCCTGCGGCCGGGCCCGTCGCAAGATCCGGAGCGCCGGGATAGGGAACTTCGCTCTCGGGCGGCGGTTCGAGCAGCGCCGATGTCGCGTGCCCGGACTGCGGCCAGACGTGCAGTTCCAGATCGAACCGCGTCGTGCCGCGCTCGAAGCCGAGGGCTGTCGCGGCGACCCCGTCGAGGTCGAGGGCCGCATCCGGCGTCGCCTGATAGGCGAAGCTTGTCAGCGCTGGATCGTTCAAGCCCGGGTCTTGCAAGGCCGGGTCTTGCAAGGCCGCCGGGCCGACCTCATCGGAGCTGCCGCGCGATGCCGCGTCCAGCGTGCCGGTGAAGGTGAGATGGACCCGCGCCAGGAAGGACTGGAACGTATCGCTGTCCACCCGATCCACCGGCACCGTCACGGTATCGACGAAATAGCCGATCTCATCGGCATTGGCAGAGGTGCGGCCCGCCGCCGCCGGGACTGCCACGACCGGGCTGGCGGTCCCGGCGAGACGGGCGACGAACAGCAATTGCACGGCCAGCAGCACCGCCGCCGGACTGGTGCGCTCGCGCCGTGCCATGGCCGCGACCTGATCGCGAATGGCGGGTGGCAGGCGCATCGAGAGGGTCGCCCCATCATAGCGGCGGCCACCGGTGATCGCGACATCATGTGGCAGGGGCGCTGGCTTCACCGGCGCGCGCGCGCCGCCCGATGGCTGGCTCCCGATGGTTCGCGCGGGCGACGTCGATCGCGCATGGTTCCGCCAGGCCTTGCCAGACAGCCGCTGCCGATAGGCATCGGAGAGGTCACGGCAGAACAGGCCGTGCGACCAGCCATCGGTGACGATGTGGTGGATCACATGGATCAGCAGATGATCGTCGGGGGCGAAGCGGACCAGCGTCTCGCGCAGAAGGGGCGGGGCGTCCAGCGCGATCGGCTCGCGCGACAAACGCTCGGCCAGAGCCCTGCCAAAGGCATCCCGCTCTCCCGGCTCGACATGACCGGCATCGATCCTCTCGAGGCGGAAGGGCGCCTCTGGCCGGAGGAAGGCCTGGGGCTCGCCGTCCTGCTCGCGAAAGCCGGTGCGCAAGGCGGGATGGCCGGCGATCACGTCGCCAAGTGCCGCCTCAAGCGCGGCGATGTCGAGCGGCCCCGAAAGGCGGAAGGCCGCCGCGACATTGTAGGGCGCTTCCTCCGGTGCCAGCCGGCAGGCGAACCAGAGACGGGACTGGCGCGGCGACACGGCCGGTGCCGCCGCCAAAGAACCGAGGTGCTCGATCAGGACTGGCCGCGCCAAGGCGATCCGGCTGCGCAGATCCGGCGTGAGTGCACCGGGCGGGGCCTCGAAGCGCAAGATCTGGCCATCCAGAAACAGCCGGATGCCGGCGGCGCGCAGATCCTGCAGCAGAAAGTCGACGGGATCTGCCGGGGTCACAATGTCCCAGCCTCGAACTCCGGCAGGACATCGACGCTGCGGGCTGCCAGGCCGGCAATGGTTGCGTCCTGGTAGAGGTCGCGCAGGGCGACACTGATGCCGAGCTCGGAGCGCAGGTCCCTGACGAGGCGCATGGCGAGCAGCGAGTCGCCGCCGAGGTCGAAGAAGTCCTCATCCGGCCCCTGCGGGACAAGGCCGAGGATCGCGTGAAAGAGCGTGGCGATCCGCTTCTGGCCTTCATCCGCCCAGTGACTGGCCTCCGTCTTCTGCTCGACCAGCAGGGCCTCGAGCGCCTTGCGGTCGGTCTTGCCATTGGGGGCCAGCGGAAAGGCCGGAACGACCACGATGCGGGCTGGAACGAGGGCTGGCGGAAAGGCGTCCTGAAGGCGCCGGCGCAAGGTCTCGCCGAAACCGGGCGGTGCGGCGGGCGCCTCGACGACGGCGTGAAGCCGACGCTCGCCCGGCGCCGGCTCGCTCGCCAGCACGATGGCCTGGCGCACCGGGGCGATGGATTCCAGCGCCCGCGCGATGGCGCCGGGCTCGACGCGATGGCCCCGGATCTTGATCTGGTCGTCCAGCCGGTCAAGGAAGGTCAGGGCGCCATGCTCGTCCATCACGACGAGATCGCCGCTGCGATAGAAGCGCCCTTCGGGCCTGAACGGATCGGGCAGGAACCGCTCCGCCGTCAGCGCGTCATCGTTGGCGTAGCCTTGGGCCACGGCTTCGCCGCCGATCCAGAGCTCGCCATGCCCGCCGATGGGTACGGGGCGGCGCTCGGCATCGAGGACATAGCAGGCGGTGCCGGCAATCGGCCCGCCGACCGGGAAAGTGTCGTCGATGGCGTCCCGTGCGGTGAAGCGCGCGGCGGTGGCGAAGACCGCGGTCTCGGTCGGGCCGTAGCAATGGACGATCGCCCGGGCGCCGGCCTCCAGCATGCGGCGGGCATTGGCCGCCAGCCCCCGCTCGCCGCCGGTCAACACCTCGACGCCCCGAAGGGCGTCCGGGCGATCCTCGGCAATGCGGTTGAACAGGCCGGTGGTGACAAAGGCGGTGGTGACCCCGTGGCGTGTCACCGCGCCGGCAATGCTATCGGGCGTCGGCGTCTCGCCCGGATGGATGGCGACCGTCGCGCCATTGGCCAGGAAGGGCCAGAGATCGAAGACCGAAGCATCAAAGGTCGGTGTCGAGAGCGCCAGCGCGACGCTGCCTGCGGTGATGGTGGCGTATCCGGGCGCGACCATCAGGCGGGTTACGTTGCCGTGGCGGACCGCGACACCCTTCGGCGCACCGGTCGAGCCGGAGGTGAAGATGATGTAGGCGAGATCGACCGGACCTGTCGGCACAGGCGGCAGGTGCGGCGCCTCCTCATCAAGGGCGATGACGCGGTCCTGCCAGCCGTGCGGCACGCGGGCAGCATCGCCCGGCGCGACAAGAATGAAGCGCGGCCGCGCGGCCGAGATGACGCTGTCGATGAAGCGCGCGGGCAGGTCCGGCGCAATCGGTACATAGGCGCAGCCCGCATCGAGCGTGCCGAGCAGCAGGGCTGGAAGATGAAGGCTCCGACCGCCGAGGACGACGACCGTGTCGCCGCGCCGCGCGCCCCTGCGTTGAAGCGCGCTGTGAACGGCGCTGGCGGCGAGGACCAGTTCGCCATAGGTGAGCCTGCCGGTGTCGGACAGAAGCGCGATCTTGCCGGGCGTCACAGCCGCAGCCTGGCGCACGAGATCGCCAATGCTGCCGCGCTCGCGAACCGGGTGATCGCGCCACGCGAGAGAAAGCCCTGAACTGTCCAGAACCGTCAGGTCATTGATTCCGGACATTCCAGCGTCACTCGACAGGAACTCTCTGAGGGCGGCGGTCGCGCGCGGCGGTCGTGGTCTCGGCCTTCTGCTCTTCCTTCTCGACGACAGCCAGGAGCCCGCGCAGCAGCTCGGCTTCGCTCCGCAGGATGTGCTTGCGCATGATCTGCGCGCTTTCCTCGCGGCCGGCGATCAGCGGTGCCAGGAACTGGCCGATGGCCACCTGGGCCGCCTGGAGCAGGGGACCCAGATCGATCGGCTGGAAATTGAGGCCCGCATTCGCGTGCCTGTCGTCGTCCCTGTGCGGACCGCTGCTCATCACTCGCCTCCCTTACTCGAAACCGGGGCAATCTTGACGCTGCTTGCGCCTTCGTCGGAGCCGGACGTGGCCTGGCGTATGCGCTCGGACAGCGGCAATCCGCCCGAGCCGGCGCGCGACGCCAGGGGCGAGGCCGGGCGCGTGCGCTCCGGCGCGGCCTCGGCCTTTGCCGGTGCCGTGCCGGACAGCTTGCCGATCATGTTCTCCAGAATAGCCAGCTGGCCCTTGTAGAGCTCGGCCTGGGCCTTCAGCACATGTTCCACCAGCGTGGTCATGGCGGAATTATGTGTGGCGGCAGCGTCCTTGATGCCGCTGCCGAGCTTTTCGGACTGATGCTTCAGTCCCTGGACCAGCGGATGATCTTCCAGCTTGCCTGTCATCACACGTGGTCCTTTCTGAACCGGATCTCGAGCCAGTCGCCATTCATCTTCGCGCCTGCCGTCGCCATGGATACAAGAGCCCGTGGCAGCAGGATGACACGCTTGAACGTTCCGATCCGGACGAAGAGATCCTCGTTGCTGCGGGAAATCTCGATCTCGTCCTTGGGCGCGAATCTCAGGCGTATCGACAAGAGGTGCTCGTCTTCCGACACTTTCGTGAAGGTGAACGGTGCACCGGATGTGTTGACGGCGGCAGGGTCGCTGTCACCGAACAGATGATCGGCGAATTCCTCCAGGCGCTCAAGCCCCACGACCTCACTTTGCTGGAAGGGAACGGTCGAAATCGGCACGGGATCGAAGAAGCTGTGGACTGTCTCCAGCATCTGAGCCTGGCTTTCCACCCAGCGGGCGAAATAGGCGTCGTCCTTGGGCAGCATGCGGTTGACCACCACGCCATCGACCGTGATGCCGTAGAGGTTGAAATACATGAAGGCGCGCTGGGTCTCGCGCACCACCATGCGATCGGCAACCGTGACCAGCCGCAGCGACGTGATGGTGGGATCGTGGAGCATGGCCTCCACGCCATCCAGCCGCTCGAACAGCTTCTGGAGCGCGGCGAAATAGCCGTCCTCGGGCAGCATCATGGACTCGCCGCCGAACCGCTTGGCGAGCGGGCGGAGAACGCTGGCGACGCGCCGGTCGAGCTTCAGGCGCTTGCGGACATACCAGTCGATGGAGCCGATGATCGAGACGAAGCGCAGCGACTCGCTGGTGGGTGGGCAATCGACCACGATCGTGTCGTAGATGCCCTCGCGGGCATATTGGTTGATGTGGAGGAGGGCGATGATGTCCTCCATGCCCGGCATGACCGCCGCTTCTTCCGCCACGATCCCGTCGAGCCCGCCGCCGACCAGCAGGTAGGCAATGTAGCGATAGACCTCGCCCCAGTTGCGCTGGAGCTCCTCCTGGACGTCGATCTCCTGGAAATCGAGATTGTCGTTGATCCGGACCGGGCGGCCCTTGGCGGTGCTGAACAGCTCCTCCGAGATGTTGAAGCTGTCGGACAGGCTGTGGGCGAGATCGAACGACATGACGATCGTCTTCTGCCCGCGATTGGCGAGCGCGACCGCTGTCGAGGCGGCGACCGTCGTCTTGCCGACGCCGCCCTTGCCCGAGACCATGATGATGCGCGGCTTCTTGCTGCGCTCGGTCGGCTGGTTCATGCGAAGGCCCGTCCAATGGCTGCCTGACCGCGCAGGGCGGCCAATGTCTCTGCGATGCTGCAAATGATCGCGTCGGTCGCGGTGCTGAGGAAGAAGTGATTGCCGTCGAACATGCGGCTGCGAAGAGGGCGGGTTGTCATGTGCTGCCAGCTTTCCAGTTCAGCCTGTCCGGCAATGGGGTCGGACCTGCCGCCGAGAGCAAGGACCGGACACGAGAGAGGGTCACGGGCGCCCCAGGCATAGGTCTCGCACAGCCGGAAATCGGCCCGCAGCGCCGGCAGGACCAGTTCCAGCAGTTCGGGCTCGTCGAGCAATTGCCGGGGCAGGCCGCCGAGCTCGGTCACGGCGGCGAGGAAGGCCTTGTCATCGAGGGCGCTGATCTGCCGGAAGGTACGCGGCAGGATCGGCGCGCCATGGCCGGAGACGACCAGCAGATCGGGCGGCGGTGCGCCGAGATCGGCGAGCGCTGCCGCCAGTTCATAGGCCATGACGGCCCCCATGCTGTGGCCGAACAGGATATAGGGCCGGTCGAGCCAGGGCTGGATGGCGGTGGCGAGGGCGGCGATCATCGCCGGCATGGCGTCGATCGGGGTTTCGAACAGCCGGCGTTCGCGACCGGGCAGATGGACCGGCGTGAGCGCCATGGAGGGCGGCAGCTTCGCTCGCCAGCTGGCAAAGCTCGATGCGCTGCCACCCGCAAAGGGCAGGGTGAACAGCCGCAAGGGCTGAGCGGCGTCAGGCTCGCCGCCGATCCAGGCGCGGCTGGCGGGTGGGACCGGGCGAAGCGGCGATGAGGCTGCCATGGCGCTGGTCACGGATGCGCTCCGGCGTCGGCGGATTGCGCGGTGTTGCCCGAAGGTCCCTGCAGCCACTGCGTCTCATGGATCCAGGCGCAGATCTCGTCGGCGGCGGTCGCGACATCGACATGGTCGAGCGCATCGAGGATGGCCTTGCGGGTTCCGACCAGGTCGAATGGGTTCGGGTTGGCCTCGATATAGGGATCGATCCGCTTGAAGTTCTGCCCGAGCAGTTGCGCGCACTGATATTCGATGATCGCGCCGCCGCCGCGGATGGCAAGGCGCACCAGCAGCATCGGTTCCCTGGGCGACAGCATCCACTGGCCATAGCCCCAGTCGGCAATGCCATCGACAATCTCCGGCTTGACCGAGAGGGGCTTGCGACCGCAGCCGACCGACAGCACGTTGATCGACCCGATATCGAGCGGCTGGCCGAGCGACCGGCGCTGTTCCAACACTGCGGAAATCGCGCACATCGAGGGATTGTTGGCCACCAGGCCGCCGTCGAGATAGCCGATATCGCCGCCCTTGATGCCCGCGAAGATCGGGCTGACGACCGGGATATTGCTGGTGCGCAGCGCGACATCGACGACCCGCTCGTCGGGCGAATAGTCGGTGATGCCGGGAATGTTGTGGAACAGGCGCGGGCGCCATTGCCGGTCGCGCTCGCCGCCGTTTTCGTGATGCAGCTGGAAGGCGGGAACGATGACCTTGCGCTTGAGATCGCCGAGACGCGTGTCCTCGCCGAAATAGTCGACCAGGAACCGGATCATCGGCTCGCGCTGGTCCAGCGCCTTGGCGCCTAGCAGGCCGGCGATCAAACGGCCGGGATTGGTGGCGCGGGTCGATTCCAGGATGTGCTGCCAGAAGTCCTGGGCGTCGTCGATCGCCACGTCCAGATCGTCATGGGCGGCGAGGAACAGCGCGTTCAGTCCGCCGGCCGAGGTGCCCGCCAGGATGTCGGCATGGTCGAGGAAGTGGCCGCCCTCCTGGCCGATGCGATGGGATGCGCGACGCAACACTTCCGTGGTGATGTGACCGCTGATGCCGCCGTCCATGGAGAGGATGCGCTGTGTGGTCATGACATCCTCCGGTCCAGTTCGGAAAGCCCCTGTTCCAGGGCTTCCGCGAGGGCCTGGACCGACTTGCGGCCAAGCAGGGTGAGATGGGCAGCCCGCACCGTCTTCGAGATGACAGGGCCGGAGAGATAGGGCGTCAATGTTGCGGTCAGCGGATCGTTGGCGCTGGCCGCCCCATCGGCGCTTGCGCGGAGAATCAGCACGGGACCGCGATAAGCCTGCGGACGATAACCGAACCAGGCGCGGCTGAGGGCCGAAAAGCACGACCAGCGGCGCACCAGTTCGATTGAGGTGGCGGCAATGGCGCGCAGGCCGCCGGTTGCGCTCGCGCCGGTCAGGGCCGCCATGTCCTGGAGGTCCGCCCGCGAGCGCGGAAAGCTTCTGACGATTTCCCGGCCGAGGCCGAGAACCATCGCAACATAACCGCCGCCGCTGCTGCCGCGCCCGTCCGCCTGCCACGGCAGTCCCGCATCGATCATGATCAGCTGGACCTTGTCGCCGGCCTCCTCCATCTGCCGGGCCATCTCGAAGGCGATGGTCCCACCAAGCGACCAGCCGCCGATGCGGTAGGGGCCGCCCGGAGAGCGCGCCTTGATCGCCGCGGCATAGCGGGCCGCAAGGTCCGCAATCGTGTCGAAGGCCGCCGGTGCCTCCAGCCCGTAGACCGGCCGCTCCGCCGGAAGCGCCCGTGCCAATCCGGCATAGCAGAGCGATGTGCCGATGGCCGGATGGACCAGGAAGAGCGGCGGCGCGCTGCCGTGGGCCCGGAACCACAGGAGGTCGTCGGCTGCCTCGCCGCCATCGCCTCGCTGCAGCAGGGTGGTAATGCCGGCGACGTCAGGCGCTGCGAACAGGCCGGCCAGCGGCAGGTCGCGGCCGAATTCCGCCGAGAGGCGATTGCGCAATTGCAGCAGCAGCAGCGAATGGCCGCCGAGCGCGAAGAAATCGTCCGTGCGGCCGATGGCCGGCGCCGCGTTCCCTCCGAGGAGTTCGGCCATGATCGCCGCGATCCGCTGCTCGGTCTCGCCCTGAGGCAGTCCGCCGGCCAGCGTGGCAATCTGACCGGCATCCGGCGCCATGGCCCGAAGCGCGGCCGGATCGCGCTTGCCGCTCAGGTTGCGCGGCATGTGCGTGACCTGGCGGATCTGGTCCGGCATCATGGCGGCAGGCAGATGCGCCCTGAGATAGGCCCGGACATTGTCCGGCTCGATGACGGCCCTGGCGCGGGCCATCACATAGGCGACGAGCTGGTCGCCCTCCAGCATGACCGCGGCTTCGGCGATGGTGGCGTGGCGCTCGAGCAGGGTCTCGATTTCGGCCGGCTCGATGCGGTGCCCGCGGCGCTTCAGCTGCCGGTCCGTGCGCCCGAGATAGACGATGCGTCCGTCGGGCAGACGCCGTCCGCGATCGCCGGTTCGGTAAATCCTGTTGCCCGTCGGATCGGTCTGGAACCGTTCGGCCGTCAGATCCGTCAGGCCGACATAACCGCGCGCCAGCCCCACGCCGCCAATGGCGATCTCGCCGGCAATGCCCGAGGGCAGCGGCGCCCCGCTATCGTCCACGCTGGTGACGCTGGTGCCGCGGATCGGCCGGCCGATCGGCGGACGGGCCGCGCCGTCCGTCACGCGCTCCACCGTGCTCCAGACGGTGGCCTCCGTTGGGCCATAGGCGTTGAACAGCCGGACGGTGCTGGCCCAGTCGTCGAGCCCGGCGGGGCAGGCTTCGCCTGCGACGACCACCGTTTGAAGGCTCGGATGTTCCTGCGGCCGCAGAAGCGTCAGCATCGAGGGCGGCAGCGTCACATGGGTGATCGCGCCGGCGCGGATGCGCTCGGAGGCTTGGAGACGGTCGGTCAGGCCGCCGGTCTCCGGCAGAACCAGAGCGCCGCCATTGGCGAAGGCCATGGCCAGCTCAAAGATGAAGGCATCGAAGCCGGGCGAGGCGAATTGCAGGACGCGCGCGCCGGTCGGCCCGATCAGCTCGTCCTGCTGGGCATCGCAGAGATTGGCGAGCCCGCCATGCTCGATCATGACGCCCTTGGGGCGGCCGCTGGTGCCCGAAGTGAAGATGACATAGGCGAGATCAGTGCTGGCCGGCGATGCCGGCGAGGTCGCGGCCTTGCCCTCATGCGCGCCAAGCAAGCTTTCGAGATCGACGATGGCCTGGCCGATATCGGCGGGCAGCGGATGATCGCCGACCGACAGGATCAGTGCCGGCCGGGCATCGTCCACCATGGCGCGGAGGCGCGCCTCTGGCAGGTCCGGGACCAGCGGCAGGAAGGCCCGGCCAGCCCGCCACAATGCCAGGACGGCGGTGATCTGCTCGAGTGATGGTCCCCCGAGAACCGCGACGATGGCCCCGGGGGGCGTTGCGCTCGCAAGCGCGCCGGCCATGGCCTCGACGCGGCGTGCGAGCTCGCCATAGGTGATCCGGGTCTGGCCGTGCTCGAGGGCCGTCGCATGGGGTGTCTCGGCCGCCCATGTGGCGAAGCGATCCGGCAGGCTGCGATAGGGCCTGGATTCCGGACCAGCGGACGACGCGGCGAGCTCGGCTGCCTCCCTGGGCCCGATCATGGCCAGGGTGCCGACAGGCGCCTGCGGGCGCATCACGGCATTGGCTAGCAACAGGGTGAACCGCGCGGCGAGCCGCTCCATGCCGGCGCGCTCGAACAAGGCGCTCGCATAGGTCAGCGCACCCTGCCAGCCGCCGCGGCCATCGGGATAGAGATGCAGCTCGATGTCGAAGCGGGTCGCCTTGTAATCGGCCGACATGATGCTGGCTTCGGCATCGCCAAACCTTGCCCTGGCGGGCAGGTCGGGCTGGACGGCGAGCGCGACCTGCACCAGCGGATTGCGCGACGGGTCACGGGCCGGATTGACAGTTTCGACCAGGCGATCGAACGGCGTTTCCGAGTGATCGAGGGCGGCCATGGCGGTGCGATGCACGGCGGTCACAAGGTCGGCAAAGCTCCGTCCCGGCTCGACGGTCTGGCGCATCACCAGCGTGTTGACGAAGAAGCCGATCAGCGGTTCGGTTTCGCGGCGCGTGCGGTTGGCCGCAGCCGAGCCGACCGCGAGGTCGGCCTGGCCGGTATAGGTCCGCAAGAGCGCAAAGAAGGCAGCTAGGAACACCACGAAGGACGATGTGCCGTGCTGGCGCGCCAGGGCTTCGACGAGGCGCCCCTGCATCGGCGCGATCGCCAGCGTGACCGCTTCGCCCTCGTGGCTCTGCTGGGGCGGCCTTGGACGATCGGCCGCGATCTCGGTTAGCGGAAGGTCGGCCAGCGCCTTCCGCCACCAGTCAAGCGCCGCCTGGCCCGCCTCTGGCGGCAGACCGGCCTCGTGGTGGGCGAGATCGGCATAGTGGATCTGGAGCGGCGCCGGGTCCTCACTGCGATAGAGCGCGTCGAGATCGGCGAGCAGCACGCCGGTGCTCCAGCCATCGGTGACGATATGGTGGATGTTGATCAGAAGCGCGTGGTCATCGGGGCCAAGCCGCACCAACTCGGCCGCGATCAGCGGCGCATGGGCGAGATCGAAGCGGATCTGGGCATGACGGACCAGACATTCGCCGAGCCGGGCCGTGCGCTCTGCCTCTGGCAGATCACTCAGATCGGTCCGAGAGAGGTCGAAGGCGATGGCCGGCTCGACGATCTGGATCGGCTCGGGCCCCTGGTCGCTGAACCGGGTGCGGAGCACGGCGTGGCGGGCGATCAATCGGCGAAAGGCCGTCTCCAGCTGGTCTGAATCGACCGCGCCGGTGAGGCGCAGCGGCAGCGGCGAATTATAGGCGAAATGGCCAGGCGACAGGCGATCGAGGAACCACAGCCGGCGCTGGGCCGTGGTCAGCGGCGCGCTACCGCCGGCATCGCTCATGACACGCCGGATCGAGGCCTCGCCCGCCGGCCGGCTGGTGGATTGCATGGCGACAAGCCGCCCGGCGAGCATGGCCTGTTGCTCGCCGGACAGGGGTCTTGGCCGATGGTCTGTGGCGGACCGGGTCATTGGGCGGCCACCTGGCTGGTCTCGCCGCCAAGTGTGCCGAGGCCGTCGAGCAGGCTGTCCGGCTGCCTGTCGCCGCCGGCCTCCAGGGCCTGAAGGATCAGCTCGGCAAGGCCGGCAATGGTCGGGGCGGCGAAGAAACTCTTCAGCGGCAGCCTGACCCCGAACATGTCGGAAACGCGGGCGAGGAGCTGGATGACCCTCAGCGAATGGCCGCCAAGCTCGAAGAAATTGTCGTCGATGCCGATCCCGTCGATGCCGAGAAGCGTGCCCCATAGACCGCAAAGCGCGGCCTCCGCCTCGCCGGTCGGCGCCCGGTAGGCGGTACGCGATGAGCGGGGCCGCTCGCTGCCGGCGGCTTTGGGTGCCTCGGCCTCGCCGTCGATCCAGATGCGCCGGCGCGCCTCCAAATCACCACGGGTGACCACAAACTGTTCGGCCTCGCCTGCGAGCACGATGCGCATGAAGGCATCGAGGCTCTCGGCCGGCCGCATGGCAAAGGAATCCATGCTCGTGCCGGCGCCTGCCGCCAGGTCGTCATCGTCGAGCAGCCAGCGGTCCCAGTTGGTGCTGATCCAGTCGGTCGCGCCGGTCCGGCTGCGATCGGCTGCCGCGAGGTCGAGCACGTGGTTGGCGGCGGAATAGGCGGCAAAGCCCAGCCCGCCGAGGATGGAGGCATTGGAGGACAGCATCACCACGAAGGCCGGCGGTGCGCGGCAGGCGGCGATCGCGGCATCCAGTCCGGCAAGACCGCCGAGTTTCGGCGCCAGCTGCTCGGCAGCAAGGTCCGGCGAGAGCTGCAGGATCGGGCTGATCAGGGCCGAGCCGCGCGTGACAGCAGCTGCGTGGATGATGCCCCGGACGGGACCGAGTTGGCGTTCGATCGCGGCGAAGGCCTCAGCCATGACGCTGGGATCGGCGACATCGGCGCCGAAGAGGGTGACATCAGCCCCGCTGGCCCTCAGCGATCGAAGCGCGGCGATCCGGGAGGCTGTCCGCGGGTCGATCCCGGCATCCACCAGGCTCCAGTCCGCTTCCTCGGGGAAACCGGGGCGGGCGATCAGCGCGACCTTCGCGCTGTAGCGCGCTGTCAGGTGCCGGGCGAGCAGCAGGCCGACGCGGCCGAGCCCGCCGGTGATCACGATCACATCGCCTGGCTGGATCGTGCGGCGGGCTGGCGCGCCCGACGCAAGCCGCACCGGCTCGAAGGCGCGGAGCATGCGCTGGCGTCCGCGCAGGGCGACGACTGGCTGGGGATCGGCCGCAAGCGCCTCGCGCACGAGGCTCTGCGCTGCGGTTTCGGGGGTGATCTCGCAGCCCATGTCGATGACGCTGACCGACAGGCCAGGGACTTCCTGCGGCATGACCTGCGCCGCCCCCAGCAAAGTCGCCCGCGCGGCGAAGACTGCATCCGTGGCGGCGGCCAGCTGCGCGTGCCGCGTCCCGACGACGACCCGCGCCGGCAGGTCGATCCGCGCGGCGGCACAGGCCTGGACCAGCGCGACGAGCGTGTGGAAACCGCGCGCGACCTCGTCGCTCGCCTCATCGCCCGCCGACCAGAGATGGACCGCGAGCGCCGGTGTTACGCCTGAAGCCGTCAGCACCATGGCGAGGTCATCGGCCGAGCCCGGACGCATCTGGAACGAGATCTCGCTGTCGAGCGCGAGTTCGTCACCAGCGCGCAGTGTCACGACCGGGCCATAGCCGGCCGCCGTGAGCGCGCTCATCACGGCGTCGCCAAGCGGCCCCTCGTCGGTGAAGACCAGCGCAGCGCCGGAACCCGGCTCGCTGCGGGGCGCGGGCGGCAGCGCCCTCGTCCAGGAGGGAATGTGGAACCAGTCGTCGATCGGCTTGTCGGCAGGTGCGACGGCGCGGCGCCGATCCGCGGCCGGTGGGTCGATCCACAGGCGGTTGCGTTCGAAGGGATAGGTCGGCAGCGGCTGGCGGACGCCGTCGGGGATGCCGGGCGTCGCGCTCATCTCGACCGGCACACCGGCAAGCCAGGCCTGGCCAATGGCGGTGAGCAGAACCGCGTGGTCGTCGGCGGCGATCTGCTCCTTGCGCAGCGAGGCGACCCGGCTGTGACCGGGCCGATAGGCTGGATGCTGTTCGGCCAGCGCGCCGCAGACGTCGCCGGGGCCGCATTCGATCAGGACGAGGTCCGGTTCCTCAAGCAGGCGGGCCAATGCGAGGTCGAACCGCACGGTGTGGCGTAGATGGGCCGCCCAGTAGTCGGCGTCTGTGGCCTCCAGCCAGTCGCCGGTCAGGCTCGACAGGACCGGAAGGGTGGGCTTGCGCGGTGACATACCGTCGAAGGCGGCGCGGAATTCGCCAAGGATCTGATCGACGCCCCGCGCATGTGCGCCGATGGCGATGGCGAGCCGCATGGACCGGTGACCGGCCCGGTCGAGCGCTTCTTCGAGAGCCTGGATCGCGGTTTCCGGGCCGGATGCCGTGCAGAGGCCGGGTCCATTGATGGCGGCAATGTCGATACTGGGGTCGGCCAGCGCCAGGGTAATCTCGGCGGAGGTCATCACCGACAGCATGGCGCCGCCCGCGCTGCGCTCCTGCAGCGACGACCGCCTGGCCACCAGCCGCGCGGCTTCCGCCGGGGTGAAGATGCCCGCGACGGTTGCCGCCGCATATTCGCCGAGGCTGTGGCCGAGCATCATGTTCGGCATGACGCCGCGCGCCTGCCACAGCCGCGCCAGGGCGTAGGAGATGGCGAAGATCGCCGGCAGAGCGGTCGCCACGCCGGATGGTGCCATGGCCTCGCCCCTGATCTCGGGCCAGATGTCGACGCCCTCAGCCGCGAGATGGCTGGCCATCGCGGTCAGCGCCTCTTTGAATGCGGGCTCCCGGTCGATCAGGCCCAGCGCCATCCGCGGATAGTTCACCCCGCCGCCGGGAAACAGGAACGCCACTTTCGGCCGGCTGGCCGGCGCGCCGCCTGCCATGAACCGCCCTTGCGCGGGTTCGCTCCGCAGGGCGCTCGCGGCCTCCTCGGCGGTCCGCGCGACGACGATGGCCCGGTGTTCGCGATGCCGGCGACCGGTCTGCAGGGTGAAGGCTGCGTCGGCGAGCGACAGTCCACCGGCGGCCAGCGCCGTGGCGGTCGCGGAGCACAGGCGGTCGCGCGCCGCCTCGCTGCGGGCCGATATCGGCATGAGGCGCCACCGGTCGTCGCTTGCCTCAGGCCGCGGCTGATCCAGGCTTTCGACGATCACATGGGCATTGGTGCCGCCGATGCCGAAGGCGCTGATTCCGGCCCGCCGGACGGGTTCGTCCCAGGGCGTGGCCGTCGTCGCCAGATAGAAGGGGGTGGCGGCGAAATCGATCGCCGGGTTGGGCGCGGTGACGTTGATGGTCGGCGGAACCACGGCGTCGCGCACCGCGCAGACCGCCTTGATCAGGCCGGCGACGCCGGCGGCAGCATCAAGATGGCCGACATTGCCCTTCAGGCTGCCGAGTGCGCAAAAGCCCATGCGCCCCGTGGTCTCGCGGAAGGCCTGGGTCAGCGCGCTGACCTCGATCGGGTCGCCAAGCCGCGTTCCGGTGCCATGGGCCTCGATCAGGCCGATCTGATCCGCCGTCACGCCTGCCACCTGCTGGGCCAGCAGGATCGCCTGCGCCTGGCCCTCGACGCTCGGCGCGGTGAAGCTCATCTTGCGGGCGCCGTCGTTGTTGATCGCGCTGCCGCGGATCACCGCGTGCACCTTGTCGCCGTCGGCAAGCGCTTCCGAGAGGCGCTTCAGCACCACGACGGCGGCGGCATTGCCCGGCACGATGCCGTCGCCAGCGGCATCGAAGGGCCGGCAATGGCCGTCGCTCGCCAGAACCGATCCCTCTTGGTGGAGATAGCCGCCGGCGAGCGGCAGCGCGACGGTGACGCCGCCGGCCAGCGCCATGTCGCATTCGAACGAGAGGAGCGACCGGCAGGCGAGGTGAATGGCCACCAGGGAGGTCGAGCATCCCGTCTGGACATCGACGGCGGGTCCGTGAAGATCGAGCTTGAAGGCGACCCGGGTGGCCAGGAAGTCCTTCTCGTTGCCGATGAAGATCTGGTCGTCGCCGTCGGCTGCGGCGGGATTGTCGGCGAGATTGCCGAGCCAGTAGCTGGCGCGCGCGGCGCCGACGAAGACCCCGGTCCAGCCCTCGCCCTGGCCGTTGCCATAGCCCGCACTTTCGAGAGCCGCATGGCTCGTCTCGAGCATCAGGCGGTGCTGCGGGTCCATCAGCATGGCCTCGCGCGGGCTGTAGCCGAAGGCCTCGTGGTCGAAGCAGTCGGCGCCGTCCAGCACGCCCCTGGCCGGCACATAGTCCGGCCGCTCCGCCATCGCACGGGGCACGCCTGCTGCCTCCAGTTCGGCGATGGTGAAACGGCTGACCGCCTCATGGCCGGCCTGGAGATTGCGCCAGAAGCTCTCGACGTCGCCGGCTCCGGGAAAACGGCCGGCCATGCCGATCACGGCGACGGCTTCGATCGGGTCTGTGCCGGATGTTGTCATGACGACGACCCGCCCCGCATGCGCTGTGCCCGCCCCATGATGGTGGCGGCCGCCCTCACGCCAGCGGGCGCCGCCCGCAGGGACGCGACATGGCGGGCCAGCGCCTCGATGGTCGGAAACTGGAACAGGTCGGACAGGCTGGGCGCCGGATCGACCGCCTGGCGCAGGCGCTCGCAGACCTCGACGATCAGCAGCGAATTGCCGCCGAGATCGAAGAAGGTCGTTTCACAATCGACGCTCGCCTGTTGCAGCACCTTGCACCAGATGGTGGCGATCAGGCGCTCGGTCTCGCTCTGCGGCAGGCGGCGATGCGCTGTTGCCTGGACAAGCGGCTGGCTCCTGGCGCTGAGCGCGGCGGCATCGACCTTGCCGTTGGCCGAGAGCGGAATGGCGTCGACGGCGGCAAAGCGCGCCGGGATCATGTAGTCCGGCAGTTGCGGCCTCAGCCAGTCGCGCAGCGCCGACGCGGTCGGCATGGTGCCCTTGGGTACGATGAAGGCAGACAGGCCGGTGGCTTCGGCAATGACCGCGCAGGCTGCCACCTGGGGGTGGCTGGCCAGCAGGATCTCGATCTCGGCCGGCTCGACGCGATAGCCGCGTATCTTGACCTGGCTGTCGGTGCGGCCAAGCAGATGCAGCAGGCCCGCATGGTCGAATGTCGCGAGATCGCCGGTCCGGTAAAGCCGGGCCTCGGGCTCATCCGAGAACGGGTCGGGCCTGAACCGCTCCGCCGTCTCGGCGGCCAGGCCGGCATAGCCGTCGGCCACCTGCGCGCCGCCGATATGCAGTTCGCCGGCCACGCCGAACGGCACCGGCTGGCCCTTGGCATCGAGGACATGGAGGCGATTGCCGGCGACCGGGCGGCCGGCGGCTGGCAGATCGGGCCAACCCATCGGATCGCCGTCGAGCACCATCTCGCTGACCACATGGGCCTCGGCCGGGCCATATTGATTGATCAGCCGGAGGCCCCGGTGCCGGGCAAAAACCTGGCGCGCCTGCGCCGTCAGCCGCGGCTGTTCGCCGGCGGTGATGATCTCCCCAAGCGAGGCCAGCACCCGCTGCGAGCCGTCCAGGCCACCGACCAGCAGATTGACCAGGGCATAGGGCAGGAACGCCCGCTCGACGCCCTCGCGATCGATCAGATCGGCGAGGCGATGCGGATCGAGCCGGTCGTCGTCGGTCGCGGTCACCAGCGTGCCGCCGGTGATCAGCGTGAACAGCACCTCCTGGATGGCGACATCGAAGCCGACAGCCGAGGCCTGCAGCGTCCGCTTCGGCTCGGGATGGGTCCGGACCTGCGCCGCCATCAGATTGGCAAAACCGCGTCTGGACATGACGACGCCCTTCGGCGTGCCGGTCGAGCCGGAGGTGAAGACGATGTAGAGCGGCGCGGTTTCGGGCGGCTCTGCTTCCGCTATCGCGCCATCGGCACCGCCGAGGAGAGCCTCGACCGTCGCACCGGGCACAGGCTGGGCGGCCGCCACATCCGCATGGCGGGCTTCGTGCAGCACGAAGCGCGCACCGGCGAGCCGAAGCTGCTGGGCAATGCGCGCTGCTGGCTGGCGCGGATCGATGGGCGCGAAAGTCAGGCCGCCAAGGCTCGCGGCCAGCATGGCTGTGACGAGATCGCGGCCGCGCGGCATGAGCAGGGCGACAACGGCTCCCGGTCCGACGCCGCTCAGTTTCAGCGCCGCCGCGAGGCGCTCGGCGCGCTCGAACAGGGCCGCATAGGTCACGGCCTCGCCCTTGGCTTCGACATGGGCCGGCTGGCTGGCAAAGGCCGCGCGGGCCTGTCGCAGCAGGTCGGGAACGGATGCCGGGGCGATGTCCGGCCCTTGTCCGGCGGCGAGAACCCGGCGGAGGGCCTGGTCCGAGAGCAGCGGCAGGTCGGCGAGCGCGCCGTTGGGCGCGGCCAGGGCTGCCGCCAGCAGGGTTGCCACCATGTCGGCCATGCCAGCGACCGTTGCAGGCTCGAACAGGTCGCTGTTGTAGAAGATCGAACCGGTCAGTCCGGCCTCGGTGTCGCGCGCGCCGGTCCAGGTCTGCCGGCCATCCCAGAGATGCAGTTCGAGGTCGAAGCGTGTGGCCGCGAGCGTGTAGGGGAAGGGCGTGATGGCCAGGCTGTCGAGCTGCAGCGGCTGCATGGGCGCGTTCTGGAGGGCGAACAGCACCTGCACCAGCGGATTGCGGCTGGTGTCGCGCGGCACATTGAGATCCTCGACCAGCTTCTCGAAGGGCAGATCCTGGTGCTGCTGCGCGGCCCGCGAGGCCGCCGTCACAATGTCGACCACGGCCGCGAAACTGCCAGCGCGGCTCGTGTCGATGCGCATGGGCAAGGTGTTGACGAAAAAGCCGATCTGGTCCTCGACATCGAGCCTGCCGCGATTGGCCACCGGCGTGCCGATGGCAAAGTCGGATTGCGCCGAGAGCCGGCCGAGAACGACGTGGAACGCGGCGAGCAGCACGCAATAGAGCGTCGTGCCCTGGGCCCGGGCAAAGGCTGTCGCGGCGGCCACCAGCGGCGCGGACAGGCTGATGTCCAGGCTATCACCGCGCTGCCGGGCAAGCGCCGGCCTTGGCCGGTCGACAGGCAGGTCGAGCGCCGGGAGGCCTGCCAGCGTGTTGGTCCAGAAAGTCAGGAGCCGGCTCAGTTTATCGCCGGCCAGATCAGCCTTCTGCCAGGCCGAGAAGCGGATGTAGTCGCTGGCAAGCGGTCCGAACGGTGAGGGTGATCCAGACAGGCGGGCGCGGTAGGCGGCGGCGAGATCGCGGTTGAACAGGCCGAGCGACCAGCCATCGGCAGAGATATGGTGGATGACCACCACGAGGACATGGCACTCGGCGTCGAGCCGCAGCAGGCTTGCGCGGAACACCGGACCGGTCGAGAGGTCGAAGGGCAGGGCGACCTCGGCATCGACCAGATGCCGGGCCGCCCCCTTGCGGTCGTCCAGGGTCGCGCCGGCCACATCGGTGACGGGCAGGCGAATATCGCTCACCGGCCTGACGGTCTGGCGGGGACGGCCGGCCTCCTCGGTGAAGGTCGTGCGCAAGGTGGCATGGCGCTGCACGACATCGCCGAGCGCTGCGGCGAGCGCGGCGACATCGAGTGCGCCTTCCAGCAGGAAGGCGCCGGGAATGTTGTAGGCCGGGCTGAGAGGGTGCAGGCGGTCGAGAAACCAGAGGCGCTGCTGCGCAAAGGACAGCGGATAGCTCTGCTCCTGATCGGACCGGCGGCTCAGCAAGCGGGCGAGCAATTGGCGGCGCTCGTCGGGCGAAAGCGCGCCGAGATCGGCCTGGGCGAGAGGTTGGCTCACGGGCTCGCCCCCTCGGCCAGCAGCCGCTCCAGCAGCCGGTTGACCTCCTCGCCGGACATGACCTCGACCGAGCGGCGCGCCTCGTCGCTGACCGGCGCATCGAGCGCCGGGGCGAGCGCCCCGGTGTCGCGTGTCATGCCGGCGACGGCTTCGGCGAGCTTGCGCGGCGTGGTGTTGTCGAAGAACAGCGCCGCCGTGACCGGCAAGGCCAGGCGCTGGCGCAACCGCGAGATCACCTGGATCGCCTGCAGGGAATCGCCGCCGCGGTCGAAGAAGTCGTCGTCCTCGGCGAGGTCGGCATGGCCGAGCACCTCGGAGAAGATGGCCGCGAGTGCGGCCGCGCCGCCGGCCTGGGTTTGCGCGGCGGCAGCCGGCAGCGATGCCTGGCTCCGGGCGCCCGTCCAGGCGGTCAGCCGCTGCTCGAGGTTGCCGCCGCAGACAAGGGCATGGCCGGATATCCCGGCCGCGAGCAGGTGCTCCATCGCATCGACGGCGTCCCTGGTTGCGAGCGCATAGCGGGCCGCCGCGACATCCGCGCCCGCCGCCAGGCCTTCGGCCCAGGCGTCCCACGAGATCGCGGTCCAGCGTCGCGAACGCTCGGCATAGGTATCGAGCCAGGCATTGGCGGCGGCATAGGCGGCAAAGCCGAGGCCGCCCATCACGGAGGCGAGCGACGACATCAGCACCCGGACTGCGAGATCGCGGCCGCCGAGGACCTGTTCGAGCGCCTTCAGCCCTCCGACCTTGGCCGTCAGCATGGCGGAGGTCTCGGCCGGACCGGTGGCAGCCAGCGGCGTGAAGGCGCGCGTCTCCGCCGCCATGTGCAGGATGCCGTCGAGCGGGCCGAACCGGTCCTCGGCCGCAGCCACGATCGCGGCGAGCGCCGCGGCATCGGTGATGTCGCCAAGCGCGGCGAAAGCCTGGCCGCCCGCCGCCTCGATGGCCGAAAGGCCGGAAGCGGCATTCGCTGGCATCGAGCGGCCGATCAACGTCAGCTTCGCGCCGTGGCGCTCCGCCAATTCGCGGGCGACCGCCAGCCCCAGGCGGCCGAGCCCGCCCGTGACCAGATAATGGCCGCCTTGCCGGAACGCGCTGGGCGCACCGGTCTCCGGCAGCGGATGGAAGGCGCGGGCAAGCAGGCGGCCACCGCGCAGGGCGGCGACCGGCGGGCCCTCGGACAGGCAATGGGCGGCAATCAGCGCCGCCGGCGTGTCCGCATCGGCATCGATGACCCAGACCGCGACATTGGGCATTTCCTGGCCGAGAACCAGGCACGGCCCGAGCGCCAGGGCGGCCTCCGGATCTGGGTCGTCCCGGCTTTCCACGGCGAACAGGCTGCGGGCGGCGACAACCAGCGCCACAGGCGCGGTGACGCGCGCTACATCGAGCGCATGGGCGAGGGTGAGCAGCGTGTCGTAGCCGGCGCGGCCGGGACCTGGTTCCAGCCCGGCGAGGTGGATGATCCGCTGCGGCGGATCGGTGCCGAGCCGTTCCGCCAGGCCGGCGGCGGTGCTGTCCGCGGGCACGGCGGCGAGCCTGCCGCCTGCCTTGCCGACCGCTGATGCGATGGCATGGGCGACCGGCGTCCGCGCGTCCCCGAACAGCCAGGTGGTGCCCGCCAGGGGCGCGGGGCTTGCTCTGCCGCTGCGCTGCCACGTGGGCAGGAAGACCAAATCGCCGCGCGCCCCCGAGGCCTTGCTGACCGGTGCTGTCTCGTCCGGCAGGCCGTCGAGTGGCAAGTCCTGGACGCGATAGCGGGTGCGCTGGAACGGATAGAGCGGCAGAGGCACGCGTCGGATGGGCCGGCCGGCATTGACGCCCTGCCAGTCGATCTCGCAGCCTTGGACGAAGGCATCCGCCAGCGCCGCATAGGTCTCGCGTCCGTCGCTGGCCTGGCCCGGCTCGGGCGCCGGCATCATTGCGATGATCTCGGTCTCGGGCGTGCGCCTGGGATGGCGCCGGGCGAAGGTCGAGAGCGTGCGGCCAGGGCCGACTTCGAGCAGGATCTGCGGCCCCTCGGAGAGCACGCTGTGGAGCCCGTCCAGGAAGCGCACGGGACGGCGCGCCTGGTTCACCCAATAGGCCGGGTCGACGGCGTCGCGGTCGGAGAGAAGGCCGCCATGGAGGTTCGAGACGATCGGAATGCGCGGCGGCGACAGCGGCAGGCGGGCAATCGACGCGCGAAACCCTTCGAGAGCGGCATCGAGCCGGCGGGAATGGAAAGCGCGTTTGGCCGGCAGGCGGCGGGTCTGGACGCTGGCGGCGCGCCAGTCCGCTTCGGCGCGGGCGATGGCCTCGGTCGAGCCGGAGACGACGCACTGCCCTGGCGCATTGATCGCGGCGATCTCGAGATCGGGATCGAGCGGACCGAGCGCTGTCTCGGACAGAGCCACCGCCAGCATGGCGCCCTCGGGGCTCTGCTGCATGGCCTCAGCCCGCGCCACCACCAACGCGATGGCGGTCTCGAGCTCCATCACGCCTGCAAGGCAGGCCGCACTGATCTCGCCCACGCTGTGGCCGATCAGCCGGTCGGGCTTGATCCCCCAGCTCCCGAGCAGGCGTGCGAGCGCATATTGCGCCGCGAACAGGGCCGGCTGGGTCCAGCGGGTGTCGCCAAGGCGCGCCGCGCCATGGGCTCCGGTTGCGATCACGCTGCGGATGTCCGTGCCGGTCAGGCGCAGGATTTCGGCGGCGCAGCGGTCCATGGCCTCGCGATAGACCGGCTCCTGGGCCTGGAGCGCGGACCCCATGCCGATGAATTCGCTGCCCTGTCCCTGCAGCAGGAAGCAGATCGGGCGCGGGCCAGCGCCGATGCGGCCGGACAGCACCGTGCCGCGGCCGCGGCAACCGTCTATGGCCTCGTCCAGGGTGGCGGCGACCACGGCGCGCCGGCGGGGAAAATGGCGGCGACCCAGCTGCAGCGTCTGCGCCGCATCGGGAAGTGCCACCGCTCCGCTGGCTTCGGCCAGGGCATCGCCGAGGCGGGCGACCATCCGGTCGAGCGTCTGATCGTCATGGGCCGAGACCGGCAGGATCAGGGGGCGCGTGATGGGGCTTGCCGCGAGCGCAGGTGGTGCTTCCTGAAGCACCAGATGGGCATTGGTGCCGCCAATGCCGAAGGAACTGACGGCGGCATGGCGCGGCCGGTCCGAGGTCCAGGGGAGCAGGCCCGGCGCCACCGAGAAGCGCGAAATGTCCAGCCCCAGATTTGGATTGGCCGCCTGGAAATGCAGGGTTGGCGGGATCTCGCGGTGCTTCAGCGTCAGCGCCGCCTTGATCAGCCCGGCAATGCCGGCGGCGGCCTTGAGATGCCCGACATTGCCCTTGAGCGAACCGAGAATGGTCCGGGCGGCCGGAGCCGGTTCATCGCCAAAGGCGCGGCTCAGCGCCGCCACCTCGATCGGGTCGCCCATGACTGTGCCGGTGCCGTGCGCCTCGACATAGCCGATGGCGTCCGGTGCAACTCCGGCGATCCGGTGAGCGAGTGCGATGGCATCGGCCTGGCCGTCCAGGCTCGGCGCGGTGAAGCCCACCTTGCGCGCGCCATCATTGTTGATCGCGCTGCCCAGGATCACCGCATGGATCGTGTCGCCGGCCTCCAGTGCATCCTCGACGCGCTTCAGCGCGACGACACCGACGCCGTTGGAGGGCAGCGTGCCTGCGGCACCGGCATCGAAAGGCCGGCAGATTCCGTCGGGCGCCTCCACCGATCCATGGGCGAAGAGGTAGCCCTCGACATTCGGCGTGCTGACCGAGACGCCACCGGCCAGCGCCAGATCGCTCTCGAAGGTGAGCAGCGACTGGCAGGCGAGGTGGACGGCGACCAGCGACGTGGAACAGGCCGTCTGCAGCGTCAGGGCGGGTCCGCGCAGATCGAACTTGTAGGCGACGCGGGAGGCCAGGAAATCCGGGCTGTTGCCGAAGAAGACCGGGTTGGAGCGGGCGGCTTCCGCCACGTCTCGCTGGCGCGCCAGGAGGGCCGCCTGATGGCTCTGTTCGGCTTCGCCGGCATAGACGCCGATCCAGCCCGGAAAGGTCGCGGGGTCGTAGCCGGCATGTTCCAGCGCGTGCCAGCAGGTCTCCAGGAACAGGCGGTGCTGGGGGTCGAGATAGGCGGCCTCACGGGGCGGGATGCCGAAGAAGGCCGCGTCGAAGCAATCGCCATCGGCGATCATGCCCTTGGCGGGCACATAGTCGGGATGGTCGATAGTCGCGGCGGAATGGCCGGCGGCCAGAAGCTCGTCGCGGGAGAATCGGCTGATGCCGTCGCGGCCTTCGCGCAGCAGGCGCCAGAAGGCGTCGATGTCATCGGCGCCCGGAAAGCGCCCGGC
This sequence comes from Phreatobacter aquaticus, assembly GCF_005160265.1. NCBI lineage: Bacteria > Pseudomonadati > Pseudomonadota > Alphaproteobacteria > Hyphomicrobiales > Phreatobacteraceae > Phreatobacter > Phreatobacter aquaticus. The sequence continues at coordinate 94,293 of NZ_CP039865.1, read as the reverse complement.
CATGCCGACAATGGCGATGCCACCGGCCGGGGCTGTCTCTGTGCTCATGCCGCGACCGCCTGCCGCGCCGGCCGTCCGGCCGCAAGCGCTGCGGCGAAGGCGACCGCGGTGCTGGCGAACATGATGCCGAAGATCGCCACATGCGCCACCGCCTCGACCACGCCGGCGACGGCCGAGATGGCGGCGGCCAGCACGGTCATCAGGAAGGTGATGAGCGCGGTCGAGGCTGCGATCCTGTCTGTGATCCCGAGAAGCGCCGCCGGCTTGCCGAGCACGACGGCAATGCCGAGGCCGAAGGTGAACAGGCCGGCGCCGATCAGCACCAGGACCGGTGTCGGATCCCAGTCGCTGGCGAACCAGCCGAAGCCCGTGCCCGCAACCGCCAGGCCGCAGCCGAGCAGGATATTGTCCTCAAGCGACAGCCACTTCCGCTTCAAGAGGACCGGCACCGCCATGGCGCCGGCGATGAAGGGCAGGAAGGCCGCGAAGGCCCACAATCCATAGGCATGGACCGAGACCTTGAGGGTGTGGATGAACAGGAAGGGCGCGCCGGTGAAGAACACCGTCATCGCACCGGTGAGGCAGCCGATCATGATCGCGTAGAGCACCAGCCGCCGCTGGCCGAGCGCCGCGCGATAGCCGGACAGCGCGATTTCCATCGGCGAGGAGGCGCGGGCCGCCGCAAGCTGGGGGGCTGAGAGCGTCTCGGGCGAGATCCAGGAGAAGGGCAGGAGGGCCAGCGCGGCGACAGCCATGGCAAGGAACAGGCCGCGCCAGCCGAGGCCGCCGACCAGCGTCGTGCCTATCATCGGCGTCACGGCGGAGGCGAGCGCCAGTGCCATGCCGAGCCGCGTGAGGATGGTCATCGTGCGCTGCTGGGTCTGGCTGTCGCGGATCATGGCCTGGCCGATGGTCGGCAGGATGCCCGCGCCAAGTGACTGGAGGATGATGCCGGCAAAGAGCAGGGCCATGGTCGGTGCCAGACCGGAAACCGCGCAGCCGAGTGCAAGGAGCAGCACGCCTGCGATCAGGACCGGGCGGCGGCCGAGGCTGTCGGCGAGCGGCCCGACGACGATCTGCACGGCGGCATAGCCCGCGAGGAAGACGGTCATCAGAAGCTGCGCCGTGCCGGGCGCGATGGTGAAATGGCGGCTGATCTCGGGCAATGCCGGCGCGAACACGAAATTCGAGAGCTGCGACACGACGATCACCGCGCCGGCAATGCTGGGAATGAGGCGGACGTGCATGGTGGTCAAGGTGCGGCACCGTCGGGGAGGCTCAAGGACGCGCGGCACGCAGATACAGTTCGGCCAGAACCGATTCCGACTTTGTCCTGTGAGATTCCAATCAGACTTTGCCCGATGTGTCGATTGAAGACGGCCCTGTCATGGGACCAGTCCCCAGCCAAATGCTGCGCTGCGTCCGCCTGGCCGTCGCCGTCGGCCCCAGCCCTCATCCAGGCCGCACGAGCCCCTCACCCTTGCCCTCTCCCCGCGTGCGGGGAGAGGGTTCAGTCCCCGCTCCGATGCGAAAGCCCGCTGCAGCCCAGGGCTTGCCAGATCTGGTCGCGAGAGCGTTCAATGTCGTCCAAGGATCCCCCGCCTTGCCCAGGGCGCGAGAGGATCGTCTCCAGGGAGGCGTGCATGAAGCAGCTCAGCGGCATCGACGCGACCTTTCTCTACATGGAGACGCCCGAGACCCCCATGCATGTGGCGGGGCTGACGCTCTATGACCGTCCGAAGGGCATGACGGGGTCGTTTCACGACCATTTCACCGCCTTCCTGAAGACGCGCATCCATCTCATTCCGATCTTCTCCAAGAAGCTCGCCCGCACGCTCCTCGATCTCGACCATCCCGGCTGGGTCGATACCGCCGACGTCGATTTCGCCTATCACGTGCGCCAGGTGGTGCTGGATGGGCCGGGCTCGTTCGACCAGCTCGAGGCCAAGGTCGGCGAGCTGCATTCGGTCCTGCTCGACCGGTCCAAGCCGCTCTGGCAGTTCACCGTGATCGAAGGCCTCGCCGATGGGCGCCTCGCGCTCTATTCCAAGGTGCACCATGCCGCGGTCGATGGCGGAGCCGGCATGGTCATCACAAAGGCGCTTTATGATGTCACCGAGGTGCCACGGGTCGTCGAGCCGCCGGAGCCCAGGGCCCTGCCGCCGAAGCCGAGCCAGGCCGAGCGGGCGCTGACCGGATTGAACGATCTCGTCGGCAATCTGATGCGTCAGCATCTCAACATGCTGGCGGCCGGCGCTGAGCTGATCACCTCGGTCGCCGGAGCCCTGTCTCCGGCTGGTTCCGGGAAAGCTCCTGCTGCGGATGAGCCCAAGACGACGTCTGGCGGTGCTCAATTGCCGTCCTTCGTGCCGCCGAAGACGCCCTTCAACGTCACCATCACGGGCCAGCGCGCCTATGCCGCGCGGTCGCTGCCGCTGGCGGATGCCAAGCTCATCGCCAAGGCGACGGGCGCCAAGATCAACGACGTGGTGATGGGGATATGTTCGGGCGCGCTCCGTCGTTATCTCCTCGCCCGCAAGAAACTGCCGAAGACGCCGCTCATCGCCTTCGTGCCGATCTCGCTCCGGGAAGCCGGTAATACCGAGATCAACAATCAGGTCTTCGGCATGAACTGCCCGCTGGCGACCGATATTGCCGATCCGCTGGAACGGCTGGCCTCGATCCGCAGGACATCGAACACATCGAAGTCGATCGCCGGCACCGCCAAGAGTGCCGCGCCCAAGGACTTCACGATGATCGGCGCGCCTCTGCTGCTGCCGGGGCTAATGAAACTGTTCGGCAAGTCGGGGCTCGCCGACCTCGTGCCGATGGGTGTCAACGTGGTGATTTCCAACACGGCCGGACCGAATTTCCCCCTCTACTGCGCTGGTGCTAAAATATCGGCGCTCTATCCGGTGTCGATCCCGACCCATGGCGTGGGGCTGAACTTCACGGTCCAGAGCTATCTGGATCATCTCGATTTCGGGCTGACCGGCTGCGCCAAGGCCGTGCCCGATATGGGGCGGCTCGCCGATCATCTGGCCGAGGCGCTGGCCGAGTTGAAGACGGCGGTGGTGGCCAAAATGGCGGCCGCTGCGCCACACAAAAATGTGGAGGCCTCTCCGGCTCCAAGTCAAGAGCCGGCAAAGGACAGGGCTGCTACGGCCGCGGATGGCAAGGCCGCGCAGAAGCCGGTTGCGGCCAAGGCTGCCAAGCCCTCAGCCAAACCGAAGGCCGGAGCGGCCAAGGCCCGTGTGGCGACGGCACCGGCGGCCAAACCCGCCTCAGCCAAGGCGGCATCGGCCAAGGCGGCATCGGTCAAGACCCGTGCGCCGAAAGCCGCTGCGAGATGAGGCAAATGGCGCCGCGCCTGGAACATCCCCATCTGTTGAGGCGTTGCGCAGGCTTGTGAAGATCGGCCTTCGGTGTTCTCCTGTGTGCGCCAGCTCTTGATTCAGAGCTGCGCCAAGCCGGGACCCCCGAGGTTACCGGCACCAGACGAGAGGAAACAGCATGGCATCGGCATCGGCGACATTGCCGCCCCCTTCCAAGACCCTGCTGCTCCTCGAGGGCCGCGCGATCCCTGAACTCGCCGCCTTTGTCGCGGCCTATCCGCTGATGTCGACCGCACCGCGCGGCGACGGCCATCCGGTTCTGGTCCTGCCCGGCCTCATCACCTCGGACCGGTCGACCGGACCCTTGCGGACCTTCCTGTCGGGGCAGGGCTACGAGGCCTATGGCTGGGACCTTGGCCGCAATTACGGGCTTCTGCCGGGCTTCGAGCGGCGGATGGTCGATCGCGTCAAGGAACTGGCCGACAAGCATGGCCGCAAGGTGAGCCTCGTCGGCTGGAGCCTCGGCGGCATCTATGCGCGCCAGCTTGCCAAGGCGCTGCCGGATCTGGTGCGCTCGGTGATCACGCTTGGCAGTCCGTTCGCCGGCGACCCGCGGGCGACCAATGCCTGGCGCGTCTACGAGTTCACGTCCGGGCACAAGGTGGATGCCCGCGACAACCATATGGGCGGCGACATTGCCGCTACGCCCCCCATGCCGACGACGGCGATCTACAGCCGCACCGATGGCGTCTGCGCCTGGCAATGCTGCATGGAAGAGCCGGGCCCGCTTGCCGAGAACATCGAGGTCAAGGGCAGCCATTGCGGGCTGGGTCATAACCCGTCGGCCGTCTATGCGGTCGCCGACCGGCTGGCGCAGCCCGAGGGCTCGTTCACGCCGTTCGACCGCACCGGCTGGCGCAAGCTGGTCTATCCGGATCCCGCCAGGCCGGTGTGACGATCGGTTCGATACTGGCGGTCGTGACGAGCCGGCCTTCGACAGTTCGTCATGCCCGCCCTTGTGGCGAGCATCCACGACTTGCCTTCTGCACCGCCTTGGCACCCTCAAGACGTGGATGGCCGGGACAAGCCCGGCCATGACGTCGATTGCGGTGCTGGCGTGTGGGCAATCGGCCCTTTGCGCCTACTTCTTGGTGAAGCTGGCGCGGATCTCCTCGAAGCTTTCCTTCATCCGGTCCTGGATGATCTTCATGGCGTCCTGGTTGGACTTCTGCACCAGCTCGGCCATGTCCTTGGTGTTCTTGATCGCGGCTTCCATCGCCTTCTTGGCGAATTCGGCCTGGGCCTGCATGGCTTCCTGCGGGCTGCCCGGCATCTTGAAGCCCTGGGCCGCGGCCTGGATGTCCTTCATCGCGGCCTCGATCAGCTCGCGCTGCTTGGATGCGAAGGCGGTCGCGCCCTCGGCTGCCGCCTTGGTCGAGGCGCTGAGCGCCTCCAGGTTCTTGCGGTGGTGCGAGACGATCTTCTCAAGATCGACGCTGGGAATCTTCAGGTCCTGGCCCATCTTGGTGAACATGTCGATGATCGATTGAGGCGTCTGCGTCATTGTCGCTTCTCCGCGCGGACCGGCCGGGGAGCCCACGCGCCCCGCCGTGCCCTGTTCAACCCTATTCAGACGACAGGATTGTTTCAAGCGAGCCGAAAGAGCACCTCGATCACGTGAAGGACGAGGCCGGCGAGGCCACCGATCAGGGTGCCGTTCAGCCGGATGTATTGCAGGTCGCGGCCGATGTTGAGCTCCATCAGGCGGATCATCTGCTGCATGTCCCAGGACTTGACCTGGTCAGCGATGAAGGTGGAGGCGCTGCTCTTCTGCTGCTCGACGAAGGCGGAGAGTGCCACGACGAAGCCCTGGTTGATCTCGCGGCTCATGCGCTCGTCGGTGGCGAGCTTGCGGCCGATATCGGTGAGCAGGCCGGCGAGATGCGCCTCGATGCGGGATTCCGGCGACTGGGCATCCCGTTCCAGGAAGGCCGTGAGGCTCTTCCACATCTCCTGGGCAAGCCCGCGCACCTCCTGGCGGCCCAGCAGGTCGCGCTTCAGCTTCTCGGCGCGCTCGGCATAGTCGGGGCTGTCGCGCAGATTGATGATGAAGGCCTGGACGAACCGGTCGAACTCGCGGCGCAGCGCATGGTCGGGATCGCCGCGCACGTCGTCGAGGAATGAGCCTGTGGAGGCGATGATCTTCTTCAGGAGATAGGCATCGGCCTGGAACAGCTTGAACAGCGAGGGCAGTTCCTGGCGGATCTTGTCGCGGATGCCATCGAGCGCCGCCTGGTCGGTCAGGATGGTCTCGATGGCGCCGAGCAACTGGTCGAGCAGCTTCTGGTGGCGCCCGTCGGCGGTAACCGCCGACAGGAGCTGGGCGGCGATGGGCGCGATCTTCAGACCGCCAACCTGCTCCATCAGGCGCTCGGAGACGAAGTCCTTGAGGCGGGAATTGTCCATGCTCGCCATGGCTTGCGGTACCAGCTTCAGCACGAAGCGGGAGAGCGAGCCGCTCTTGGCGGGGTCCGAGAGCCATTCCGAGATGAGGCTCGCAAAGTCGACTTCGCGCAGCTTGGCGGCCACCGGCTCCGGTGCGAGGAAGTTCGTCTCGACGAACTCGCCGAGGCTGTCGGCAATGCGGCCCTGGTTCTGCTGGATGATCGCGGTGTGCGGGATCGGCAGGCCCATCGGCCGCTTGAACAGTGCGACCACCGCGTACCAGTCGGCAAGGCCGCCGATCGTTGCGGCTTCCGCGAATGCGGCGACATAGCCGAAGGCGGGATAGCGCGCCTCGAGCAGCTTGGAGACCACCATCAGCGATACAGACCCGACCAGCAGGCTGGTCGCCACGACCTTGGCCTTGCGCAGGCCGGCCAACTTGTCGCGGTCTCGGTCGGTCATCGTGCCGCCATCGTGACGTGCGAATGACGGCGGTCGCTGATCCTGATGGGTCATGGGTCCTGTCCGCAGAATGTCTGGCGGCTGACATAAGACCGCCGGGGCCGAACAAAAAGGCCGCAAGCGCTCGCCGTGCGTTATTGTGCGTCGCACAAATCAAATATGTTGCACTGCACAATAATCTGTGCCATAAAGGCCCTGCTCGCCGCGGGCCGCTATTGGACGTGGCGAACCATAGCTCTCAAGAGGATGGAGACGACAATGACCGAGAAGACCGCCAAGACCAAAGCCGCCGAGGCCCCGAAGGCCGAGACCACCGCTTTCGCGCCGGTTGCCCAGATTCTCGAGACGCTGAAGGGCGCTCAGGAGAAGCTGCAGGTTCCGACCGCCGCCCGTGACTTCGTCAAGCGCAATGCCGAGACCGCCAAGGTCCGTGTTGCCGATGCCGAGACCAGCGTTCTGAATGCCACCGCCACCGTCGAGAAGGCCCTGGTTGCCGTCGTCGGCGCCGGCGCCAGCGTGTCGCGCGGCCTCATCGATGCGACCATTGCCAATGTCACCCTGACGCTCGGCGCCGTCCAGTCGATCGCCGATGCGTCCAGCCCGAAGGATGCCGGCGAGCGCTACGTCGCCTATCTCCGCGAACTCGGCCAGACGAACCTGACCCGCGCGCAGGACGCTTTCAACACCGTCCGCCAGGTCGCGACCGACGGTGCGAAGTCGCTTCAGGCCGAGGTCGGCAAGTTCGGCTCGTTCGGCAAGGCCGCCTGATCCACCAGGCCTGACCACCGTTCCCCACAATGCAGAAGGCCCGCCATCATGGCGGGCCTTCTTGTATGGTGGGGCGGCGTGATGGTCGCCGCTGCAGGCTGATCAGGCTGCCGTGAGACGTTGAACCTGATCTGCCGGGAAGCGGCGCGGTTTCGCGCTTGAGGCGGGCACCGACAGCAAGCCGGTTGCCTCTCCGGCATCATAGGTGAAGCTCGCGCCAAACTTGCGGGCGAGCGCCCGCATCGCGGCGTTCTGCGCGCCGGAGGTGATCCTGAGCGTGCGGATGCGCTGGGCACCGGCGGCCACGATGATCGCCTCGAACAGCTCAGACGCGATCCCCCGGCGCCGGAATTCAGGCTCGACAGAGAAGGCGATGTCGGCGGGTGTCGTACGGCTCGGCGGATGGATCTCGGCGCAGCCGCGGATCTGGCCGCTCCCGTCGACATAGGCGAAGAGGCGCGTGCGGCCGGTGAAGCAGCGCGCGGAATAGCGCTCGATGAACGCGTCGTCGGCGATACCGTTGAAGCGGTCGCGGCGCGTTTCGGCATCGAGCCGGATCAGATGATCGCGGTACAGAAGCTGGTCCTCGGGGGACAGCTCGCGGAAGGTGCCGAGCGCATTGGTGGCTCGTGCCATGGTCGGTCTCCTCGTGGACAAGTTTCCCCGAGGGCGTCGATTCCCTAGACACGAGATATTGTGCGTTGCAGCATGAATGTCAACCGCAGTGCAGCATCAACGTTAAGGGCTGATGGCTCAACTGGATGCCCAGACATCGAGGACATAGCGGTTGTCCCGGCCCATGCGCTCGATCCAGGCCTCGCCCTCCTCCAGCGACACCTCCTTCTCGTCGCAATAGAGATCGACGAGAGCACGCTTGACGTCGGGTTCCATCCGGCTGCCATCGCCGCAGACGAAGATCACCGCGCCGGCCTCGATCATCGCCCAGACCCTGGCGCGTTCGGCTCGCACCAGATCCTGTACATAGGTGCGGGTGGCCCCGTCACGGGAGAAGGCGACTTTCAGGTCAGCGATGCCGTCGCGGGCGAAGCCTTCCAGTTCGGAGCGATAGATGAAGTCCTGGTCGGGATGGCGGCAGCCGAAGAACAGCATGGCTGGCCCGAGCGTTTCACCTTGTGCCTTGAGGGCCTGCCGCTCGAGGCAGAAGCCCCGGAACGGGGCCAAGCCCGTGCCGGGACCGATCATGATGATGGGGGTTGCCGGGCTTTCGGGCAGGTGGAAGCCCGCCTTGGTTTCGCGAATAGCGGCCTGGATGGTCCCGCCGACAGTTTGGCCAGCGAGATAGGTCGAGCAGGTGCCCGCAAACTCGCCCTGGCCCGAGCGGGCCGGGCCCCGAACGACGCCAACGGTGATGCTGGCCTTGTCCGGCGATGCGAGCGGTGAGGATGAGATCGAATAGTAGCGTGGTGCCATCAGCGGCATCATCTCGATGAACACCGCGAAGGGCAGCTCACAGGCGGGGTGAGCTTCCAGAAGGTCCAGAACGGATCGGCGTTTCAGCCAGATCTCGCTGCGATAGCCACCAGGTTCGGCTTCGCTCGCCAGCGCCTGGAGTTTCGGCCGCGTCATCGGGCAGCGCGTGTGTTCGGCCAGCGTCTGCACCTGCTTGCGGGTGGCAACCGCCTGAAGCTCCACGTGATGGGCGAGCAAGTCGGCGAGCGCGATCGGCTGGTCGACCGGCAGTGCGGCCCGGCGACCACCCTGGGCCGACAGGCGAATGTGGGCGTCGGCCCTGAAGCCGAAATGCCGGATCACCCGGCCAACCAGTGCCTCGCCGTTCGATGGCACGACGCTCAGATGGTCGCCGGGGCGATAGGTGACGCCGGCCGGCAAACTGACCTCGATATGGCGGGTTGAGCGCTCGGGCGAGGTCTGAAGCTCGCGGTTTGCGGTGATCGCAAGCGTGTGGGTGCCGGCCGCAGCCGCATTGGTGGCCGCCGGCTCGATCGTCTCGACCGCATAGAGCGGCTCGGCCCTGTCGGCACCCGAGAGGTCGATGTCGAGGTTGAGCGCCGTGACGACGGCTGGATAGAGTTTGCCAAGCCAGTCCTGGAACTGACTGTCCATATCCTCGCGCGCATCGCCCTCGGCGCGCTCGATGATGCGGCGGGCGCCAAGTGCTGCTAGCCGCTCGTCGATCTGGCGCGGAACGACCTGATAGGTCGAGGCCCAGTCGCGATTGCCGCAGCCGAACACGGCATAGTTCACACCTGCGAGCAGATCTGAGCCACCGGCCTCGTTCAGCCATTGCACGAAGCGGGCGGCATTGTCGGGTGCGCTGCCGTTGTAGGACGCGCAGGCGATGACAACGGCGCCGTCGCGCGGCAGCCTGCCGGCAAAGTCGTCGAGATCGGCCAGGGTCACGTCGAAACCGTTGCGCTCGCCCGCTTCCGCGATGGCGCGGGCGATTTCCTCCGTGGCGCCGAGGTTGGAGCCGTAGAGGACTGCCAATTTCGTGCCGTGCTTCGGCGTCGTCGACGCTGCAACCGCGCTGGCCGCACCGGGCGCGCCGGCGGCTGCGATCATGGTACCGCGCGTGCGGCCTGGCCGCGGCCGGGCCTTGATCTTGAAGCCGTCAGGCTTGATCGACAGCGTCTCCTTGATCTTCAGCTGGTACTTCGTGTGGTCGAAGAGCTGGAAACGCTGCAGGATCATGCCGAGCACCAGGACGGCCTCCTGCATCGCGAATTGCCGCCCGATGCAGGCCCGCTGGCCGTTGCCGAACGGCTTGTAGGCGTTGACCGGCCGCTCGGCTTCCGCCTCGCGGGAGAAGTGATCGGGATTGAAGGCCTCGGGGTCGGAGCCCCAGACAGAGGGGTCGCGGTGCAGCATCAGCGTCAGCGCGGTGACGAAGGTCTTCGACTTCAGCGGATATTGCCCGCCAATCACCTCGTCCTTGTAGGGATAAAGTCCGAAGGCGGGCGCGGTCGGCCAGAGGCGTAGCGCCTCCTTCAGAACCTGTGAAACGTAGGTGAGCTGATTCACCTGGGCATAGGTCGGCTGGAGGTTGATGTCGTTGCCAAGCACCCGGTCGACCTCTTCGGTCGCCTTGGCCAGCACGTCTGGATGGTTCAGCAGGAAATAGAGCGTGAACGAGAGCAGCCCCGATGTCGTCTCGTGGCCGGCGATCAGGAACGTGTTGATCTGGTAGCGGATGTTCTCATCCGACAGGCTCTCGCCGGTCTGCTTGTCGACGCCGGCCAGCATGTAGTTCAAGAGGTCGTTCTGCTCGGTGCCGTGGCCGCCGCGCCGCCGCTCGCGGATGATGTCGTCGACCAGCTTGTTCATGAAGTCGACATCGTCCTTCATCTGCGCCAGACGGCTGCGCAGCAGGACGCTCTCGAACGGCAGGCCGCGCTGCATCATGCAGGTCTCGAGCGTCCGGGTGAGCGCGTCGATGAAGGGGTGGTAGTCGCGCCGGTAGAACGAGTTGAACCGGTAGTCGAAGCCACAGAGCCCGATCGTATCGAGGGCCAGCGCGGTCATGTCGTGGACGACATCGATCTCGTCGTCGGCGTTCATGCGCTCCCATTTGAGGCAGAGCTGGGAGGCGACATCCAGCATCATGGGCAGGTAATTGACCATGGCACGCTGCGAGAAGGTGGGCAGCAGGATGTTGTGGGCCTTCGACCAGTTGGCCTCCTGGGTGTCGCCGGTGAACAGCCCGTCGCCGCCAATGGCGCGAATGCGGCGCAGCGAGCCGCGCACCGCCTTGTCGAAGCGCTTCTCGTCGCAGAGTTCGTCCACCAGGGCTGCGCCCGAGGCCACCACCAGCGGCGTGCCCATCATGTCGAGCCAGAAGATCGGGCCCTGCTCGCGGGTGAGCTGCATCAGGCTTTGCAGCGGCATGTCGCTGTCCACCGTCAGCATGTTGCCGATCACCGGCTTCTTCGGCGGATGCGGGATAGGCGCGAGCGGATTGCCGGATGCCATCAGACGTTTCCCCAGAATGCTTTTGAGGCATTGAGGGGTCCGCTGGGGAAGGTGTCAACCGACAAGCGCCGCCCGTCGCGACGCCGCGAGGTCGGACGGCGTTAGCGCTGCGTCGCCTGGGCGCGGCGCGGGGTGGACTGGGCGGTCGGCTCGCCCCATCCATCGGCCGGCATGGCCACCCGAACGGCGGCTTCCGGCTCGGGCCGGGCGGTGAAGGTCTGCACCGCAAGACGGGCCGCGACCATGGTCTGCGCGTCCAGGCGGCCCGCCACTTCGTCGCGCTTCTTGGCCGCATCCTGGTCGCCGCCATTGGCGGCAAGTGCGAACCACTTGTAGCTCTCGGCCAGCGACTGATCGACGCCGAGGCCGCGGGCATAGAGGATGCCAAGGTTGAACTGGCTGTCGGTGACGCCGTGATTGGCGGCCCGGCGGAACCAGTTGGCGGCCGTGCGATAATCCGGCCGGTCACCCTGCTGCCCCTGAGCGAAGATCACCGCGAGATTGTGCATGGCCTTGCCATTGCCGGCTTCCGCCGCGCGCTCATAGAGCGTGCGGGCGCGGTTGAGGTCGCGGACGACGCCGGTGCCCTTCTCGTAAAGGCTGCCGAGGCGATATTGAGCGGGAGCGATGCCGGCATCGGCGGCGCGCTGGTACCAGCGCGCGGCTTCCGTGGCGCTGACGGGAACGCCGCGCCCTTCGAGATAGCGGGTCGCGAGGTCATAGGCTGCGACCGGATTGCCAGAGTCGGCCGCTGCGCGAAGGGCAGGAGGGATCGTCTGCGGCCGTTCGGCGGGGCGGCCTGCGGCGGATTGCCAGCCTGTCGGCGAGACGGTCGTGCCCGGAGGCACGGCGGCGATCGGACGGGCTGCGCCCGGGAGCGAGCCGGTGGTCAGCGGCGCCTGGTCATCGGTCTGCGACGAGCCCGGTGCCGGCGGCTGCGGAGGTGCATCCGGGGTGGCGCTGGAAGGCGCGGAGGATGGTGCGGCGCTGGGGGCCGGAACTTCGGGTGCAGGCGGGGCGGCCGGGGGCTCGCTCACCTCGGGGGGCGCGCTCGGGACGCGCATCTCCGGGTTGGCCGGATTGGCATTGTTGCGCAGGGTGGACAGCGTCGACGCGCCAGCGGCAACCACCAGCAAGGCCGCGCCGATCCCCATCACGATGGTCTTGCGGTTGGCGGCAAGCTTCTCGCCAAGTGACGGGCCTGCCTCGGCTTCGTCCGCGACATGGCTGATGATCGCCGGTCCGGCAACGATGGCCGGTGCCGCCTCGCGGGCCTTTCTGGCCTTCGGCGGAGCGGGTTCGATCTCGACGGTCGGCTCAACAGCCTGAGCCTTGCCGGCGCCACGCAGGCGGGAGAACAGCGAAGCTTTTGGAGACTGGTCGGCGCCGTCCTTGCCGGCCGGACGTGTCGACTGGCTGGCCTCGGCCGCCGCCTGGGCAGCCCGGCGGGCGGCTGCGATGAAATCGCCCTTGCTCGTCGCCTGGCCGGCACCCGGCGCCGGCGGACGAAGACGCGGAGCGCCCGAGCCCGGTTCCAGTGGCTGATCGACCTGCCCGGTGGGGCGTGGCGGTGCGGCTGCCGCAGGAACGCGCTGAGGGGCCGAAGCCTCCGCCGCGGACTTCTGAGCAGGCGCTGGGGCCTGGACGCGGTCCTCGGCGCGCGGTGCGATGCGCACGGTTCTGGCGACGACGGGCTCGGCCTCGACCATGGAAACAGGCGCTGCCATCGAAGCCTGTGCGGCTACAGGCGCCGTTTCGATCTCTGCAATGCGCTTGGCGACGCGCTCCAGCGTTTCCTGAACGGCATCGACGGCGCCCTGGGCCCTTTGCTCAGTGGCAGCCTGGCCGTGACGCAGATCCTCGATCTCGCGCTTCAGTGCATCGACATCGGGCGAGCCGCGACCAGCCACGGCGCCACGCGCGGCGCGCTCAGCCGCCTCGATGGCGCTGGCGCGCATCTCTTCCATCTGCACGAACAGGTCGGACAGCCCCCGCTCGATCGTGCCGAGCTGGGTGAAGCGCTGGTCGGTGGCATCGATCTTGGCGGCCAGCGACACGATGTGGCGTTCGATCTCGGCCAGTGCCTTGGGATCGCTGGCGCTGCTCGACGAGCCGTCCAGCTTGTCGGCAAGACGGCGGAGCGCGTCTTCCAGTTCCGGATTGCTGGCAACGGTGGCGGGGGGAGCTGCCTGGCGGGCAGCATTCTCGATGCGCGCCGTGATCTGTTCGATCCGGGCCTCGAGGGCTGCCGCCAATTGTTCGCCCTGCGGGGCCGGCCGGTCAGCGGCCAGCGCATCCATGCGCTCGCCAAGCATGGCGACCTGATCGGCAAGCGCCTCCACCGACTTGCGGCTTGCCGTCTCGGACAGCATGCCGCGAATGGCGCGGGTCTCTGCGATCAACTCGCCGGCATCGGCTGCATCGAGGCCGTAGCGGCCGGCGGAGTCGAGCTTGCGCGACAGCGCGCGGACTTCCTCGGCAATGCCCTCAGCCGGCGTCAGTCCGGCGACGGTGCGCTCGAATTCGGCGACCAGCCATTCCAGACCTTCGGCCGGGATCCCTTGAGCGCGCACATCGGCCAACCGCTCGCCCAGCGAATGGATCTCGAATTCCAGCGTCTCGACCGACTGACGGGGTGCAAGGCTGCCGATGCGCTGGTTGATCTCGGCAAGGTCGGCGCGCACTTCGGCGATCGCCCGGCCGGCCGAGACGTGCTCGCGCTGGCCAAGCTCTGCGCGCATGGCTTCGATGCGTGTGGCGAGGGTGCGGATTTCCCGCTCCAGTCCGTCGCCGGAGGGGCGGGCGATGGCGTCGATCTGCTGCGACAGCCGTCCGATCTCGGCTGCAATATTCGCGCTGTCGCGAACCGTTTCGCGAGGAAGTTGTGAATTGAGGATCGCGTCCATCCGCCGGCTGAGCGAGTCGAGGCGCTCCTCCAGGGGACCGAAGTCGGCCTGACGGACCGGCGCGGACATCGCAGCTGCAGGAGCCTCGGCGCGGGGCAGGTCAAGGGCGCGCTGACGCGCGGCGATTTCGGCGACAGCGGATTCGATGTCCCGGTTGAAGCCTTTGCGGCGCGGGGCGACAGGCGCATCGTGCGGGGACAACGGCCCATCATTGATGCCGCGGATGGACCGGGCGATCTCCTCAAGCTGAGCCTGGGTCGATGAACGGCCTGGATCCGCGACGATCGAGGGGGCCAGTGGCGGCGACGAAAGGCGCGTCTGCAGGGGAGAGCGCGTATCGGTGGGGCTGCTCGCGGACATGCGTTCGATGGCCTCGATCGCAGCAGCCGAGCGCCTTTCCGACAGTTCGGCCAATCGCGCGACGGCGTCGAGGGCACGGACAATCTCGCTGGTGTCGCCGCCGGCATGACCGCGAGGGATCGCCGTCTCCGAGCCACGCCGGGTCACGGCATCCAGCTTTTGGGTGAGGCCGTCGAGGCGGCGAGCCACAGCCGACAGGTCTGCGGGTGCGTCCACACTATCGGCACGATCGACGATCATGGTGTTCAGCCATTCGCCAAGCGACATTCCGGAGCGGCGGGCAGCCTCCTTGGCTGCCTCCCGGGCGTCGTGATCAACGCCTTTCACACTCCAGGGAACGGTATGTCGCATCACGGTCCATCCGCTTGGCGGTTGTCAGGACGAGATCTCAACGACGAATTCGCGAAGACCTGGCGCCCGGCTCGACCCACCCAAGGCGAATCCAAGCCTTGCCGATCGTCCAGCCAGCAATCTTGGCCGTCATGGTAAAGGGACGGTTAACGCCTTTGATTTTTGTTAACTGCAGTGCGGTGAAATGCGTTGCCAGAATCCCTGCGGCCGGGGCATCATCCTTGCACTCGTGCACGTTTCGGGCGTTCTTAACGGCATGTAACGTACCCTAAGGGCAGGTAGGACTGCCATTTTAAGGCGGAATGGTCTATATGAGGCGCTTGATCAGGTGCCGGGGTTCGCACAGCGAGCGAGGCTGGAGCAAGGTATGGAACGGAAGACGTTGATGACGCGGAACAACGACAACGAGGTCTATTGGATCGAGGACGACGTCGAAGCCGCCAAGACCGGCCCGACTGTCTACACGATTGGGGATCTGGCGCGCGAGTTCGACGTGACGCTCCGCGCGCTGCGGTTCTACGAGGACAAGGGTCTGCTGTCGCCGCGCCGCGAGGGCCTCGCCCGGCTTTACAGCGCGGCTGACCGGGTTCGCCTGCAGCTGATTCTCAAGGGCAAGCGCCTGGGCTTCACGCTCGCCGAGATCGCCGAGATGGTGGAGGCTCACGAGCGTCAGGACGCCGGCGCCGACCAGCAGCTCAAGCTCTCGCGCGAGAAATGCATCGAGCAGATCGCCCATCTCGAACAGCAGCGGCGCGAGATCGAGGACGCGATCCTCGAGCTCAAGCGGACGCACGAGACCCTCTCGGCGATGATCGATCGCTCGGTCTGATCCTCCGGACAGGCTGATAGCAATAGCGCGCCGCGCCCTTACAGGGTGCGGCGCTTTCCGTTTCGGGCAGCCTCGGCCTGACCGTCATGCGAACCCTTGCGGCGCACGCCGGTTCCTGCGATTGCCGGGGTCCTGCTTTCCCGCCCTTTCGAGGCTGCCATGTCCGTCGCGTTGTCGCTCCCCAAAGACCGCATCAAGATTCTCCTGCTGGAAGGCATTTCCGACACGGCAGTGAGCATCCTGGAGCATGCCGGATACACGTCGATCGAGCGGGTGCCGAAGGCGCTGGACGGAGCCTCGCTCGCCAAGGCTGTGCGGGGTGTCCACCTGCTTGGGATACGCTCGCGGTCGCAGATCACGCCCGAGATTCTGGCAGCCAGCGACCGGTTGATCGCCATCGGCTGTTTCTCGGTCGGCACCAATCAGGTGGATCTGGTGGCGGCAAACCGCGCGGGAATCCCGGTTTTCAACGCGCCCTTCTCCAACACGCGCAGTGTGGCCGAGCTCACGATCGCCGAGATCGTCATGCTGTTCCGCCGCATCTTCCCGAAATCCGTCAAGGCGCATGACGGCGCCTGGGACAAGTCGGCCGTTGCCTCATTCGAACTGCGCGGCAAGACGCTGGGCATTGTCGGCTATGGCAATATCGGATCCCAACTCGCCGTCCTCGCGGAAGCGATGGGCATGCGGGTGATCTATTTCGACCACACCGACAAGCTGCGCCATGGCAATGTCGAACCGGCCGCCGACCTGACGGACCTGCTCGCGCGCTCCGATGTCGTCTCGCTGCATCTGCCGGAGACCCCGGGCACGCAGGGCATGATTGGCCGCGCCCAGATCGCCGCCATGAAGAAGGGCGCCTATCTCATCAACAATGCGCGCGGCACCATCCTTGACCTCGACGCGCTCGCCGACGCCCTGAAGGCCGGCCATCTCGGCGGCGCCGCCGTCGACGTCTTCCCGGTCGAGCCGTCGTCCAATGCCGACCGCTTCGTGACCCCGCTGCAGGGCCTCGACAACGTCATCCTCACTCCGCATGTCGGCGGCTCGACCGAGGAGGCGCAGGAGCGCATCGGTGCCGAGGTCGCGCGTAAGTTCATCGATTATTCGGACGTAGGTTCGACGACCGGCGCGGTCAACTTCCCGCAGGTGCAGCTGCCGGTCAGGCCCGCGGGCACGCGCTTCATCCAGGTGCAGCGCAATCTGCCGGGCGAACTCCGGCGCCTGAACGACGTGTTCGCCGCCCGCAGCATCAACATCGCCGCGCAATATTATCAGACCGATGGCGATGTCGGTTATGTCGTCCTCGACGCCGACGGATCGGTGGAGGACGCCGAAGGACTGCTCGATCACATCCGGGATCTGCCCGGAACGATTCGCGCCCGTTTGCTCTATCGTGGAGGCTGAGAGGTATCAGGGTGGGTCTTCGGACTGGCCTCGAACTTGCCTGATCGTATGCAATTCCGCAAACTATCGTCGATTGTGCTGGAAAAATGTGCATGACGATTGGAGCGGAGACCTGATCAGGAGCTGCCATGACCCTGCCGGATGTTTCACCTGACGATGCCGAACGGCTGATCGATGCTCTGGCGCCGGTCATGGGTCTGACGATCCTTCCCGAACAGCGCCCTGCCGTCGTGTTCAACCTGCAGGTCGCGATCCGCCTGGCGCGGCTCTGCGAGGGCGAAGGGCTCGCCGATCATCTCGAAGCTGCTCCCGTGTTCGAGGCGTGACCATGGCCGATCAGCTTGCCGGCCTCTCCGCCACCGATATCGCCGAGGGCGTCCGCTCCGGACGCTTCACGGCACGGGCTGTCACCGAGGCGCATCTCGCCAGGATCGCCAGCCACGATCTGATGCTGGGCGCCTTTACGTCGGTCACCCGGGCGCGCGCCCTGAAACAGGCCGATGCCATCGATGCCAGACGTGCGGCTGGCGAGGCGCTCGGCCCGCTTGCCGGTGTGCCCTATGCGGTGAAGAACCTGTTCGACGTTGCCGGGGTCGCCACGCTCGCCGGCTCGAAGATCAATGCCGACGATCCGCCCGCCGCGCGGGATGCAACTCTGGTGGAGCGACTGACGAGCGCCGACGCGGTGCTGCTCGGGGCGCTCAACATGGGCGAATATGCCTATGATTTCACAGGTGAAAACGCCCATTTTGGTCCCTCCCGCAACCCGCATGATTCCTCGCGCATGTCTGGGGGGTCGTCAGGCGGGTCAGGGACTGCGACCGCCGCGGGCTTTGCCGCGGTCACGCTTGGCTCCGATACCAATGGTTCGATCCGGGTGCCGTCCTCGCTCTGCGGCCTGTTCGGTCTGAAGCCGACCTTCGGCCGGCTGTCGCGGGCGCGCAGCTTTCCGTTTGTGACGAGTTTCGACCATCTGGGCCCGCTCGCCCGCTCCACCGCCGATTGCGCGGCCTTCTATGACGCGATGTCGGGCTACGACGCCGACGATCCCGCCTGTCAGGACCGCCCCGCCGAGCCGCTGTCACCCCAGGTCTCTGCTGGGATCGGTGGGCTGAAGGTCGCCAAGGCGGTCGGCTATTTCCGGCAGGGGGCGAGCCCCGAGGCGCTGGCGGCGGTCGATCTGGTCGCCAAGGCGCTGGCGGCAAGCGAGATCGACATTCCCGATGCCGCCCGCGCCCGGGCCGCAGCCTATGTGATCACCAATTCGGAAGGTGCCACGCTGCACCTGCAGCGCTTGCGCGAGCGTCCGCAGGATTTCGACCCCGATACCCGCGACCGGTTCTTCGCCGGGGCCCTTCTGCCGGCAGCCTATGTCAACATGGCGCAGCGGTTCAGGCAGAGCTTTCGTGGAACAATGCGGAGCCTGTTCTCCGGCGTGGACGTGATCCTGGCACCTGCCACGCCGACGGTCGCGCCGCTGATCGGTCAGAAGACGTTCGAGCTCGATGGCGTCACCTTGCCGGTGCGCGCCAATCTCGGCATCTATACCCAGCCCTTCTCCTTCGTTGGCCTCCCGGTCATGACGGTGCCGGTCTGGCTCGAAGGGTCCGCCCTGCCGATCGGCGTGCAGGTTGTCACAGCCGCCTGGCGCGAGGACATCGCGGTGCGTGTCGCCGGTCATCTCGAAGCCCAGGGCCTCGTCCGATCCAAAGTCGCCCATCTCGGAGCCTGATCCCCATGATCATCAACGACCCCGCCGTGCTGGCCGAGGTGACCGCCGCCTTCCAGCGCTACGAGACGGCGCTGACCTCCAACGATGTCGAGACGCTCGATGCGCTGTTCTGGGTGAGCCCGCAGACGATCCGCTACGGCATTACCGAGAACCTCTACGGCCATGACGAGATCGCCGCCTTCCGCGCCGGGCGCTCGCCGGTCGGATTGATGCGCACGATCGACCGCACGGTGATCACGACCTATGGGCAGGACATGGCGACGGCGTCGACGCTGTTCTTCCGCCAGTCGGCGCCGGGCAAGGTCGGTCGTCAGATGCAGACCTGGATGCGAACGCCCGAGGGCTGGCGGGTGGTGGCCGCCCACGTCAGCTTCCTGGTCCAGCCCACGGGCTGAGTGCCTTAGGGCGCTTCCCCCTCGGCCATCAGGCGGTCGATGCTCTCGATGACCGGCAGGAGATCGGCAACCGTGTCGATGACGACATGGGCGCCGGCTGCTTCCAGCTTGTCGCGGGCAGGGGCCACGATCCGCTCGCGCTCTGGCTTCGACAGGGCCTGCCATTCGGCCAGCGACAGGCCTGTCTCGTTGCCGGAGGCGGCAATGCCGACTGTCCAGGTGCCGGCAGCCAAGCCCTCCTCGATGCCGGGAACCGTATCGTCCACCTTGACCACGGAGGCCGGCGGATAGACGCCGAGATCAGCGAAGCAGCGGTACATCATGAGCGGGCTCGGCCGGCCTTCGGCGAGGTCGCCGGCGCAGACGAGATTGTCGGGCGCATAGCCTTGCGCCGCCGCCAGCGGCAGGATCGGCGCCATAATCTCGCGGGTATAGCCGGTGGTCGAGCCGATCTTCAGCCCGCGCGCCCTGAGCTTGGCCACGATGTCGGCGGCGCCGGGGATCAGTTCGGCGAAATCGGCCGCGACCTTCACATTCAGCGGAATGAAGACGTCATAGAGCCGGTCGATATCGGCTTCGGTCGGCAGATGGCCATGGGTCTCGCGCCAGGCTGCCGCGATGCGCGGTTCGGCCATCAGGGTGGCGATATGGTCGCGTTTGGCCCGGCCCATAGGGCCGCGCGCTTCGGCGATCGATATCGCGACTCCGAACTGCCGGAACGCCTCGACGAAGACGCCCATCGGCGCCCTTGAGCCGAAATCGATGATGGTTCCGGCCCAGTCGAAGACCACGGCTTTCAGCTGCATGGGCTATGTCCATTGCGATGCGTTGCGCCAAGCCTAGCCCGTCACCCCGTCGCTTCCAATCTCGCCACCGGCTGTCGGCCATGTCTGCGACGCGCTCATGACGGCTAAGCGGGAAGGCTCCATCGGCCGTTCGGGGCGTTTACAGCTGTCTGGCGCGTGGTAGCGTCAGCGCCAAGCAGGCTGGTCAGGCAAACCGACCGCCAATCAACGACCAAGCCTTCAAGGGAAAACGCCATGTCCGCCCTCGCCCAGAGCCAGTCCGCGACCACCTCGTCCTGGCGTCTCAATGTGTCCTGCGAGGCGCTGGTGCCGACGGAAGAAGCGCGTCCGGTGCCGCAGGGCCGGGAAGTGCTGATGAAGGTGACCCATTGCGGCGTCTGCCATTCCGACCTGCATATCCGCGAGGGCAAGTACAATATCGGCGGTGGCAAGAGCCTCGATCTGGTTCAGCGCGGCCTCAAGCTGCCGCTCACCCTCGGCCATGAGATCCTCGGTACGGTTGAGGCGGTTGGCCCCGATGTCACGACGGTCAAGGCCGGGCAGCGGCGGCTGGTCCACACATGGGTCGGCTGCGGCGAATGCGAACTCTGCGCCTCCGGCGATGAGAACCTCTGCGCCAAACCGCGCTTTCACGGCGTTCAGGCGCGCGGCGGCTTTGCCGACCATGTGCTGGTGCCCGACGAGAAATTCCTGGTCGATGTCGACGGCCTCGATCCGGCGGTGGCCGCGACCTATGCCTGTTCGGGCGTCACCATCTATTCGGCCATCCAGAAGATCCTGCCGCACCGTGACGGCGAGAAGGTTGCCGTATTCGGCTGCGGCGGTCTCGGCCAGACGGCGCTCCAGCTCCTGAAGGCGCTGGGCGTCGGACCGGTGATCGCGGTCGATCCCTCGCCGGAGAAGCGCAAGCAGGCGGAGGCCATCGGCGTTGCCGCGACGCTGGATCCGAATGCGCCGGATGCCGCCAAGCAGCTTGCCGCCTTCGCTGACGGCAAGCTCGCGGCTTCGCTCGATTTCGTCGGCAGCGAGGACACCTCCGCGCTGGCGATCAATGCCGTGCGCAAGGGCGGCGTGGTGATCCTGGTCGGGCTTTACGGCGGCGAGTTGCGCTATGCGCTGCCATTCTTCCCGATGCGTGCGCTGACCGTGCGCGGCTCCTATGTCGGTTCGCTCAAGGAGCTGAAGGAGTTCATCGCGCTTGCCCGCAAGGTGAACCTGCCGTCGATCCCGATCGAGAAGCGGCCGATGAACCAGGTCAATCAGGCGCTTGACGATCTCGCCGCCGGCAAGGTCGCCGGCCGCATCGTGTTGGAAGCCTGACGGAGCCGATGGCCTATCTCACCGGCGTCGGGCTCACCGCCTTCGGCAAGCATCCGGGCAAGGGGCCGGTCGACCTGATGGAGGAGGCGGCGCTGGATGCGCTCGCCGATTCCGGCCTGCCGCGCGATGCCATCGACGGGCTGATCTCCGGGTACGCCATGACCTATCCCCACCTGATGATGGGGGCCGTGATGTGCGAGCGGCTCGGCATCCGCCCGCACCATGCCCATCAGGCGCAATGCGGTGGGGCAACCGGCGCCATGGCCATCGTGCTGGCACGCCATCTGATTGCGGCGGGCGCCTGTCGCCATGTGCTTGTTCTGGGCGGCGAGAACCGGCTGACCGGCCAGAGCCGCGACGATTCCGTGAAGGCTCTGGCGACAGTCGGCCATCCCGAGCATGAGGTGCCGCTCGGCGCGTCGATCCCGGCCTACTATGCGCTGCTCGCCGCCCGCTATCTGCACGAGACCGGGGCGACCGAAGCCGAACTGGCGGAACTTGCGGTGTTGATGCGCCGCCATGCGATGGACCATCCTGGCGCGCAGTTGAGAAAGCCGCTGACGGTCGAAGACGTGATGGCGTCGAAGCCGGTCTCGACGCCGCTCAAGTTCGGCGATTGCTGCCCGATCAGCGATGGCGGTGCTGCCGTGATCGTCTCCGTCGAGCCGCTTTCGAAGGCGGCGATCCGGCTCGCCGGCTGGGGCGAGGCCCACACGCACCAGCATGTGTCGGAGATCCCCGACGATCTCGGCCTCGGCGCGAAGATTGCCGCAGCCCAGGCCTTCGACATCGCGGGGCGGACGCCGGCCGATATGCGGCTGCTCGGCCTCTATGACAGTTTCACGCCGACGCTGGCGATCTTCCTCGAGGCGCTGGGCTTTGCGGCGCCCGGCGGAGCGGGGAGGGCCGCGCGCGAGGGCCTGTTCGCAAAAGACGGGCCGCTGCCGCTCAACCTGCATGGCGGTCTGCTCTCCTATGGCCATCCGGGCGTTGCCGGGTTCATGGCGCATGTGGTCGAGGTGGTCAGGCAGATGCGCGGCGAGGCCGGATCGCGGCAGGTGGCGGATGCGCCGCTCGCCTATTGCCATGCCGATGGCGGGGTTCTCTCCAGCCATGTGGGCTTCGTGCTGGAGCGGGTGGCATGAGCGGCGTTGCCTTGTTCCGTTGCAGGTCCTGCGGCCATCACTGGCAGTTCCGCCGCGCGCTCTGCCCTGCCTGCGCCGAAGCCGACCCCGAGCCGGTCGAGGCGGAAGGACACGGCACGGTCTGGTCGGTGACGGTGGTCCATCGTGCGCCGACGCCGGAGCTCGACGTTCCTAGCGGCTATGGCATCGCTCTGGTCACGCTTGACGAGGGCGCGCGGGTGATGGCGCGGGCGCCGACCGAGCTTGCGACCGGCATGCGGGTGCTGGTCCATGCGCGCGACGGTCTGCTCTTTGCATCGCGGGCTTGACGCACAGGCGAAAATGCGGTGCCTCAGACCATCCCGCAGGTTGCATGCGGTGATCTCAATCTCACTCAGGGCCGACCCATGTCCGATCTCGATCTCGCCATCCGTGGTGGCACCGTCATCACCGCCTCGGACACGATCCGCTGCGATGTCGGCATCCGCAATGGCCGGGTGGCCCTGCTGGCCGAAGCCATCACCGATGCGAAGAAGACGATCGATGCATCGGGCCTCTACGTCATGCCGGGCGGCATCGACAGCCATGTCCATCTCGACCAGGATTCCGGCCCCGACATCACCATGGCCGACGGGTTCGAGACCGGGTCGCGGTCGGCGGCTGCCGGCGGCAACACGACGATCATTCCCTTCGCACTACAGGTGAAAGGCTCGTCGCTGCGCGGCTGCGTCAGCGACTATCACGCCAAGGCCGAGGGCAAGTCGCTGATCGACTATGGCTTCCACCTGATCGTCTCGGACCCGACGCCGACCGTGCTGAACCAGGAACTGCCGGCCCTGTTTGCCGATGGCTGCACCTCGTTCAAGGTGTTCATGACCTATGACGATCTGGTGCTGAACGATCGTCAGCTCCTGGAAGTGTTCTCGGTCGCCCGGCGCGAGCAGGCGCTCGTCATGGTCCATGCCGAGGGCTACGACACGATCAAGTTCATGACCGAGACGCTGGAGGCCGCCGGCAAGACGGCGCCCTACTACCACGGCGTGTCGCGCCCCGAGGTGATCGAGCGCGAGGCCTCGCACCGCGCCATCAGCCATGCCGAACTGATCGACGTGCCGATCATGATCGTCCACGTCTCCGGCCGCGAGGCGATGGAGCAGATCCGCTGGGCGAAGCAGCGCGGGCTCAAGGTCTATGCCGAGACCTGCCCGCAATATATCACGCTGACCGCCGACGACATGAAGGGCGCCAACATGGACATGTCGGGCGCCAAATATGTCTGCTCGCCGCCGCCGCGCGACACCGACAGCCAGAAGGCGATCTGGGAAGGCCTGAGCCAGGGCGTGTTCCACACCTTCTCGTCCGACCATTGCCCGTTCTTCTACGACAGCCCGCGCGGCAAGCTCAGCCCCAAGGGTCAGACCTCTTTCAAGTACGTGCCGAACGGCATTCCCGGCGTCGAGACGCGCATGCCGATCCTGTGGTCGGAGGGCGTGGCCAAGGGCCGCATCTCTGCGAACGAGTTCGTGGCGCTGACCTCGACCAATCACGCCAAGATCTACGGCCTCTATCCGAAGAAGGGCACGATCGCGGTCGGCTCGGACGCCGACATCGTGCTGTGGGATCCGAACCGCAAGGAAGTGCTGCGCCAGGAGATCCTGCACCATGGCTCGGACTACACGCCGTGGGAGGGCTTCGCTGTCACCGGCTATCCCGTCATGACGATCGCCCGCGGCCGGGTGATCGTCGAGGACGGCAAGGTGCTGGGCAAGCCCGGCGATGGCCAGTTCCTCAAGCGCGACAAGAGCCCCTATGCCGTGCCGGCTGGGGCGTGAGGCAGAGACGTTCGGCATTCGCCCGAGCCTCGAAGGACCTCTTGGCTCAACCCAGCGGCAATCCCCGCCTTTTCCGCTGGCTTACGGATATTTCCGTATCCCGTTCGCCGGTTCATCCCCCCTAGAGTGAAACCTTAAAGGCGGCGTCCCAACTGTCGCCACCAGAGGAGAATTTCGATGTCGTCTCTCACCCTGTCGCGCCGCCTGATTGCCGGCGCCGCCCTGCTGGCCGGCCTTGCCCTCGGCGCTCCCGCCCAGGCCCAGACCAAGGTTGCCATCGGCATTTCCGGCTGGACCGGCTTTGCGCCGCTCACACTCGCCAAGGAAGCCGGCATCTTCGCCCGCAACGGCCTCGACGTGACGATCCGCAAGATTCCGCAGGCGAGCCGCCACCTGGCGATCGCCTCCGGCGACATCCAGTGCGCAGCGACCACGGTCGAGACCTGGATCTCGTGGAATGCCAGCGGCATCGCCACCACCCAGCTGTTCCAGCTCGACAAGAGCTATGGCGCCGACGGCATGGTGACCCGCGGTTCGATCAATTCGATCCGCGACCTGCGCGGCCGCACGGTGGCCGCCTCGGCGCCGGGCACCTCGCCCTATTTCGCGCTGGCCTGGTTCCTCAAGGAAAACGGCCTGTCGGTGCGCGACGTGACCGTCGTCAACATGGAGCCGGGTCCGGCGGCCCAGGCCTTCGTGGCCGGTCAGAACGACGCGGCCATGACCTATGAGCCCTATCTCTCCTCAGTGCGT
Organism: Phreatobacter aquaticus; assembly: GCF_005160265.1. Classification (NCBI taxonomy): domain Bacteria; kingdom Pseudomonadati; phylum Pseudomonadota; class Alphaproteobacteria; order Hyphomicrobiales; family Phreatobacteraceae; genus Phreatobacter; species Phreatobacter aquaticus. Next base: position 69,517 of record NZ_CP039865.1, on the reverse strand, counting down.
GCCGCCCCGCAGGCCGGCAAGATCATCGCGACCACGCTCGACTATCCGATGGTGATGGACACGTTCGGCTGCACGCCAGCCTTCATCCAGGCCAATGAGGCGGCTGTGCGCGCCATCGTGAAGAGCTATTTCGAGGCTCTCGAGATGATCAAGACCAACCAGGCCGAGGCCTACCGGATCATGGGCGCCGATGTCCGCCAGACCGCCGAACAGTTCGGCAATTCCGCGCAGTACCTGCGCTGGCAGGACCAGGCCGCCAACCGCACCTTCTTCGCCGGCGAGTGGCGCGCCTTCACCGAGAAGGCCGCCGACCTGCTGCTGGAGATCGGCGTGATCCGGCAGAAGCCGAATTTCGACACGATGGTCGACACGCGGTTCATCCAGTAAGGGCCCCGTTGCGCAGAGCGTCGTCATGCCCGGCCTCGTGCCGGGCATCCACGGCTTCTGCATTGATCGACATGAAGACGTGGATGGCCGGGACAAGCCCGGCCATGACGCTTTCAGAGACCTTGTCCTGAACCCGGAAGGCCCTTGCCCCCGATGAGACCGCTCCAACCCGTCTCCTCCTCTGCCAAGGTCGTGCTCGGCATATCGTTCTTCGTGCTGTTCTTCGCGGTCTGGGCCTTCTTCACGCTCGGCGGCTTCGTGCCGAAGATCTTCCTCGCCGACCCGATCACCATGGTGCGCGAGGGCATCGAGCTGATCACCAAGCACGGGTTCCTCGCCGATATCGGCGTCACCGTCTGGCGTGTAGTCGGCGGGTTCGTTGTTGCTGCGCTGGTGGCTGTCCCCATCGGGCTTGCCATGGGCGCCTACAAGCCGGTGGAAGCCTTCTTCGAGCCTTTCGTATCCTTTGCCCGCTACCTGCCGGCTTCCGCCTTCATTCCCCTGCTGATCCTGTGGGCCGGCGTCGGCGAGACGCAGAAGCTGCTCGTCATCTTCGTCGGCTCGGTGTTCCAGATCATCCTGATGGTGGCGGGTGCTGTCGGCTCGATCCGGCGGGATCTGGTGGAAGCGGCGCTGACGCTCGGCGCACGCGACCGGGGCATTGTCGGCCGCGTGCTGGTGCCCTATGCCGCGCCGCAGATCGCCGAGATCCTGCGGCTAGTGCTCGGCTGGGCCTGGACCTATGTCATCGTTGCCGAGCTCATCGGCTCGTCGTCGGGCATCGGCCACATGATCATCGAAAGCCAGGCGCTTCTGGCCACGGGTCAAATGATCTTCGGCATCATCATCATCGGGGTGATCGGGCTCATATCCGACTTCCTGTTCAAGGCGATCAACGCCCGGCTGTTCCCGTGGAGCGCGCTATGAGCGGCGTCGTCATCAAAGGCGTTTCCCGCACCTTTCCGGGCGTCAATGGCGGGGCGCCGATCCAGGCACTTGCGCCCGTCGACCTGACGGTTGCCGATGGCGAGTTCGTGGCGATCCTCGGCCCCTCCGGCTGCGGCAAGTCCACGCTGCTGCGCGCGGTCGCCGGCCTCGATACGCCGACTACCGGCACCATCACGCTCGACGGGCAGGCTGTCAGCGAGCCCGGCCGCGACCGTGGCATGGTGTTCCAGAGCTACACGCTGTTTCCCTGGCTCACGATCGTCGAGAATATCGAGTTCGGGCCACGCGAGAGCGGCATGGCCCCGGCGGCACGGCGCGCCATCGCCGAGAAGCTGATGGCGCAGGTCGGGCTCACCCAGTTCGCCAACCATTATCCGAAGCAATTGTCGGGCGGCATGCAGCAGCGCGCGGCGCTCGCCCGCGCGCTCGCCAACGACCCGAAGGTGCTTCTTCTCGATGAGCCCTTCGGCGCGCTCGACCACCAGACCCGTTCGCTGATGCAGGAATTGCTGCTGTCGATCTGGGAGCAACACCGCAAGACGATCCTGTTCGTCACCCACGATATCGAGGAGGCCGTGTTCATGGCCAACCGCGTGCTGGTGATGAGCGCGCGTCCTGGCCGGTTCAAGAGCGAGGTGACCGTGCCCTTCGCCCATCCGCGCTCGTACAAGATCAAGACGACGCCGGAATTTGCCGCGCTGGAAGAGAAGCTCACCGAGGACATTCGCGGCGAGACCATGATGGCGGTGTCGAGCGGGTTGTGAGTTTACCGCTCGCCGGGGCGCTCCAGCCCGGCGAGCCAGTCCAGCCCCTCTGCCAGGAACGCGGCGCGCATGTCATGGCCGCCGCCATGGCTGCAGAAGGTGAGCGTGCGGCCCGAGTCGCAGCCGCGCCAGGTGGTGCAGGTCTCGGCCTCCGGTCCTGGTGTGGCGACCGGCATGGCCTCGCAGCGATTGGTGCGGATCATTGCCGCGAGGCTCGCGCGGATATCGCCCTGTTTCGCACCGGATCCGACAACGCGGCCGCGCATCGGAACGGTTTCATCCGTGAGCCCGTGAATGTGGCGCAGGTCGACCGCGCCGCCGGGGCAGGGACCTTCGGGTACCGGCTCCCAGAACGCGCCGGCGACTGGCAGGAAACCGGTGAAGCCCTGGGGCGCATAGCAGGCGACATTCCAGGTGATGAAGGCGCCGGCCGAGAAGCCCGAGGCCACGATGGTGCGGCGATCGATGGGGAAGCGCTTCAACACATCGTCCAGCACCTCGTGGGCATAGGCGATATCGTCACGCGGCCTGGGGCCGCCCGGCCGGACGTTCCAGCGGCGGTCGAGACCGATGGGGAGGACCAGCAGGACGTTGCGGGTGTCGGCCAGAGTGCCGAGATCCGTCTCGGCAAGATCCTGCTGTGGCGAACTGCCGAAGCCGTGAAAGAACATGACGAGAGGCAGAGCCGAACGGCCGTCCCAGCCGGCGGGAGCGCGCAGCACATAGGCGCCGGTGGCAACCGGGCAGGGGGAGGTCGGATCGCAGGGCGCGGCGCTAGCGGGAGCGAGGCCCAGCACGATGGCCAGCATGAGCGCGAGAACAAAGGGCAGGGCGGCGACCTCGGCATGGCGGGGTCGTCACTGTCGCCGGAAGCGGGCCGGGATCAAGTCACTTTTGGTGGAGAGGGCCGGGCTTTGGGTTGAGAACCCCACCCCAACCCTCCCCGCAAAGCGGGGAGGGGGCCCCTCCCGGTCAGCGGCTCCTGCCAGCCTTGATGTCCGAAGACGGGCTCTTCGTCGGCATGAGCTGAGCCATGACCAAGACGTGAATTGAAACAGCGCCGAGAGCACGCCCGAGCCCCTTCCCCGCATGCGGGGAGGGTTGGGGTGGGGCAACTTCGTCCTTGCTGCCAGCCCCTCACTCTTCCTTCAGGCCGTAGTCGGGAATGCCCTGCTCGTTGCCGTAATATTTGTAGGGCAGGAACTTGCCGGACATTGTGATCTTCACTCGGTCGCCCTTGGGGTTCGGCTCGCGCTCGAAGGCAATGTTGAAGTCAATCGCCGACATGATGCCGTCGCCGAATTCCTCCTCGATCAGCGCCTTCCAGGCCGGGCCATTGACCATCACCATCTCGTAGAAGCGGTAGATCAGCGGGTCGGTCGGCGGCATCTGCGTGCCGCGATAGGGCACCTCGTTGAGCATCTTCTCTTCCGAGGGCGTCAGGCCGAACAGGGCGGCGGCCTTGGCGGCCAGCGGCTTCACCAGCTTCATCTGGCCCATCAGCGCGCCGATGATCAGCACTTCCGACATGCCGCCGATTTCGGTGGTGATGTATTTCCAGCTCCAGCCCTTGTCGCGCTTGATGTCGAGGATCTTCTCGGTGAGCTCTTCGCGGATCATGTCTCGTCTCCTTGGGACTGAGGTCTTGTTGAACAGGCTTTGGGTCAGGCGGTCACAGCGGCCGGCGGCGCGACATCGGCGCCGGGGCTGACGACCGGTGGGGCGCGGCGGTTCCAGACCTTGCCGGGCACGGCCAGTTCCTCGGTGAAGGCCTTGGAGCGCGACACGAGGAAGTCGATGATGTGGCTGCGCAGCGGGTAATAGGCGGGGTGCTTGTGCACCTCGTTGCGGGCGCGACCAGCGGGCAGGGGATTGGCGACGATCTCGGCGATCCGGGCATCCGGACCATTGGTCATCAGCACGATCTTGTCGGCGAGATAAATGGCCTCGTCGACATCGTGGGTGATCATGAACACGGTCTGGCCTGTGTCGCGGCAGATGCGGCGCACCTCGTCCTGCAGCGTGCCGCGGGTGAGCGCATCGAGCGCCGAGAACGGCTCGTCCATGAGCATGATCTTTGGCTCGATGGAAAGCGCGCGGGCGATGCCGACACGCTGCTTCATGCCGCCGGAGAGTTCCGCCGGCTTCTTGTGCTCGGCGCCGGCCAGGCCCACCAGCGCGATGGACTTCTTCGCGTGCTCCTCGACTTGCGCCTTCGACCAGTCGCGCCATTTGGACGCGACTGCATAGGCGACATTGCCGAGCACGGTGCGCCAGGGCAGCAGGCCGTGGCTCTGGAAGATCACTGCGCGGTCGAGGCTAGGGCCCTCGATCGCCTTGCCGTCGATGATGACGGCGCCCTCGGTCGGCTCGTCGAGGCCGGCGAGGATGTTGAGCACGGTCGTCTTGCCGCAGCCGGAATGGCCGATGACGCAGACGAACTCGCCCCGGTCCATCGCGAACCAGAGATCCTCGAAAATGGTGGTGCGGTTGCCGTCGGGCGCGGGGAAGCGGCGGGCGATGGCCTCGATGGAAATATAGGCGTTGGCCAAGGCCTTACTCCGGATAGGTCACGAGGCGCGTGAGCCGCGCCAGGATCTGGTCCAGAGCCATGCCGACAAGGCCGATCAGCAGGATCGCCGTGATGATGTCGGTGAGCGACAGGTTGTTCCACTGGTTCCAGACGAAATAGCCGATGCCTGTGCCGCCGACCAACATTTCGGCGGCGACGATCACCAGCCAGGCGATGCCGACCGAGATGCGCATGCCGGTGAGAATGGTCGGTGCGGCCGCCGGCAGAATGACCGTGAAGGCCTTGCGGATTGGCCCGACCTCCAGGGTGCGGGCGACGTTCAGCCAGTCCTTGCGGACGCTGGCGACGCCGAAGGCGGTGTTGATCAGCATCGGCCAGAGCGAGCAGATGAAGATGACGAAGATCGAGGACAGCGTGGAATCCTTGATCGTGTAGAGCGCGAGCGGCATCCAGGCGAGCGGCGAGATCGGCTTCATCACCTGGATGAACGGATCGAGTGCGCGATAGACGATCGGTGACATGCCGATGAGAAAGCCCAAGGGGACGGCGATCAGCACGGCGATGCCGAAGCCGATCAGCACGCGCGCCAGCGAATAGGCGAGCTGGATGCCGATGCCCATGTCGTTGGTGCCGCGGACATAGAACGGGTCCGACAGGTGACGCCAGATCGTTTTCGCGACATCGAGCGGGCCGGGCATGGCCGACTGGCCGCCGGTCGAGGCGGCCTGTCCGACGAGCTTGGCATATTCGGGATCGACCACCGCAGTGCCCGCGCCGCCGCCCTTCACCGCAAGGTGCCAGGCGACGACGAAGATGGTGAAAATCACCAGCGACAGAACAAGGGCGCGCGCGCCGACGGAGCGGGTCATGACTGGCCGATCAGGTCCGCTTTATCGCGAAGGAGGCGACGTATTCCTCAGGCTTGGCGGGATCGAAGGGCTTGCCCATCACCGAGAAGCTCTTCGACGTCGCGGTCGGCGGCGTGAGACCCAGTTCCTTCATCATCGCCCCGGCATCGGTTGCCAGGAACACCTGCCTGGCGATGGCCTGGTAGTCGATGTCAGTCTTCACCTGGCCCCAGCGCTTCATCTGGGTGAGGATCCACACCGCGAAGCTCTCCCACGGGAACGGGTCGAACTGAATGCGGTTGGCATCGCGCTTCACGCCGCCGAGACCGTCGGCATAGGTGCCGGTGAGGATCTGCTCCAGCACGGTGACCGGCTGGTTCAGATAGTTCGGTGCGGCGATGGCCTCGGCGATGGCCTTGCGGTTCTCCGCCTTCTGGGCGTGAGCGGTCGCGTCGATGATCGACTTCAGGAGCGCCCGATAGGTGTTCGGCATGGTGGTGACGAATTCGCGGCTCGCCGCGAAGGCGCAGCAGGGATGGCCGTCCCACAGCTCCTTGGACAGGAGGTGGATGAAGCCGACCCCGTCGAACACCGCGCGCTGGTTGAACGGATCGGGCCCGAGGAAGCCGTCAATGTTGTCGGCGCGCAGGTTCGCGACCATTTCCGGTGGCGGAACCGAGCGGATCTGCACGTCGCGGTCGGGGTCGATGCCGTGTTCCGCGAGATAGTAGCGGAGCAGGTAATTGTGCATGGAATAGTCGAAGGGCACGGCGAAGCGGAAGCCCTTCCAGTCCTTCGGGTCGCGCTTGTCCTTGTGCTTCATGGCGAGCGTGATCGCCTGGCCGTTGATGTTCTCGATCGCCGAGACCGAATAGGGGATCGGGTTCGAGCCGACGCCCATGGAAATGGCGATCGGCATGGGCGCCAGCATGTGGGCGGCGTCATATTCCTTGTTCAGGGTCTTGTCGCGGATGACCGCCCAGCCGGCCGTGCGCACCACTTCGACGTTCAGCCCGTGCTTCGAATAGAAGCCGAGCGGATGGGCCATGATGATGGGCGTCGCGCAGGTAATCGGGATGAAGCCGACCTTGAGGTCCTTCTTTTCGATCGGGCCGGTCTGGGCCAGCGCTTCGGTGGCCTGGCCGATCGGGAAGACCGAGGCGAGCGCTGCCGCCGCTGTCGAGGCGCCGACAGCCTTCAGGAAGGCGCGGCGCTGGTGATCGGCCGGAAACAGGGCGCGCATGACCGCCTGTTCGACGATGTTCCGGTAGCGACTCTCCTCGCCGGCATTCTCGATGGCGACCGCTTCCGCCGACAGGGCGGCCTGATGGGCGCTATCGCTCTCATGCCGGCCGCAGGAGCAGCCCTTGCCGAAGCGGGTGCCGGCGTTGAAGGGATTGTTGAACAGGGCCATGGGGCGTTGCCTCCGGATTGTTTCCGAAGCATCCAATCAAGCCCCGTGCCAGATGGCGCACAGCTGCATACATCCCGAAAAACGAGCTGTCTCAAGGCGTCCGGGGCATGTTGCGCCCCGGCCCTCTCGGTGATTGCCTAAAATAAAGGCAGTCAGAGCCAGTCCTGGTGAGTCACACCAGAAGCCGCCCTTCGGTGTGCTCCATCGGATAGAGCGGCCGCTGGACGCGGGTATAGGGGTGGTTCTCGTAGCGCTGCGACGAGGGCCCTTGAGTCTCCGAATAGAAGACCTTCGACGCGATGGGACCATAGGCGGCCTGGAAGTGCTGAGCCGACTTCAGGACCAGTAGGTCGTATTTGGATGGGTCGAGGCCGGCGAGCGTGAAGAGTTCTCGTCCCAGGGCCTGGCAGCGGTTCGAGTTGATGATGAGATCGATGCCGCCGATCCGCACAGCGGCAAGGTCGCCGACAGCTGCGCGCGCGTCGCCGAAGGACTGGAAGCAGTCCTTGGCGATCCCCAGCACTTCGCAATCGGCATCGACGGGATCGCCGGAGAGCTCGGATGTCTTGCCGCCGAGCCTGAGACGCAGGCGCCCGCCGACCCCGACCGCATGGCAGAACGTCACGGCAACCGGATCCCACATCGGGGCTACGGCCACGTTCTTCAGGTCGCGCCGGATCAGCTCCTTCAGCGACATCGTGTTGTCGGAAGCCGAGCCACCACCGGCATTGTCAGCCGGTTCGGCGATGATCGCCGGGCCCTTCGAGGTGTCGGTGGCAAGCGCCTGGTCCAGCGCATCGAGAAAGTCGAGATTGGGCGGCGCGGTCTTGCCGCGCAACGCGATGATCTCCTGGCCGAGCTTCGTGGCGAGAGCGTCGCCGGCCGCCTTCGCATTGTCGGTATAGACCAGCATGCGCGAGCCCATTTCCGGCACGTCGGCATGGGGGAACCCATGGCCGAAGGACACCGACAGCACGCCGTCCTTGCCTTCCAGCGCCTTCATGCGGGTGACAAAGGACGTGTTGGGCTCGGAGGTCGTCGGATAAAAGGCGATCTGCCGGCAATCATAGAGCGAGACCGTCGGCTTGATCTCGCCGCGGATGGTCTTCAGCACCAGCGTCAGCAGCTCCTCCGCGCGCGGCACTATGTCGACATGCGGATATTCCTTGAACAGCACGATGACGTCGGCGAGGCCGACGCGCTTCAAGGTGAGGTGGCAGTGCGGGTCGAGCTCGACGCCGATCACGCATGAGGGACCGACAATGGCGCGCACGCGCTCCAGGAGGTCACCCTCGCAATCGTCATAGCCGTCGGCGACCATGGCACCGTGCAGGCCGAGCAGCACGCCATCGACCGGCATGGCGGCCTTCAACTGGCCGAGGATCTCGTCGCGCAGGGTCTCGAAGGCGCGCTTCGTGGTGGGACCGGCGGGCTGTGCAAAGAAGCATGAGCCCTCGATCAGAGTGAAGCCTTCCTGCTGCGCGCGCCGGCGCGCCACCCAGAGAGGTGCCGTGCAGAGCGACGGCTCGTCGGGATGTTCGCCGGGCCTTGCCGTGAAGCAGGTGAAATAGCTCTCCTCCGAGGTCGGTATCGGGGAAAACGTATTCGTCTCGGTGGCGAGGCTGGCGGCGAACAGGCGCATGGCTGTATCCTTGGGACTGAGACGTCGCGCATTCCACCTTGACCGGGCCCCCAAGCTCAAGTGCTGTTCGCGACATGCCAACCATGACAACCGGCGGATCCGAACCGCCGGGCCACCTGATGCGACGGGCCTGACATGATCATCGACATTCCCGCAAGCGGCGCACGCCTGCTGCCGAACCCGCTTCTCGACCGGGCGAAGCCCTATGGACCGGCCGAGCAGGCGATCCTGTCACTGGCCGGCGCCCGGAAGGCCCATGCCACCATCCGCGCGTGGGACGGCTACACGCCGACGCCGCTCAAGAGCCTCGGCTCGATTGCCCGCGACACCGGCGTGGCGCAGGTCATGTACAAGCACGAGGGCAAGCGCTTCGAGCTGAAGAGCTTCAAGGCCATGGGCGGCGCCTATGCCGTGCAGCGTCTCGTCGAGCAGCGCGGATCGGCCGAAGGGCTCACGGTCACCTGCGCCACCGATGGCAATCACGGCCGCGCGGTGGCCTGGGGCGCGCGCAGGCTGGGCGTGAAGGCCGTGATCTATGTCCATGAACATGTGAGCCAGGGCCGGGCCGACGCCATTGCCGCTTTCGGGGCCGAGGTGCGCCGCGCGCCGGGCAACTACGACGATGCTGTCAGGGCCGCTGCCGTTGCGGCTGAAGAGAATGGCTGGACCATCGTCTCGGACACGTCCTGGCCCGGCTACGACATCATCCCGCGCGACGTGATGCAGGGCTATGCCGTGCTGGCGCTGGAGGCCGAGGTCCAGGGGCCGGTGCCGACCCATATCTTCGTGCAGGGCGGCGTCGGCGGGCTCGCCGCCGGTATCCTCTCCTATCACTGGGAGACGCGCGGGGCCCGGCGCCCGGTGGTCGTTGTGGTGGAGCCTGACAAGGCGGACTGCCTGTTCGTCAGCGCCAAAGCCGGGCGGTGGACGACGGTTGGCGGCGATCTCGACACGATCATGGCGGGGCTTGCCTGCGGAGAACCCTCCGAACTCGCATGGGCGCTGCTGGCGCCCGGCGCCGATGCCTATGAGACGATCCCCGATGCGCGCGCTGCCGACACGATGCGGCGTCTCGCCGATCTCGGCATCGCGGCCGGTGAATCCGGTGTCGCCGGCCTTGCCGGCTTCATCAGTCTGGCAGGCGATGAAGCCGCCCGCGTGGCGCTTGGGATCGACGCCACATCGCGCATCCTGTGCTTCGGCACGGAAGGTGCAACCGACCCCGTCATCTATCGCGACATTGTCGGCCGCGAGGCCGCAGAGGTTGAAGGACGCCCCGCATGAGCCGCATCGTCACCGTCGGCGCCGCCCAGATGGGCGCCATTCAACGCGCCGACAGCCGTGCGGCCGTCGTCAAGCGCATGATCGAACTGATGCGGCAGGCGGCCGCCCATGGCTGCGACGTCGTCGTCTATCCCGAACTGACGCTGACCACGTTCTTTCCCCGCTGGTTCATGGAAAACCAGGACGAGATCGACACGTTCTTCGAGCGCGAAATGCCGTCGAACGAGACTGCGCCGCTGTTCAACGAGGCGGCCAGGCTCGGCATCGGGTTCTCGTTCGGCTATGCCGAGCTGACGCCTGAGGGTCGGCATTTCAACACGTCACTGATCGTCGACAAGACGGGACGGCAGGTTGGGAAATACCGCAAGATCCATCTGCCGGGCCATCGCGAGCCTGAGCCGTGGCGCGCCTTCCAGCATCTGGAGAAGCGCTATTTCGAGGTGGGCGATCTCTCCTGGGGTGTCTGGAACGCCTTTGGCGGCCTTGCGGGCATGATGATCTGCAATGACCGGCGCTGGCCGGAGAGCTATCGCGTCATGGGGCTGCAGGGCGTCGAGATGATCTTCGTTGGCTACAACACGCCGCGCCACAATCCGCCGGCGCCCGATCACGACCGTCTCAGCGAGTTCCACAACCAGCTGGTGCTGCAGGCCGGTGCCTATCAGAACGGCACCTGGGTGGTCGGCGTCGGCAAATGCGGCGTCGAGGAAGGCTGCGAGATGATCGGGGCCACCTCCATCGTGGCCCCCACCGGCGAGATCATCGGGCAGTCGCTGACGCAAGAGGATGAACTCGTTATCGCGCGCTGCGATCTCGATCTCACCAAGAGCTACAAGGCGACGACCTTCAATTTCGACCTGCACCGCGAGCCGGACCAGTATCGCCGGATCGTCGAGCAGAAGGGCGTGATCCGGCCCTCGGCCGATTGAGCGGGACATAGGTTGTCGTCGGAGAGCCTTGCGGCCAGGCGTTTGACACCAGGGCGCGAAGCAGCTTGGCTCCGCCTCATGTTCGTCACCTCCTCCGATCTCTCAGGCCTCACCGGCATCCGCCACGCCTTCTTCACCCGTGAGGGGGGCGTGTCGGGTGGCATCTATGGCTCGCTCAATGCCGGCCTCGGCTCGAACGACGACCCAGCCCATGTCCGCGAGAATCGCCGGCGCATGACGGAAGCCCTCGGCGTGGCCGAGGATGGGCTGATCTCCTGTTTCCAGATCCATTCGCCGAATGTGGTGATCGCCGAGACGCCGCATGACGGTGGCGACCGCCCGCGCGCCGATGCGGTGGTGACCAGGGTGCCCGGCATCGCCTGTGGCGTCGCCTCAGCCGATTGCGGCCCCGTTCTGTTCGCCGATGAGGCCGCCGGCGTCGTCGGTGCCGCCCATGCCGGCTGGAAAGGCGCCATCGGCGGCGTGCTGGAGGCGACGATTGCCGCCATGGAGGGGCTCGGAGCAGACCGCACCCGCATCCGCACCGCCATCGGCCCGCTGATCCGCCAGCCGAGCTACGAGGTCGGGCAGGGCTTCGTCGACCAGTTCGTCGCGGCCGATGCCGGCTATGTCCGCTTCTTCTCAGCCGGCAAGCCGGGACATGCCCAGTTCGACCTGCCGGGCTTCATCGCCCATCGGCTGAGGCTGGCCGGCGTCGGATCGGTGGATGACCTGGGCCTCGATACCTATCCGGACGCCGACCGATTCTTCTCCTATCGCCGCACCACCCATCGCGGCGAGCCGGATTATGGCCGGCATATCGCGGCGATCACGCTGGCTGCGCGGTAGCCGAGGGGTTCTGCGGAGACCTAGGCGTCCTTCGAGGCTCGGCTTCGCCCCACACCTCAGGATGAGGCACGGATAGGGTCCGCCCGCGGCACGACGGGAGGCAGGCCTGCTCTTTCCACCCTCATCCTGAGGTGCGAGCACCAGCGAGCCTCGAAGGACCTCGTCCCTGCATCACTCCCCGCCTCGTTCACCATGGTTAGCGAAGTATGAACACCAGCTGGACCGACCTGCCGCGCCGGGTTATCCAGAGCGACCGGAGGCGTTCCATGTCGCGTGTCTCGTTTCGCTCCCTTGCCCCGCTTGCCGTCGCCGGTCTGGCACTTGCCGGCTGCACGGCGGATGGCTCGACCACATCCGGCACGGCGGGGCTGCCCGCAGCGGGTGCCATTGCCTTCGAGGCGATTGATGGCGCTCCCTCCACCGTCAACGAGCGGCTGGTCGGCCGTCTGACCGGCGAGGCCGCCTCCCGCCGCATTCAGGTCGTCGCCCGCGACGGCGCCCCCCGCTATCGCGTGCGCGGCTATATGGCGACGTCCGGTTCCGGGGCGTCGGCCACCGTCACCTATGTCTGGGACGTGTTTGACCCCCAGCAGCGCCGCTCCACCCGCATCGCCGGCGAGGAGCGCGTGGCAGCTCAGGGACGCGATGCCTGGACCGGGCTGGACGATGCCGCAGCGGGCCGGATCGCCGCCCGCTCCATGGACCAGATCGCCGCCTGGATGGCGACGCCGCAGAGCGCCGCCCCAGCAATTGCCAGCGCCCCGCCGGCAGCTGAGCCGACGGCGCAGGCACCGGTCGTGACCGCCGCATCCACCTTCGCCTCGCCCCAGGCCGCACCCGCCGGCGCGCCTCCCGCCACCACCGCCCAGACCGGTGGACCACTCGAGCCGCTGCCTGCGCGGCAATAAAGAGTCACTCAACCGTCACACCCGCTTGATCTCTGTGTGTTGCGGGCGCCACCGCCATTGTGGCGGACCTGCACGGTTGCTAAGAGGGCCGCGCGCTTCCTCCATTCCGCGCCACAGCCTGAGCGAGACTACGTCGATGTCGAGAAAACCCGGGATCAAGATCGTTTCCGGCAACTCCAACCGACCGCTCGCCGAAGCGATCGGCGCCTATCTGCAGACGCCGCTGACCAAGGCATCAGTCAGGCGGTTCGCCGATATGGAGATTTTTGTCGAAATCCAGGAAAACGTGCGCGGCGAGGACGTCTATATCGTCCAGTCGACCTCGTTCCCGACCAATGACCACCTGATGGAGTTGCTGATCATCTGCGATGCGCTGCGCCGCTCCTCGGCCAAGCGCATCTCGGCGGTTATCCCCTATTTCGGCTATGCCCGCCAGGACCGCCGCTCCGGTTCGCGCACGCCGATCTCCGCCAAGCTGGTCGCCAATCTGATCACCCAGGCCGGTGCCGACCGCGTGATGACGCTGGATCTCCATGCCGGCCAGATCCAGGGCTTCTTCGACATTCCGACCGACAACCTCTTCGCGGCGCCGCTGCTCGCCAAGGACATCAAGGACAACCGCGACATCGCCGATGTGATGGTCGTGTCGCCCGATGTCGGCGGCGTGGTGCGCGCCCGTGCGCTCGCCAAGCGCATCGATGCCCAGCTCGCCATCGTCGACAAGCGCCGCGAGCGCCCCGGCGAGAGCGAGGTGATGAATGTCATCGGCGATGTCGAGGGCAAGAGCTGCATCCTCGTCGACGACATCGTCGATTCCGGCGGCACGCTGGTGAACGCGGCTGAAGCCCTGCTCGCTCGCGGCGCCAAGGATGTCTCGGCCTATATCACCCACGGCGTTCTGTCGGGTGGCGCGGTGGCCCGCATCACCGCCTCCAAGCTCAAGGAACTGGTGATCACCGATTCGATCCTGCCGACCGAGGCTGTCAGGGTTGCGCGCAACATCCGCACCCTGTCGGTTGCCAGCCTGATCGGCGAGGCGATCGCCCGCACCGCGACGGAAGAGAGCGTGTCGAGCCTGTTCGACTGAGGGCTTTCGAAGGCTTGTAGCTCGGATTTCAATAAGGTCCTTCGAGGCTCGCTTCGCTCGCACCTCAGGATGAGGTGGGGATGGATCTGGGCTAGCGTCGCAGGACGTGGCGGTAGGCGCTCCTTGGCGCTCTCCCTCCATTCCTCATCCTGAGGTGCGAGCGAAGCGAGCCTCGAAGGACCTTTTTCTTCCTACCTCACCTTCCCCATCGCCTTCTCGACCTTCGCCAGAAACGCCTCGCGCTGTCCGTAGCTCGCCGAATCCATCCGGTGAAGCGCCAGCCACAATGTCCGGCATTTCGGCGCCACCAGCGGTGGCAGGCCGCGCAGCAGGGTGCGCCGTCCCGGCTCCGACATCCAGAATTTCCACCACCACCAGGGTGAGCCGAGCGTCGAGATCGCCCCGATGAACCGGATATTGGTGAGAACTCGGCCGATCGGCTTGCCAGGCACAGGCATGCGGAAGGTGGCATGCGGGATCCAGACCCGGTCGAGCCAGCCCTTCAGCATGGCGGGGAGTCCATACCACCAGGTCGGATAGACGAAGAGCAGGCCCTCGCACCAGCGCAGCGCCGCCAGGTGCTCGGCAATCGGGGCCTCGTTGTCGCCCACCGTGTGATAGCCGCGGCGCTCCTCGGCGCTCATCACCGCCTCGAAGTCCATGGCGTGGAGATCGAGAAGCCGGACATCATGGCCGGCCTCGCCCAGCGCTGCCACCGCACGGTCACGCACGGCAGCGGTGAAGCTCTCGGAACAGGGGTGGCAATAGACGACAAGCATGCGCATCGAAACAGTCTCATGGGTGGAATCGCTGCCGACAAGGGTGCATGCGACGGCGGACGATGCTAGAGCCACGCCATGGCTCCTCCTCTTCTGCAATTGCAGGCTATCCACCTCACCTTTGGCGGCACACCGCTCCTGACCTCCGCCGACTTGTCGGTCGAAGCGGGCGACCGGCTGGCGCTTGTCGGCCGCAATGGCTCGGGCAAATCGACCCTGCTCAAGATCGCCGCGGGGCTGGTCGAGCCGGACGGCGGCACGCGCTTCGCCCAGCCCGGTGCGACCATCCGCTATCTCCTGCAGGAGCCGGATCTCTCGGCCTTCGACACGACACTTGCCTATGTCGAGGCGGGGCTGGGCCCAAGCGACGACCTCTATCGCGCGCGCATGCTGCTGAACGATCTCGGCCTGACCGGCGAGGAGGGCACGGCCTCGTTGTCCGGCGGCGAAGCCAAGCGCGCGGCGCTTGCCTGCGCGCTCGCGCCCGAGCCCGACATTCTGATTCTCGACGAGCCGACCAACCATCTCGACCTGCCGGCGATTGAATGGCTGGAAAAGGCGATCAAGGCCTCGCGCTCGGCCATCGTCATGATCAGCCACGACCGGCGCTTCCTGGAAAATCTGTCGCGCGCCACGGTCTGGCTCGATCGCGGCGAGACGCGCCGACTCGACAAGGGCTTCGGCTTCTTCGAGGCCTGGCGCGACGAGGTGCTGGAGCAGGAGGAAATGGCCCAGCACAAGCTCGATCGGCAGATCAACCGCGAGGAGCACTGGCTGCGCTACGGCGTGTCGGCCAGGCGCAAGCGCAATGTCCGCCGTCTCGGCAATCTGCTGGGCCTGCGCAAGGATTTCCGCGAGCACCGCAAGGCGGTTGGCAATGTCTCCATGGTGGTGTCGGAAGCCGAGGCCTCCGGCAAGCGCATCGTCGAGGCGCGCGGCATCTCCAAGAGCTTCGGCGACCGCAAGATCGTCGACGATCTGACCATCCGCATCCTGCGCGGCGACCGGTTGGGACTGGTCGGCCCGAATGGCGCCGGCAAGACGACGCTGGTACGCATGCTCACCGGCACGCTGGAGCCCGACGAGGGCACGGTGAAGCTTGGCGCCAACCTGTTGATGGCGACGCTTGACCAGAAGCGCGAGGAGCTCGATCCGGCGACACCGCTCGCCGAGGCGCTGACCCGCGGGCGCGGCGACTATGTGACGATCAACGGCGAGAACCGCCATGTGATCGGCTACATGAAGGACTTCCTGTTCACGCCCGAGCAGAAGGGCACGCCGGTCGGCGTTCTCTCCGGCGGCGAGCGCGGCAGGCTCCTGCTGGCGCGCGGCCTCGCTAGCCCCGCCAATGTTCTGGTGCTCGACGAGCCGACCAATGATCTCGATCTCGAGACGCTCGATCTCCTGCAGGAAATGCTGACCGATTTCCCCGGCACCGTGATCCTGGTCTCCCATGACCGCGACTTCCTCGACCGGGTCTGCACCTCCGTGCTGGTCAGCGAGGGCGAGGGCCACTGGGTCGAATATGCCGGCGGCTACTCCGACATGGTGGCGCAGCGCGGCGCGGGTGTTCAGGCCCGTAAGGTGGAAGCGGCCGCCAAGGCGGCGGCACCGGCCGCTGCTTCGGCTCCAGCGGCTTCGGCAGATGCCGGCAAGCGCAAGCTCACCTTCCGTGAGAAGCACGATCTCGACAGCCTGCCGGGCCGCATGGAAGCGCTTGGCCGCGACATCGCCAAACTGCAGGCGATCCTCGCCGATCCCGCCCTGTTCACCCGCGACCGCCCGGCCTTCGACAAGGCCTCGGCTGCGCTGACCAAGGCGCAGGGCGAATTGCAGGCGGCCGAAGACCGCTGGCTGGAGCTGGAAATGCTGAAGGAGAGCCTGGAGGCGTGAGCCTCAGGCCGCAACCGTTCCCGCGAACCGTTCGTTGAACGCATAGCCGGAGCCACGCACGGTGCGGATCGGATCAGGCTCGCGCCCACGGCGGATCGCCTTGCGCAACCGGCCGATGTGAACGTCCACCGTCCGCTCGTCGATATAGACGTCGCGGCCCCAGACGCCGTCGAGCAGCTGCTCGCGGGTATAGACGCGGCCGGGCGACTGCATCAGGAACTCGAGCAGGCGGAACTCGGTCGGCCCGAGATTGATCTCGCGCCCGGCGCGATGCACCCGGCGCGTCTCGCGGTCGAGTTCGATATCGCCGGATTTCAACAGGCTGGACAGATGT
Organism: Phreatobacter aquaticus; assembly: GCF_005160265.1. NCBI lineage: Bacteria > Pseudomonadati > Pseudomonadota > Alphaproteobacteria > Hyphomicrobiales > Phreatobacteraceae > Phreatobacter > Phreatobacter aquaticus. The sequence continues at coordinate 52,918 of NZ_CP039865.1, read as the reverse complement.
TCCGGCTTGGCGCGGCGGAGCAGCGCCCTGACGCGGGCCAGCAGCTCCGGCACGGAGAACGGCTTGACGATGTAGTCGTCGGCGCCGGTGGCAAGCCCGCGCACGCGCTCGCCCTCCTCGCCGCGCGCAGTCAGCATGATCACTGGAAGACGCTCGGTCTCGGCCCGCAGACGCAGGCGGCGGCAGAGTTCGATGCCTGACAGGCCCGGCAGCATCCAGTCGAGCAGCATGAGATCGGGCACCGCCTCGCGCAGCCGCACCTCAGCCTCGTCACCGCGCCCGACCACCTCCACCCGGTAGCCTTCGGCTTCCAGATTGTAGCGCAGGAGGACGGTGATGGCCTCTTCGTCTTCCACCACCATGATGCGTGCCGTCATGACATCTCTTCCCTTGTCGCTCCGGCCGGCGCGTCAGTTGCCCGCGCCGAAGATCGTCGTGTCGAGCTTGGGGCGCTCCTCGGCGAGCGCGGTGCCGGTGACGATGTAGTGGATCGTCTCGGCGATATTGGTGGCGTGGTCGCCGATCCGCTCCAGGTTCTTGGCGCAGAACAGGAGGTGCGTGCAGGAGCCGATATTGCGCGGATCCTCAAGCATGTAGGTCAGCAGTTCGCGGAACAGCGAATTGTACAGCGCGTCGATGTCGCCATCGGCCTTCCAGACCTCAAGGGCGGCGGCCACATCGCGATGGGCATAGGCATCGAGCACGCGCTTCACGCGCTCCAGTGCCAGGCGGGCCATGGCGTCGAACCCGCCGGTCACCTTGGGCAGCGACACCTGGCCATTGATGGCGATGGCGCGTTTGGCGACGCTCTTGGCGAGATCGCCGACCCGCTCGAGATCGGCGGCAATGCGCAGGGCACCGACGACCTCGCGCAGATCCACCGCCATTGGCTGGCGGCGCGCGATGATCAGGATGCCGGTCTCTTCGATCTCGCGCTGCATGGCATCGATGGCGGGATCGGCGCGGCGAACTTCCTCGGCGAGCGGCACATCGGCCCGGATCAGGCTGTCGATCGCGCCGACGATCTGCTTCTCGACGAGGCCGCCCATTTCGGCGACGCGCTGCGACAAGCCCCTCAATTCGTTCTCAAAGGCGCTGACGATATGCTCGTTCATCGAGATCTCCTGACGGGCGGGGAAAGCCTGCCCCAATAAACCCGCGCCGCGACGTTTCTATGCCGGCGAGGTGACATATCAATGACGATGATTTGGCCTGTTTTTCAAGGTCTTGCAGGAAGTGCGACAGCTAGGCGGCTGATTCGGTTGACGCAACCGCTTCCAGCCTGACCGTGAAGGTCGCACCTTCTCCCGGCGGGCTCTCGATGGTCAGCCGGCCGCGATGGCGGTTGACGATATGCTTGACCAGCGCGAGCCCGAGGCCGGTGCCGCCCTTTTCCCGGCTCGACACGACATCCACCCGGTAGAACCGCTCCGTCAGGCGCGGAAGGTGCTCCGGCGGGATCCCCGGCCCGTGGTCGCGCACCGCTACCACGGCTTCCTCGCGGTCCGGGTTGGATCGATCGCGCGTGACCGCGATCTCGACCTTCTTGCCCTCGGCGCCATATTTGATGGCGTTCTGGGTCAGGTTCTCGAACAGCCGGATCAGTTCGTCGCGGTCCCCCGCGACCATCAGCGACGGCTCCTGGCAATCGAGGCTGACCGACACGCCTTGCGAGGCCGCGGACGGGCCCAGCGTCTCGCGGACATGGCCGATCAGCGGTACGAGGTCGATCCGGTCGGTCGGCCGGACGTGCTCGTTGAGCTCGACGCGCGACAGCGAGAGGAGATCGTCGATCAGCCGTGACATGCGCCGCGCCTGGGCCAGCATGATCTCGAGAAAGCGTGCGATCGCCGGCGGATCGTTCTTGGCCGGCCCCTGGATGGTCTCGATGAAGCCGAGCACGGAGGCCAGCGGCGTGCGCAGTTCGTGGCTGGCATTGGCGACGAAATCGGCGCGCAGTCGTTCCAGCCGGCGCGATTCCGACAGGTCGCGCAGCGACACCAGAACGAAATCCGGGATCGCCTCGTCACGGCCGCGCGCGGTGATGGCAACCGGAGTGACCTCCGCGCGGAACCAGCGCATCACCGGCACACGCTCGGCATAGTCGACTTCCTGGATCGTGTTGGTGGCGAGCGCCGCGCGCACCGCTTCCACGACCTCCGGGGCACGCAGTCCAAGGGTGAGAGGCTCGCCGCGCCTCAAGCCCGGGATCAGCTCGTGCGCGCGGGCATTGTGGCTGCGCACGATCAGCCGGGCATCGAGCAGGATGGCCGGGGCGGGCAGGGCGGTGATCAGGCCCTCGATGGTGAGATCGGTCAGGGGCGTGCCGCGACGGGCCACTCCCTCCGCGGCGCCCATCGGATGCTTTCCGCCGGGCCCGAGCAGCGTAATGGCCGCGACCACCAGTGACCCGCAGGCGGCGATGGCGCTCGGCCAGTCGAGCCCGCGCCAGAGAACCAGCGCGGTAGCGACAGCAAGACCGGCCAAGGCCAGTGCCAGACTGCCCCATGCTGTCCTTTGCCGCTTGCCATCCATCTCATCCGCCATCGGAACCCAGCCTGTGCGACGCGCGATCAGTCGCGGCGGAAGATGATTGAGGCGGACCAGCCGGTGAACAGGGCGATGATCGCTGCCGCCAGTCCGTAGTAGAAACCGTAGTTCTGCGCGGCATTGGCAACGAACGCTTCGAAGCCGGTCTTGGTCACCTCGAAATTGGTGCTTTCACGCGCGAGGATGGCGCCGCCAGACAACAGGAAGATGTCAACGTCGAATGTGCCGACGGGCGTGTTGGGGACGACGCGGATATTGGCGCGGAACAGGGTCGGCGACAGGAAGGTGATGCCGGTCGGGTTTTCGCGATAGAGGCCGCGCGCCATGTTGATGCGCACGAAGGCCTCGCGGAACGGTTGGCCGGCCTCCGCCTCTTCGCCGAGACGTGCGGTCTGGAGCAGGATCAGCCCGTCCAGGCCGATCTGGTGGCGCTTGCGGAGATCGAGGTCGGCAATGTCGCCGGTCGGGCGGTTGGTCACGACCGAATAGGCGGTCGGCACGTCGACGAATTCGCGCGAGCGGGTGTTCATCCAGATGCCGAGGACGCGGCTTTTCTGGCGGGTGACGATGGTGCCGCGCGGCCCCCTGACGACCACGGCGATATCATAGGTGCCGGTGCGCGAAATGGTCTGTGCATCGCGCTCGATGGCGCCGAACAGCACGATTTCCGAGCCGACAAAATTGGACGCGATCTGCAGCCTGTGCGTGGAGAGCGACGTGATCATGGTCTCGGCCCGCGCTTGCCCGCCGATCGTCAGGAGGCCGACAAGAAGGAGCGCGAGGCGGGTCATCGGGCCGCGAACTCGATGATGGTGTTGGAGAAGGGATCGTCGGGCCGCAGCACCAGGTCCACCAGGAAGCGGATGCCGACCGCCAGAACCACCAGGCCGAGGAGGAAGCGCAGTTCCTCGCCTTTCATGGTGAGCGAGGTGCGTGCGCCGAATTGCGCGCCGATGACGCCGCCGATCATCAGGAGCAGGGCCAGCACGACATCGACGGAAGCGTTGGTGATCGAGTGGAACACCAGCGTCAGCAGCATGGTGATCAGCGTCTGCAGGCTGGACGTGCCGATCACCACCGAGGTCGAGACACGCAGGAGATAGATCAGGGCCGGCACCAGCAGGAAGCCGCCGCCGATACCCATCATCGATCCCAGAAAGCCGATGCCAAGCCCGATCGCCACGACCGGAATGGCCGAGACCGTGATGCGCGAGCGGGGGAAGTGCATCATGAACGGCAGCTTGGAGGCGATCCGACGGTCGCGCGCGACCACCGGCTTCGGCGGATCACCGGAGCGCGCGCGGGCGAGCGCCCGGCCGCTCTCGATCACCATCAACAGGCCGATGCCCGACAGCAGCGTGACATAGGAGAGGCCGATGAACAGGTCGAGCTGGCCCATGCGGCGCAACACCGAGAAGGCCGCGACGCCGGCTGCCGTGCCGACGACACTGCCTGCCAGCAGTACCGAGACCAGCTTGGCGTCCACCGCGTTCTTGCGCCAGTAGCTGAGCGTGCCGGAGAGCGACGAGGCCGCGATCTGGCCCGAGACGGTCGCCACCGCGATGGCAGGCGAAATTCCGATGAAGATCAGCAGCGGTGTCAGAAGGAATCCGCCGCCGACGCCGAACATGCCGGAAATGAACCCGACAGCCAGTCCCATGCCCAGAACGAGGAGCATGTTGACGGGCAATTCGGCAATGGGGAGGTAAAGCTGCACGGCAGTTCCCGGTCCGGGTCGTGCACCCATCGAAGGCCGGAAAAGCTGCGTCGCGTCAAGGGTGGTCGCCCAAGAATCGAGCAGCGCGCAGCTGCATCTCAGTAGGAGCGTGGCATTCCCAGCACATGCTCGGCCACATAGGCCAGGATCATGTTGGTCGAGATCGGAGCCACCTGGTAGAGCCGGGTCTCGCGGAACTTGCGCTCGACGTCGTAATCGGCGGCAAAGCCGAAGCCACCATGGGTCTGCAGGCAGGCATTGGCCGCCTCGAAGGAGGCATCGGCTGCGAGCAGCTTCGACATGTTGGCCTCCGCGCCGAACTCCTCGCCGGCATCGCACAGCGCCGCCGCCTTGAACCGCATCAGGTCGGCCGCCGAGACATTCACGTGGGCCCGCGCGATCGGGAACTGCACGCCCTGGTTCTTGGCGATGGGACGATCGAACACGATGCGCTCGCTGCCATACTTCTTGGCGCGTTCGACGAACCAATAGCCGTCGCCGATGCACTCGGCGGCGATCAGCACGCGCTCGGCATTGAGGCCGGCCAGGATCGTCTTGAAGCCACGGCCTTCCTCGCCGATCAGGTTCTCGGCGGGAATCTCGAGGTCGTCGAAGAACACCTCGTTGGTCTCGTGATTGACCATGTTGCGGATGGGACGGATCGTCATGCCGCTGGACAGCGCCTGCTTCACGTCGACGATGAACACCGACAGACCGTCGGACTTGCGCTGCACCTGGTCGATCGGCGTGGTGCGGGCGAGCAGGATCATCAGCTCGGAATGCTGGATGCGGCTGATCCACACCTTCTGCCCGTTCACCACATAGCGGTCATTGCCCTTCTTGACCGCGGTGGTCTTGAGCTTGGTCGTGTCGGTGCCGGTGGTCGGCTCGGTCACGGCCATCGACTGCAGCCGCCATTCGCCCGACGCGATCTTGGGCAGGTACTTCTTCTTCTGCTCGGGAGAGCCGCCACGCAGGATCGTGTTCATGTTGTACATCTGCCCGTGGACGCAGCCGGCATTGCCGCCCGAGCGGTTGATCTCCTCCATGATGATGGAGGCCTCCGTCAGCCCGAGGCCCGAGCCGCCATATTCGGCGGGCACCAGGGCCGCCAGCCAGCCGCCCTTGGTCAGCGCGTCGGCGAATTCTTCAGGATAGCCGCGCTCGTCGTCGACCCGGCGCCAATAGGCGTCGTCATAGGTCGAGCACAGATCGCGCATGGCATCGCGCAGGTCGGAATGGTCGTCGCCGGTCGGAAGAGTGATGGGCATGTGCAGGTTTCTCCGTGGCGGACCATATCGCGCCGAAACGTTCGAACAAATGCGGCTAATGGGAGGGGGCCGTGCGTGGGCGCAAGCGCGCCGGCTGACGCAACGCCACGGCCCGAACCTTGCTTTGTGACGTCCAGCACTTAACGCTTTGACGCTCCCCCCGTGAACCATTACCCCTAGGGCCCATGGCCATCCTCGCCCAGCTCCATCACGTCACCCGATATCTCTACGACCGGCCGGTCAACCTTGGCCCCCAGGTCATCCGCCTGCGGCCGGCGCCGCATAGCCGCACCACGATTCCCAGCTATTCGCTGAAGGTGGTGCCGGAAAACCATTTCGTGAACTGGCAGCAGGACCCGCACGGCAATTGGCTGGCGCGTTTCGTCTTCCCCGAGAAAACCACCGAGTTCTCGGTGACCGTTGACCTGACCGCCGACATGGCGATCGTCAATCCGTTCGACTTCTTCATCGAGGCCTATGCCGACAAGTTCCCGTTCCAGTATTCCCCGGAACTGGCGGTTGAGCTGGCGCCCTATCTGATCAAGGACCCGACCGGCCCGGCCTTCGACCGCTACCTCGCTTCCATTCCGCGCGAGCCGATGCAGACCATCGATTTCCTGGTCTTCATCAACCAGAAGATCCAGAACGACATCCGCTATGTCATCCGCATGGAGACCGGCGTTCAGGATCCGGCCGAGACGCTGGAGCTGATGTCCGGCTCATGCCGGGATTCCGCCTGGCTGCTGGTCCAGATCGCCCGCCATCTCGGCCTGGCCGCCCGCTTCGTCTCCGGCTACCTGATTCAGCTGAAGCCCGATCTCAAGGCGCTCGACGGCCCAGAGGGCACCGACAAGGATTTCACCGACCTCCACGCCTGGGCCGAGATCTATGTACCAGGCGCCGGCTGGATCGGTCTCGACGCGACTTCCGGCCTGCTCTGCGGCGAGGGGCATATCCCCCTGGCCGCGACGCCGCATTATCGCTCGGCCGCCCCGATTTCGGGCAATGTCGACCCGGCCGAAGTCTCCTTTGCCTTCGACATGCGGGTCGACCGTGTCAACGAACGCCCGCGCGTCACCGCGCCGTTCTCCGACGATGCCTGGCAGCGGCTCGATGCGCTGGGCGAGAAAGTCGACCAGGACCTGGTGGCGCAGGATGTCCGCCTCACCATGGGTGGCGAGCCGACCTTTGTCTCGATCGACGACTACGAGGGCGCCGAATGGAACACAGCCGCCGTCGGCCCGACCAAGCGGGCTCTTGCCGATGACCTTATCCGCCGGCTGCGCGATACCTTCGCACCGGGCGGGTTCCTGCATTACGGCCAGGGCAAATGGTATCCGGGCGAGAGCCTGCCGCGCTGGACCTTCGCCCTCTACTGGCGGCGCGACGGCAAGCCGATCTGGCAGGATCCGGCCCTGATCGCCACCGAGACGGCGACGTCGGCAGAAACCGGCGCGACCATCGAACAGGCCGGCGCGCTGGCCGGCGGTATCGCGACGCGGCTCGGCCTCAATGCGGACGACGCGGAAGCGGCCTATGAGGATCCGGCCCATTGGGTGCTGAAGGAAGCGGAACTGCCGCTGAACGTCGATGCGCTCGATTCCAAGCTGGAAGATGCCGAGGCCCGCGCCCGTATCGCGCGCGTCTTCGAGCGGGGCCTGAGCGACCCGTCCGGCTTCGTCCTGCCGATCCAGCGCTGGAATGCCGAGCCGTCCAAGAAGAGCTGGATGACCGAGCGGTGGAAGCTCAGGCGTGAGCGGTTGTTCCTGGTGCCGGGTGACAGTCCGGTCGGATACCGCTTGCCGCTGGCGGCTCTCCCCCATATCCCGAAGGCTTCCTACCCCTATGTGGTGCAAGCCGATCCGTGGATCGTGCCCGAGACCCTGCCAGCACCTGAAGAGATCGCTGCGGGCCTCACGCAGCAGCGGGTTGCCTCCGAGCAGGAGCGCGACACCGGACGTGCCGAGCAGGTCGAGCAGGAACTGACCGACGACGCCTCGGTGCGCACGGCCCTGGCCGTCGAGCCGCGGGATGGCCGCCTCTGCGTATTCATGCCCCCGACCGAGACGCTCGAGGACTATCTCGAACTCCTGACGGCGACCGAGGCGACTGCGAAGTCGCTGGGGCTTGCCGTCCATGTCGAGGGCTATCCGCCGCCGACCGATCCCCGGATCAACGTGGTGAAGGTGACGCCCGATCCCGGCGTCATCGAGGTCAATGTCCATCCCGCCGCCAGCTGGCGCGAATGCGTGGCGATCACCCAGTCGCTTTACGAGGATGCCCGGCTGTCACGGCTCGGCACCGAGAAGTTCATGATCGACGGCCGCCACACCGGCACCGGTGGCGGCAACCATGTGGTGGTCGGCGGCGCGCGTCCGGCTGACAGCCCGTTCCTGCGTCGGCCGGACCTCCTGAAGAGCCTGGTGCTCTACTGGCAGCGTCATCCCTCGCTCTCCTATCTGTTCTCCGGCCTGTTCATCGGCCCGACGAGCCAGGCACCGCGGGTGGACGAAGCCCGCCACGACGGCCTCTATGAGCTTGAGATTGCCATGGCCATGGTGCCGAAGCCGGGCGAGGGCGTTGCCCCTCCGCCCTGGCTGGTCGACCGGCTGTTCCGCAACCTTCTGGTCGATTCCACCGGCAACACCCACCGCACCGAACTCTGCATCGACAAGCTGTTCTCGCCCGACAGCCCGTCGGGCCGGCTCGGCCTCGTCGAATTCCGCGGCTTCGAAATGCCGCCGGATGCCCGCATGAGCCTTGCCCAGCAATTGCTGATCCGCGCGATCATCGCCTGGGTCTGGCGCGAGCCGCAGGATGGCGGGCTCGCCCGCTGGGGTACCGCCCTGCACGACCGGTTCATGATGCCGCATTTCGTCTGGGAGGATTTCCTCGGCGTGCTCGGCGATCTCAACCGCGCCGGCTATGCGTTTGATCCCGCCTGGTTCGAGGCGCAGTTCGAATTCCGCTTCCCCATTGCCGGCTCGGTCGACCATGCGGGCGTCCGCATGGAACTCCGCCAGGCGCTGGAGCCCTGGCACGTCATGGGCGAGGAAGGCGCGATTGGCGGCACCGTCCGCTTCGTCGATTCCTCGGTCGAGCGCCTGCAGGTGAAGCTCACCGGCCTGCAGCCAGAGCGCCATGTCGTCACCTGCAACGGTCGCCCCGTGCCGCTGACCGGCACCGGACGCTCCGGCGAATATGTCGGCGGCATCCGGTTCAAGGCCTGGCAGCCTGCCTCGGGCCTGCATCCGACAATTCCGGTCCATGCGCCGCTGACCTTCGACATCGTCGATACCTGGTCCAGGCGCTCCAGCGGCGGCTGCGTCTATCACGTCGCCCATCCGGGCGGCCGGAACTACGACACGTTCCCGGTCAATTCCTACGAGGCGGAGGCGCGCAGGCGGGCCCGCTTCCAGGAACACGGCCACACGCCGGGCTTCGTCGATCCGCCCAAGGCGGAACGCACAGGAGAATTCCCCGCAACGCTCGACTTGCGCCGCCCGCCGGTTCATTGAGGTCGGCATGACGCTCCGGGGACATCGTGCGAAGGAGAGCCGCGCCGAGCGCATTCTGGCGCTGCTCGCGCATTACAAGCCGCTGCCCGGCGTTTATGACGAGATCCTCGACAAGAACGGCGAGCCGCGCGAGCACTGGAAGCCGGTGCTCAATGCGCTGGCCGATCTCGGGCCCCGCGAAGTCGAGCGCCGGTTCGCCGGCGCCGACCGCTATCTCCGCGATTCCGGCGTCTATTACCGCGTCTACAACGATCCCCAGGGTGTGGAACGGCCCTGGCCGCTCGCCCATATGCCGCTGGTCATCGCACCGGAAGAATGGGCCACGCTGACCGCCGGCCTCACCGAGCGCGCTGAATTGCTGGAGCAGGTGATCGCCGATCTGTTCGGCCCGGCCCATCTCGTCTCGGAAGGCCTGCTGCCGGCAGCGGCCATTGCCGGCTCGATGGATTTCCTGCGGCCCATGGTCGGGGCGACGCCGCGCGGCGGCAATCACATGCTGCTCTATGCGGTGGATGTCGGCCGCGGTCCGGACGGCCGCTGGTGGGTCCTGGGTGATCGCGCGCAGGCGCCATCCGGTGCCGGCTATGCGCTGGAAAACAGGCTCGCCATGGCGCGCTCGCTGCCCGAGGTCTACCGCACCTTGCCGGTGGAGCGGCTCGCCGGCTTCTTCCAGGACGTGCGCGCGCAATTCTCGTCGCTGGCCGCCGGCACCGATTCCAGGGTCGCGGTGCTCACCCCCGGCCCGCTCAACGAGACCTATTTCGAGCACGCCTTCCTCGCCCGCTATCTCGGCTTCGTGCTGGCCGAGGGCGCCGATCTGACCGTGCGCGACGACACGCTCTACCTGCGCACGGTCTCAGGCCTGAAGAAGCTGGAAATGGTTTGGCGCCGGCTCGATGCCGATTTCGCCGATCCGCTGGAGCTCAATCCGCGCTCGCGCCTCGGCGTGGCCGGCATGGTCCATGCGCTGCGCTCGGGCCAGGTGACGCTCGCCAATTCGCTGGGTTCCGGCATTGCGGAGGCGCGCTCACTGCTCGCCTTCCTGCCCTCCATCGCGCGGGCAAGGCTCGGCCGCGATCTTGCCATTCCCCATGTCGCGACGTGGTGGTGCGGCCAGCCGCTGGAACGCGGCGCGGTCATTGCCGATCTCGATTCCTTCGTCATCGCGCCGGCCTATGGCCAGAACGTGCCGGGTGTCATCAGCGGCGCGACGCTGGTGTCGGATCTCGCGCCCGAAGCCAAGCTGCGGCTGGCCGAGGAGGTGCGCCTGCGCGGCGCCGATTTTGTCGCCCAGGAGGTGGTCAAGCTCTCCACCATGCCGGTCTGGCGCGACGGCTATCTGGAGCCGCGGCCGTTCATCCTGCGGCTGTTCCTCGCCAAGGTCGGCAACAAGTGGACGCTGATGCCCGGTGGCTTCTGCCGGGTCGGCGACCGGATCGACGCGCGCGCCGTCACCATGCAGCAGGACGGCCGCTCGGCCGATGTCTGCGTCCTGTCGACCGGCCCGGTCGAGGAGACGACGCTGCTGCCCGCTCCCGACAAGATCGAGCTCCGGCGCGCCACCGCCTCGCTGCCGAGCCGGGCGGCCGACAACCTGTTCTGGCTCGCCCGCTACATGGAGCGCGCCGAAGCGACGCTGCGGCTGGTGCGCCAGCTCGGCGACCAGGTCGGCTCCGGCGACCCCATGGCCGGCGAGGCAACCCGCCGGATCATCGACCTGCTGGTCTCATGGGAGGCGCTGCCCAAGGACCGGCTGATGGCCGATCCCGCGGCCATTGCCGAGACGGTCCTGCACGGCAAGAAATTCGGCAGCCTGGCGTCGATCGCCCAGTCGGCGCGCGGCGCGGCTTCCGTCATCCGCGACCGGTTCTCGCCGGATGCCTGGCTGACCATCACCGACCTCGCGGCGCTCGCCGAGACGCGGCCTGAGACCGACAGCGCCACCGGCGCCTTCGACCGCGTCGATCAGGCGCTGCGCCTTGCCGCCGCCTTCTCAGGGCTGGCGCAGGAAAACATGAACCAGCTGATCGGCTGGCACTTCATGAAGATCGGCAAGCGGATCGAGCGGGCGCTCGCCACCTGCCGGTTCACCCGCCAATTCGCCGATGCCAAGGGTGGCGCCGGCCTCGACGTGCTGCTGGGCGTCTGCGACAGCCAGATCACCTATCGCCGGCGCTATGTGATGATCGCCGCCCGCGCGCCGGTGCTCGACATGGTGCTGCTCGACCCGAACAACCCGCGCTCGGTTGCCTTCCAGGCCGACCGCATCCGCAACCACCTGGATCATCTGCCGGACCATCGCTCCGACGGACGGCTGAACACGGTGGAGAAGACAGTGGCGCGCATTCTGGTGGAGCTGCAGACGGCTGACGCCCACACCCTCGATGCCAAGCAGATCGCCAGCCTCGAACAGCGCTTCATGACGCTCTCGGACGATCTGTCTGCCCAGTATTTCACCCACCGTGAGGGCAATCAGACCTTCGGCATCGGCGAGGTGCCGGGATGATCTACGAAGTCCGCCAGGTCGCGACCTATACCTATGCCTCGTCGGTCTCGTTTGCCCAGCATGTGCTGCGTGTGGTGCCCGTCGACCGGCCGGGCCAGCGGGTGATCGCCTGGGACCTGACGATCAAGCCGGCGCCGAGCCGCCGGCGCGACGCCATCGACTTCTTCGGCAACCATCTCGTCTTCGTCGATTTCGTCGAATCGCACCGCGAGATCACCGTCGATATCCGCGCCCGTGTCTCGGTCGACAGCCGCCCGCGTCCGCTGCCCGGCATGGATCCGCCCTGGGAACGGGTGCGCGAGACGGCGTTTGCGTCGGCCGACTTCTCGCCGAATTCGCCGGTCCACGTGATGTTCGCCTCGACCTATGTGCCGCGCGATCCGGCTATCCGCGCCTATGCCAGCGCGAGCTTCCCGCCGGGGCGGCCGATCCTGGAAGCGGCCTTCGATCTGGCCAAGCGCATCCAGGACGACTTCACCTATGACGGGGACGCGACCGACACCTCGACGCCGGCCGCCAAGGTCTTCGCCATGCGCCGCGGCGTCTGCCAGGATTTCAGCCACGTGATGATCTCAGGCCTGCGCGGCCTCGGACTGCCGGCGGCCTATGTCTCGGGCTATCTGCGGACCCTGCCGCCGCCGGGACAGCCGAAGCTCGAGGGGGCCGACGCGACCCATGCCTGGGTCTCGGTCTGGTGCGGGCCGGAGCTCGGCTGGCGTGGCTTCGACCCGACCAACGGGTTGATCGTCGATCAGGACCACATCGTGCTCGCCATTGGCCGCGACTTTGTCGATGTCGCGCCGAATGGCGGCGTGCTGGTGACATCCGGTGATCACGACATCGCGGTTGCCGTCGACGTGAAACCGGTCGCGGCCTGATCAGCCGATCGTGTGCTCCGGGCGACTGCCGCGGAGCGACCGCCACTCCCAGGCTGCGACGACAACCAGCGCCAGCGACGTAGCGATGGACAGCGCCAGCGGCGTGAACAGGTGGGTCAGCCCTTCCGCAATCCCGATCGCCGCCAGCACCCCAAAGCCCACCAGATGCGACAGCGGGAAATTGCCCGCGCTCAGGCGCTTGAACAGGCCATTGCCGATCAGGAACAGGATCGGCGCTCCGACGATGACCAGCAGATATTTGAGCTCAACATGGCCGCCGGGATGGGCGAGCACGAGCTCGTCGCCGACCGCACTGACGATCACGCCCGCGACGATGATGATGTGCAGATAGGTATAGCCGTCGCGCGCTATCCGGCCGGGATCAGCGGAATGGGCGATGTGGTGCGTGCCGCGCTCGGCACCGATGGCAAAATAGATCCACCACATGGCGACCGTGCTGAGCACCGCCGAGGTCAGGGCCGCAACGGTCGCCGCCGTGACGGTCAGCTTCTCGAAGGTCGTGCCGGTGATGATCAGGCTTTCGCCAAGGGCGATCAGCACGAAGAGGCTGCAGCGCTCGGCGATATGGTGACCGTCGACATCCCAGTCCGTCGTCTGCGACGCCCCGGCAACCGGCACCCAGAAGCGGGCGAATGGTGCGATATAGTCGAGGCTGAGCGCCAGGATCCAGAACGCCAGCCGCGTGTTGCCTTCGGTGAGGCCGCCGGCGATCCACAGCAGGCCCGCGGTTGCAAGCCACGTGAGGATGCGGCCGAAATTCCTGCGATGTGTCGGGCTGGCGCTGCCGATCGCATAGATGACGAAAGCGGTTCGTCCGACCTGCATGAAGGCATAGGCCGCGGCAAAGGCCAGGCCTCCCGCACCGAACGCGGTCGGGATCGAGATCGACATGATCAGCCCCGCGAGCATCATGACGAACAGTGCGATGCGCACCGGCAGCCGCTCCGGGTCGAGCCAGTTGGTCGACCAGGTCGTGTACATCCACACCCACCAGACCGCGAGGAACAGCAGCGTGGCATTGACCAGGCCCGGCAGCGTCAGGTTCTGCAGCAGGCTGTGCGAGAGCTGGGTGATGGCGAAGACGAAGACCAGGTCGAAGAACAGTTCGACCGGATAGACGCGACCGCGATCCTTGGAGGCGTTGTCGCGCAGGAAGCCTGGATGGTTGAACAGAGATGCCATGTCAGACCCGGCTCACGACAGCTTCCAGCCGACGAACAGCGCGATGGCCGCCGGCACGCCAAAGACCACCAGCGCGATCGGTGCTTCCGCGGCCACCGAATAGCCGGCGCGGCTGACGCCGATCCACATGTTGACGAGCGCCGCTACCAGCCAGAGCCCGATGAAGACCTTGGCCGTCGCCTGCGTGCCAATCCCGAATGCCCGCGCGCCAACCATCATCAGCGTGAGGGCCACGAGGCCACCGCCAACCACCATGATCGTATGCATGCACACTGCCCCTCGCGCCGCGATCCGGCGAACGGTAACCAACAATTAACCCGCTGGTAAGCCGCAAGGTCAGTTTTCGTTGGGTGTCTTCTTTTTCAAAGATTTTATCGATCTGTCTTAGGGTTGAGACAGAAAGTGAGGGCGTATCAATGTCCCTGTCACTCCTGCGTACCGAAATTGCCGCCGGCTCTGTGACCCTGGCAAGCGTGTCCCAGCTGCCGCAACGCGATGCCTTTCCCTTGCCGATCTCCAACGACATCCTGAGCCGGCTGGGAATTCGCCGCTGGTCGGTCGATCTGCGCGAGGAGCGGGTGCGCTGGGAGACCACCGACGCCAATGGCCATGTCGTGGCAATCAATGCCAGCCTGACCGATCTGCTGGGCCAGGCCGGCGACGAGGACGCCGCCAAGTTTCGCGCCCATGTCAAACAGGCCATCGACACCGGGGGAGCGGGGCCGGACACGTTCTCGTTCAACGACAGGGACCATGCCGGAAGCGAGATCGAATCCGTCTGCGTGATGAAGCGGGTCGATGGCCGGCCCTGCATCATCGGCCTCTATCGCAGCAACGATATGGCCAGGCGCCAGGCCCGGCAGATCCGTCAGATGACCGGCGTCCTCGACGCCTTCCTCAGCAACATGCCCGGCTGCATCCTCGTGCTCGCGCGCGACGGCTCGGTGCTGAACGCCAATGCAGCCTTCCTCAAATTCAAGAATGTCACCGAGCGCCGCCTGGTCATCCGCCACAATGTCGAGGAGTTCAGCGACGCGTTCGACGCCAAGCTGATGGCCATCGTCAAGGGCGCGATCCGCGCGACAGAACCGGTCAGCGGCAAGCATGTCCTGCCGGTCCAGGGCGGGCTGATGCGCTCGGTCTATTGGCGCTGCTTCTCGATCAGCGATGCCGAGCGCGACACAAGCCCCCGGGTCTTTGCCTTCGAACTCCATCGTGCGGGCGCCACCGACACGGTGGAGTGACGGCTCATCCCTTCGGCGCCCAAAGCCGCTTGATGTCAAAGCGCGCCATATCGTCGACCAGCTTGACGAATTCGGCGGCCTGGTGGGCGGCGGTGAGCCGACCCTTTTCGGCTGTTGCCAGCGAGGCATCGCCCGCCGTGCCGTCCGGATGGATATCCTGCGCGATCCAGCCGAAGGCGTGGCTGATCGTGGGCATCAGATAGGAGAATTCCTTTTCCATCCCCACCATGATCGGCTCGAAGCGCTTGGCATGGGCCATGTCGACGAGATCGGGCCGGAAATGCAGCATGAGCGATGTCTCGACATCGCCGCCATGGATGCCGTGCTTCATGTCGAGCTCGCCATAGAGCCCCTTCGGCCGGCCGAAAGCGGTCCAGGATGTGACCACGGCGAGCTGCCCGAAGCGTACGCGCAACTCGCGGGCGACCACCTTCATCGGGTCGAGATTGCCGCCATGGGAGGTCATCAGCACGATCTTCTTGATGCCCGCGCGATTGACGCTCTCGCCGATCTCCACCCAGGTGCGGAATACGCTCTCGGCGGAGAGCGTCAGCGTGCCCTTGGAATGGATGTGCTCGTTGGACTTGGCGACCGCCTCGATCGGCAGGAACAGAGCGGTGACATCCGGCGAGACCAGCGGAAACGCCGTCTCGATCATGCCGGTCATGATGGATGTATCGGTCGACACCGGCAGATGCGGCCCGTGCTGCTCGATCGCGGCCAGCGGCAGGATGGCGATCGTCCGTTCCGGATCGAGGCGATCGAAATCGGTGGTCTTCAGGTCACCCCAGTGGCGTGACGGCATGGGAGGTCTCCGGAATCGGACTGTACAGTCGGGTTGGCAAGCAGGGGCCGTCGGCGCAATGATGCGGCGCGAACCGGCCAAGAGAGAAACCTGTTCTCTTGCTCCGCACAAGCCAATTGGAGACCTAGATGACGTTCGACCTGATCCTGCGCGGTGGCCGCGTAATCGACCCCTCGCAGAAGCTTGACGGTGTGCGCGACGTCGCCTTCACCGGCGGCAAGGTGGCAGCCGTGGGCAAGGACCTGAAACCCGGCCCCAAGACCGAGATCCGCGACGTCACCGGCTATATCGTGTCCCCCGGCCTGATCGACCTGCACACCCACGTCTATTGGGGGGGCACGTCGCTCGGCATCGATGCGGAAGAGTTCTGCCGCACCTCCGGCGTCACCACCGCCATCGACACCGGCTCGGCCGGTCCCGGCAACTGGATGGGTTTCCGCAAGCACGTCATCGAGAAGAGCCAGGTCCGCATCCTCGCCTATCTCCATGTCAGCCATGCCGGCATCTACGGCTTCGACAAGCGGGTCATGGTCGGCGAGAGCCGCGAGATCCTGCACATGAATCCGATCGACTGCGTCAAGGTGGCCGATGCCAACCGCGACCTGATCGTCGGCATCAAGGTGCGCGTCGGCCTGCATGCCTCGGGGACCAATGGCGAGGCGGCGCTGGATCTGGCGCTGCAAGTGGCCAACGAGGTCGGCATGCCGCTGATGTGCCATATCGACCATCCGCCGCCGTCTTACGAGCATGTCATCGGCCGCCTGCGCCCGGGCGACGTGCTGACCCATGCCTTCCGCCCGTTCCCGAACGCGCCGTGCACCGCCCAGGGCGCGATCAAGCCGGAGGTCATCGCCGCCCGCAAGAAGGGCGTCATCTTCGATATCGGCCACGGCAAGGGCTCGTTCTCGTTCAAGACGACGCGCAACATGCTGGCCGGTGGCTTCGAGCCGGACGTCATCTCCTCCGACGTCCACACGCTCTGCATCGAGGGCCCGGCCTTCGACCAGGTGACGACCCTGTCGAAGTTCCTGTGCATGGGCATGCCGCTGGACCGCGTGATCGCGGCCTCCACCGTCAATGCTGCCATGGCGCTGAAGCGGCCGGAACTCGGCAGCCTGAAGCCGGGTTCGGTGGGCGACGCGACGATCCTGACCATCAAGGACGGCAAGTTCGACTATGTCGACGTCGATGGCGAGCATCTCATCGGTGACAAGAAGATCGTCTCCCAGGGCACGGTCATCGCCGGCAAGTGGTGGCACCCGAAGCGGTCGAACAAGTTCCGGAAGCTTGCGACTGCCTGAAGCCCGGCGATCCGCCGAATACCCCCCCAACCCTCCCCTCATGAGGGGAGGGGGCAGGTCGCGCGTGGCCCGTCCATGGGTGCAAAGGCGGTGAACCTGGCGCGAGAATTCCCTCCCCGCTTGCGGGGAGGGTTAGGGTGGGGCCTTCGTGAAGCTCCCCAGATCGGCCTTAGGCGGCGCGGATGCGGCTGAGGAAGCCGTCCACCGCGCTGTCGAGCTGGACCGATCCTTCGCGCAGCCGCTCGGCGGAACCCGACATGGTGGCGGCAGCCTTGCTGGTCTCTTCGGCGGCCCGCGTGACCCGGCCGATGTCGCCCTCCACGGTGCGGGTGCCGTGAGCCGCTTCGGCCACGGAGCCGGCAATGCCATTGGTGACCGCCGACTGCTCCTCCACCGCCGCCATGATTGACGACGACACCGAATTGATCTCGCCGATCGTCCGGTTGATCTCGCCAATCGCTGACACGGCCTCGTTGGTCGCGGCCTGCACGGCGCCGATCTGGCTGGCGATTTCCTCGGTCGCCTTCGACGTCTGCGACGCCAGGCTCTTCACCTCCGAGGCGACCACCGCAAAGCCCTTGCCGGCTTCGCCAGCCCGCGCCGCCTCGATCGTGGCATTCAGTGCGAGCAGATTGGTCTGGGCGGCGATCGCGTTGATCAGGCTGACCACATCGCCGATCTTCTGGGTCGAAGCCGCCAGCGTCCCGACAATCGCTCCGGTGCGGGTGGCCTGCTCGACGGCGGAAGCGGCAATTTCCTGGGCCTGAGCCGTGCGGCTGGAGATCTCGCCGATCGACGAGGCCAGTTCCTGGGCCGAGTCCGCGGCGCTTTCGACGCTGCGGGTGGCATGCGATGAGTTGGTGGCCACAGCCTTGCCGAGTTCCAGTACGTGCTGCGCGACACCGCCGACCTGACCTGCGCCGGCGACAATCTCCTCCGCCGACACGGTCACCGTGTGCACGACCGACTGGACGGTGGCGGAAAATTCGTCGGCGAGCCGCTCCATGTCGCGGGTGCGTTCGGCCTTCGTGGTCTTCTCGCGCTCGATCTCGGCAATCTTGAGCCTGTCCATCTCGGCGGCATTGTCGCGGAAGACGAGGACGGAACGGGCGAGTTCGCCGATCTCGTCCTTGCGCTCGGTATCGCTCACAGCGACATCGGACTTACCCTCGGCCACCGCGCTGACGGCCGTGGTGAGGCGGGTCAACGGCCGGGTGACGCCGGCAAGCACGATCCAGAAGGCAAGGGCTGCAGCCGCGATGGCCAGACCGATGGTCGCGATGACCAGTTTGGTCAGGAAATCCTTGGCCGTCTCGACCTCGGCGCTCAGGGCGTGGATGCGCTTGGAATTGATCTCGGCCAACGCCGCCATTTCGGTGTTGAGCCGCTGGCGGGTGGCCCGGTTGGCGTCGTTGTCGCCGATCTGCCGGGCAGCACCATTGCCCTGCGTGCGGCCGGCCTGGGCCAGTTCATTGCGCAGCTTGATGAAGGCGTCGGTCTGGGTCAGCAGCCGCTGGCTTGCCTCGCGGTCTTCCGGACGGACCAGCGACGCCCATTCGGTGACGGTCGCCCGGAACGCGGCAAGCTGGCGGTCCTGGCCGACTGCGAAGCGCTCGAGCGCCGCCTTCTCATCCGACATGTAGATGCCGCGCGATTCCATGACGACGGCGTAGATCAGCCCGTTGGCGCGCTCGGCCAGCAATGCGATCCGGCCGTTGCGCTCGTTCTCGGTGACGACGGTCTGATAGCGCTGGAAGCCGTAGACGGCAACGGCACCGATGATCAGGGCGGCGGCGGCCATGCCGGTGACGACGACCATGAGACGGGACTTGATGCTCAACACAATTCTCCGGCTAATTATTCATCCGTAGCATCCGTAAAAATCGCTATAAAAACGTTAAACGCCGTAGGGAAATGCGCCTACAGGTTGCAATGGTTTGCAGGCGTCAAATTCCAGGATCAGGGCTGACAACTGATCCGATGTGCCCCGGATTTCTTGCCTTTTCTGAAATTCTCCCGATCGGTCACCACCGGCCCATGTCCACCTTGCAAGCCGGGGGCTGACGCCGCCATCATGGGGGACCCCTCAGGAACCGCCATGACCGTGCACCAGACGTCCCAGCTCTCCCGCTATCCGATCGACGCCCTCACCGCCCTGCTGGGCGACGTCCCGATCATCACGGATCGCACCATTGTTCGCCGCAGATCGCGCGATTTCTTCTGGTATTCGCCCATTCTGGCCGAGGAACTGAAAGCTGTTGCCGGTGACATCATCGTGCGTCCGCGCGACGAGGCCGATGTGATCCGCACGGCGGCCGCCTGCGCGAAACTGCGCATTCCCCTGACGGTGAGGGCCGGGGGCACCGGCAATTACGGCCAGGCCATGCCGCTGCAAGGCGGCGTCCTGCTCGACATGACCGACATTACCGGCGTCGTGTGGCAGAAGCCGGGCGTGGTGCGTGTGCGGGCCGGGACCAACATTCTGGCCCTCGATCAGACAACTCGTGAAACCAACTACGAGTTGCGCATGCATCCTTCAACCAAGCGCACGGCCACCATCGGCGGCTTTGTGGCTGGCGGGTCAGGCGGGGTCGGTTCGGTGACCTATGGCGGCTTGCGCGAGCCGGGCAATATCCTGGCGGCGCGCATCGTGACGGTCGAGGAGGAGCCCCGGGTGCTCGAGCTCCGGCAGGATGCGGCCCAGAAGGTCAATCGCGCCTATGGCACGACCGGCATCATCACCGAACTGGAAATGCCGCTGGCGCCTGCCTGGCCCTGGATCGACGTCATTGCCGCCTTCGACACATTCGAGGAGGCCTTCGAGGCCGGCCGCGCCATTGCCCATGCCGACGGCGTGGTGAAAAAGCTGGTGACACCGATCGCCTGGCCGATCCCCGGCTATTTCGGTAGCCTGAAATCCGCCTGTCCGGAGGGCAAGGCGATCCTCATCTCCATGATCGCAGAGCCGTTCCTGGAGAGCTTTCGCGCCATTCTCGGCGGGCGCGGAACGATCACCTATGAGCGTCCCTCGGAAGAGGGGCCCGGCAAGGTGCCGCTCTACGAATTCGCGTGGAACCACACGACGCTGCAATGGCTGAAGACCGATCGCTCGATCACCTATCTGCAGCTGCTCTATCCCCATGACCGGCTGGCGGAGAGCGTGGCCGAGATGATGGCGCTGTTCCCCGACGAGGTTCTGCCCCATCTCGAATTCATCCGCTTCGCCGGCAACATCACGTGCTCGGCCCTGCCGGTCGTGCGCTATTCGACGCCGGAGCGGCTGAACGAGATCATCGCGATGCATGAGGCGCGCGGCGTCTTCGTCGCCAATCCCCATGTGGTGAGCCTGGAGGATGGTTCGCGCCACAAGCGGGCCGATGCCGACCAGCTCGGCTTCAAGGCCGATGTCGATCCGATGGGGCTGCTCAATCCCGGCAAGATGGCGAGCTTCGTCGCGGTCCGCTGAGCCCGGCACGGGATTTGCGGAACCGGACTGCCCCAGCCCTTCAGGCGAGACCCATGCGCATCCTCTATCTCTACTGCCACCCGCTGCCCGAGAGCTTCCACGCCGCGATCCGCGCCGAGGCGCTCGCCGCCCTCAAGGCCGCAGGCCACGAGGTCGACCTGATGGACCTTTATGCCGAGGGCTTCGATCCCGTGCTCTCGGAAGACGGTCGCCGCCGCTATCACGACACGTCCATCAACCAGACCGGGCTCGAAGACCCGATCGCCCGCCTGCGCGCGGCCGAGGCCATTGTCGTCCAGTTCCCGACCTGGAGTTTCGGTCCGCCCGCCATGCTCAAGGGCTTTTTCGACCGGATGTTCATGCCGGGCGTCGGCTTCGACATTTCCGACCCCGCGGCGGTCAAGCCCCTGCTCGGCCATATCCGTTCGATCACCGGCATCGTCACCTATGGCCGGCCCTGGTGGTACGCCAAGTTCATGGGCGACCCGCCGCGCAAGATCGTCATGCGCTATCTGTGGTGGTTCACAGGCTGGAAGGCGAAGCGTCGCTATCTCGCGCACTATCACATGAACGTCGCGACGCCAGAGAGCCGCACGGCGTTCATCGCGAAGGTGAAGGCGGCGATGGCGGGGGTGTAGGGCCGTCTTGATCGGCCCCTCAAGCGGTATTACCTTCTCAGTATTACCGAGGAGACCGACCATGACCACCATGACGGTGAAAGGCCAGGTCACCATCCCGAAGGCCGTTCGCGACGCCGCCGGCATCAAGCCGGGCGACAAGGTCTCCGTGACGCTCGCGACCGATGGCAGTGTGTCGATCGCTCCCGCGGGCGAGAGCCCCGCGCTGAGCTATCGCGAGAAGGTCGAGTCGGTTCGACGCGCAGCCCCGCTGAAGGGCATGATGCCCACCGACGACTTCATGAAGATGATCAGGGGTGACGATTGACGGTCGTCGACACGAATGTGCTCATCGACATCTTCAGTGACGATCCCACCTGGGCCAGATGGTCCACCGAGCAAGTGATCGCCGCCGGCAATGCCGGTCCCGTTGTGACCACGCCGATCAACTATGCCGAACTCTCGGCGCGATTTGACAAGCGATCCGACCTGACGGCCTGGCTCGACCGGCTTGAAGTGAAGCTGGAGGAGACACCGCCCGACGCCTTGTTTCGCGCCGGCAAGGCCTTTGCGGCTTATCGCGAGTCCGGCGGGCCTCGAACGAGCCTCCTCGCAGACTTCCTGATCGGAGCCCATGCCGAGGTCATTGGCCACGCCATCCTCACGCGCGACACCCGGCGCTTCCGCACCTATTTCCCGGCGGTCCGGCTGATCGCGCCGGACACGCCCTGACTTCTCTCAGTTCTCCCGCTTCACCGCGCTCTCGTGCCAGCGACGCAGTAGAACATGCGACAGCCAGGAGATGGCGAGGAAGATCGCGATGCCTGACATGGAGATCATGATCAGGGCCGCGAACATGCGCGGGATCTTCAGCTGGTAGCCCGCCTCGAGGATGCGGTAGGCGAGGCCGGATGACGTGCCGCCGGAGCCGGCAACGAATTCGGCGACGACAGCGCCGATCAGTGCGAGGCCGCCCGAAATTTTCAGCCCGCCGAGGAAGTAGGGAAGGGCAGCCGGCAGGCGGAGATGGCGCAAGGTCTGCCAGCGCGAGGCGCCGTAGAGCTCGAACAGGTTCCTGAGATTGTGGTCGGCGGAGTTGAGCCCGAGGATCGTGTTGGACAGGATCGGGAAGAAGGCGACGATCCAGGCACAGATCAGCAGCGACAGCGTGATGTCGCCGACCCAGATGATGATCAGCGGTGCGATCGACACGACCGGCGTCACCTGCAGGATCACCGCGTAGGGAAACAGCGATTTTTCCAGCCATTTCGACTGGGTGAACAGGACGGCGAGGCCGACCCCCAGCGTCACCGCCGCGATCAGCGCCGCGGCCGTGATGCGCAGCGTCACCCATAGCGAGGTCGACAGCGTGCCCCAGTCGAGGAACAGTGTCTGGATGATGAGCAGGGGTCCCGGCAGGATGAAGGACGGAATATCCTTGATCCGGACGATCGCTTCCCAGGCGCCAAGCGCCAGGAGCCCGATGACCACCGGCGCGATGATGCCGGGCCAGGTCTCGGTGGAAATGCCCAGCACCTTGCGATCCTCACGGAAGATCGGACGCGCTTCGGCATCGGTGCCGTCATGGGGGACGGCGACGGCGGAGTTGAGGCTCGTTTCGCTCATGACGAGATGGCCTCCTTCAGCCGCTCGGATGCGATGCGGCACCAATGGGCATAGTCGGCGGAGGTACGGAACAGGTCGTCGCGCGGATAGGGCGCCTCGACTCTCAGATCCGCCATCACGCGGCCGGGCCGCGCGGCCATCACGACAATGCGCTGCGAGAGATAGACGCTCTCGAACACCGAATGGGTGACGAAGACGGCGGTGAAGCGGTTGGCCTCCCACAGACGCAGGAGATCGTCGTTGAGCTTGTGGCGCGTGATCTCGTCGAGTGCCGCGAAGGGCTCGTCCATCAGCAGGATCTTTGGCTGGGTGACGAGAGCACGGGCAATCGACACGCGCATCTTCATGCCGCCCGACAGTTCCCGCGGATAGCTCGCCTCGAAGCCCTTGAGGCCGACGAGAGCCAGCATCTCGACACCGCGTGCCTGCGCCTCGCTCTTGCCCGTGCCGCACAGTTTCAGCGGCAGGATGACGTTGTCGAGCGCGGTCGCCCAGGGCATCAGCGTCGGGTCCTGGAAGACGAAGCCGAGTTCGCGGGCCGGCCTGCCCCAGGCGTCGTGGCTCATGGTCGACCAGTCGATCGAGCCGGCGCTGGGCTCGCCCAACCCGGCGATCATCCTGAGCAGCGTGGACTTGCCGCAGCCCGACGGTCCCAGCAGCGAGACGAATTCGCCGGCCGCCAGATCGAGATGCACGTCGCGGACGGCAATCGTGCCGTTCGCGAACTGCTTGGAGACATGTTGGATGGAGACGAGCGGCTTGCCGCCCGCCTGCGCCCGGTCGGGGGAGAGAATCGCAGTCACGTCAGGCCTTGCCCACACCCTTGTTGATGAAGCGCAGGTCATACGCCTTCTTGTAGTCCACGCCAGCCGGGAACACGCCGGCATCGCGCATCTGGGTGTAGAAGGTTTCCCAGCGTGCATCGGTCATGGCGCCGATGCCGAGCGTGGTCGCATCGCCCGACATGACGATGCCGTTCTCGGTCATGACCTTGACCGCATAGTCGATCTTCTTCTGATCCATGTCGGGATTGTCACGCAGGATCAGCTTGTTGGCCTCCGCCACCGCGGCGCCACCCTTCATGTACTCGGCCCAGCCTTCCAGCGAGGCGGTGACGAAGCGCTGCACCACGTCGGTGCGCTCGTCGACCATCTTCTTCGAGATGTTGATGGTGGTGTTGTAATTGGCATAGCCGGAATCGGCGATCAGGTGGACCAGCGGGTTGACCCCGCCCTGCTGCTGGATCGCGAACGGCTCGGACGACAGGAAGCCCTGCTGGCAGACATTCTTGTCGGCCAGGAACGGCGCCATGTTGAACGTGTAGGGGCGGATCTGCTCGTCGGTGAAGCCGAAGCGCGCCTTGAGATAGGGCCAGTAGGAGGTGCGTCCGCCGGCGGCGACCAGGATTGTCTTGCCCTTCAGCGCCGCAAAGGAGTCATTGCCGACGCCGGGATGGCAGATGATGACCTGCGGGTCCTTCTGGAAGATCGAGCCGATGCACAGGAAGGGCAGGTTCTCCTGGACATAGCGGACGGCCTCGAACGAGTTCGACATGACCATGTCGACGCGGCCGCCGAGCAGCAGCTGCGAGGGGTTCTGCTGCGGGCCGCCCATGCGGATATCCGCCTCGATGCCGTACTTCTTGTAAATGCCGGCGGCAACCGCCTGGTAGAATCCGCCATGCTCGGCCTGGGCGCGCCAATTGGTCTGGTAGGACACCTTGTCGAGGCCCTGGGCCGTGGCAAGATCGGAACGCATCAGGTAGGCGGCGGACACGCCGGCGCCGAGGGCCAGAGCCTTGCGGCGGGAGAAACGAACAAGCGACATGGTGGCAACTCCGTGGTCGTCCCGTAGAGGAACAATCTGTCTATCCCTGTGCGCCGAGCAATCAGCATGCCGACCGCATCGCCATTCAAGCGCAATCTTGGCGAGAAGCCTTGCACAAGTTTGCGGCACATTGCCACCGCGATGAGCGCATGCGGCATGCCATCCCCAGCTGTGTCAGACGTGGCGCAGACCGCCGCTTTTTGGCAAGCTGTCCAAAGCCCCCCCGCTCTGGCGCCGATACAGGATAAGTTCATGACTGCACTCGACCGGCTGCGTGCCGACCTCGCGGGATTGTCGATCGCCGATGACGCGGCAACCGTCCGCATGGCGAGCCGCGACTTCTTCTGGTTCTCGCCGGTGCTGAAGCCGGAGCTGGAGGGCAAGGTCGCCGATCTCGTGGTGACGCCCACCACCAAGGACGAGCTGCGGCGGATTGCCTCGGCCTGCGCGCGCCACCGCGTGCCGCTGGTCATCCGCGGTGGCGGCACTGGCAATTACGGCCAGGCCGTGCCGCTGGCGGGCGGCGTCGTCGTCGACATGCGCAAGCTCGACCGGATGGTGTTCGCCAAGCGCGGCGCTGCCCGCTTCGAGGCGGGCGCCAACATGCTCGACATGGACAAGCTGCTCGATGGCCACGGCCAGGAGCTGCGCTTCCATCCCTCGACCCGCGCGCAGGCGACCATCGGCGGCTTCGTGGCCGGTGGCGCCGGCGGCATCGGCTCCTGCACCTGGGGCCAGATCGACAATCTTGGCGCCGTCACGGCGCTGGAGGTGATGACGGTCGAGGCCGAGCCGCGGCTGATCGAATTGCGCGGCCGCGAGATCCTCAAGGTCATGCACGCCTATGGCGTCAACGGCATCATCACCGAGGTGGAAATCCCGACCGCCCCCGCCCATGACTGGGCCGAGCGCATCGTCACCTTCGACAACCTCACCGCCGCCGCCCGCTTCGGCCAGGCCTTCATGGAATGCGACGCGCTGGCGAAGAAGCTGGTGTCGATCCACGATCCGCGCATCGTGCCCTATCTGCGCCGCCTCGCGCCCTATCTAGAAGAGGGCCGCGCCTTCGCCGTGCTGATGATCTCGGAGCCGCAGGCCGACACGCTGGAACTGCTGATCGCCGACCACAAGGGCAAGGTGACGTTCCGCCGATCGGCGGAGGAGGCCAAGGCGGTCGCCTTCGGCACGCACAAGAGCCGCGGCGGCCCGGGTCCGCTCTACGAATATACCTGGAACCACACGACGCTCCACGCGCTGAAGATGGAGCCGACCATCACCTATCTGCAGCTGCGCTTTCCCGCGCCGAACAATCTCGATCTCGTCGCCTGGGCCGAGAAGGAATTCCACGAGGACGTCTATTTCCACCTCGAGTTCCAGCGCCGTGAGGGCAAGGTGATCACCTCGTCGCTGCCGATCGTGAAATTCACGACGGCCGAGCGGCTCGACGAGATCATGGCGGTTGCGGCCAAGGCCGGCGTCCAGCCCTCCAACCCGCATACCTATGTGCTGAACAATGCCGGCTGGAAGCGCATCGACGCACCGCAGCCGGAGTTCAAGCGGCTCGCCGATCCCCATGGCCTGATGAATCCCGGCAAGTTGCTCGGCTGGGAGGCCGCAGGGCAGGAAGCGGCGGAATAGTCGACAGCCCGAGCGTGCCCGGCAGCGCCTCGTCGTTCAGCTGGCTTCGGCCGGACGTGAGGGGCTGCCTGACGCCAGGGTGATCGCCTTGAACATCTGGCCCATGCCGGTGGGACCCGGATCGATCAGCCGTTCGACGGCGTGTTTGAGAGCCGGGAAGGCGTCGGGATTGGCTTTCGCGAGCGCCTCCGCGCGTGCCTGCAGGCCGAGGCGGAACAGCAGGTCGCGCTGCGTGATGACCGGGGTCGCGGCAAGGCCGTGGGCCTCGGCGGCGCGGGCCAGCGCGGCAAAGTCGACATGGGCCGTGATGTCGGCCTCGCCTGGATCATCGAGCACCGGCACGAAGCGGTGGGCCTTCACCGCCTGCAGGGTTTCGCCCATTTGCGTCTCGGCATGGCCGTAGTCGACAAACAGGGCTGCCAGCGGATGGCGCGCGGCGCACTCGCCGAGTTCGCGGGCGAGGCTGTCGAAGGCGGGGCAGATCTCGGCGACCGCGCCCTCGGCCGCATCGCGCAGTGGCTCGGGGATGAGTGCGGGCGGCACCGGATCGGGCGCGAGGCCGAAGGCCAGGCGGTCTTCATGGATGCCGATGACGCGCTCGCGCCAGCCCGTCCCGATCATGACGAACTGGCGGACCGGCAAGGCGTCGAGGAATTCATTGGCGACGAGGATGGTCGCACCGCCGGGAACGGTGTCGAGGCCGCGATGCCAGGTGACATGGGCCGCGCCCAGCCGCTCCTTCTGCAGCGCCGCCAGCAGGGGCGAGGTCTCGACCAGATGGACATCCAGCGCCGCGCGAAACCCAGCCATGCTCTGGGCGCTGCGCAAAATATCCGCCATCAGCGTGCCACGGCCGGGGCCAAGTTCGACGAGGCGGACGGGCGAGGGGCTGCCCATCCGCTGCCAGATAGAGGCAGCCCAGATACCGATCAGTTCGCCGAAGACTTGGCTGATCTCGGGCGCCGTGACGAAGTCGCCGCCCACGCCCAGCGGATCGCGCGTCATGTAATAGCCATGGCGGGGATGGCCGAGCGCCAGCGCCATGTAGCGGTCGACCGGGATCGGGCCGTCGGTCGCGATCAGGACGCGCAGCTCGGCCTCAAGGGGCGTCATGAGGTGCGCCATTCGACCGGTTGCAGCGCCGTCGTTTTCGCCGTCATGGCCGGGCTTGTCCCGGCCATCCACGCCTTCGCTTCCGCTCGTTGGACGACAAGGCGTGGATGCCCGCCACAAGGGCGGGCATGACGCTGGTGGTAGCGCGTTCGGTGGTCAAGCATCGGCCTTCTGCGACCGGATCACAAGCCAGAGCCCGACTGCGATCAGCGGCAGCGACAGGAGCTGCCCCATCGTGGCGCCGGCGAACAGGAAGCCGAGCTGCGGGTCGGGTTGGCGGAACAATTCACCAAACGAGCGGGCAAGGCCATAGCCGATACCGAAACAGCCGGCCAGCATGCCTGGCCGCTTCAAGCCACCGGTGCGGGCGACGATCAGCAGGACTGCGAACAACAGCAGCCCTTCGGTGAAGGCCTGGTAGATCTGGCTTGGATGGCGAGGATCGGGGCCGGCGCCTGGGAACACCACCCCCCAGGGCGCATCGGTGACGCGGCCCCAGAGCTCGGGCTTGATGAAATTGGCGAGGCGGCCGAGCGCGATGCCGATAGGGGCGACAACGGCGGCGACATCGATCAGCGGCAGGACCGGGATCTGGTTGCGGCGCGCGAAGATGAGCAGGCCGACCGCGACGCCGATGATCCCGCCGTGGAAGGCCATGCCGCCCTCCCAGACCGCCAGGATGGAAGCGGGGTTCGCCAGGTAATAGTCGAGATTGTAGACGAAGACGAAGGCGAGCCGCCCACCCAGGATGCCGGCGAGCGCCGCCCAGACGATGGCGTCGTCGATGAGGGCCGGATCGAAAGGCGAGGTGTTGCCCCGCCAGAGACGGGTCGTGGCGATGAGCTTCTTCGCCAGCCACCAGCCGAACAGGAAGCCGACAATATAGGCGAGCGCGTACCAGCGGATCGCCAGCGGGCCGACCTGGATCAGGACGGGATCGAAGGCGGGGAAGGGGATGGCGAGAAGCGGCATGGGCGGGGCAATCGCGATCGGCTTGGTGCTGCGTGCGGTTGAGCAATGCCCCACCCCAACCCTCCCCGCAAGCGGGGAGGGGGCCTTGCGCGCCTGTTCCAGACTCCGATCGCAATCTGCCAGCATCAGCGCGAGCGTGCCACTTGATCAGTTGGCAGCGCGATTGGACCGCTGACGCACTGGGAACTCCCTCCCCGCTTGCGGGGAGGGTTGGGGTGGGGTTCTTCCCCATTCGCCCGTCGCCCGTCGCCCGTCGCCCTTCACCCTTAGACCCTTGCGCGCGCCGCCCGCCGACCCCATACCCTGTCGAGCCACGGAGCCTGCCCCATGTCCCAGACCACCGACCGGATCGCCGACGAGTTCGCCAAGTTCCTCACCGACGCCGCAGGGCTCGCGCAGGGTGTCAAGCGCGAGGCCGACACTTTCGTGAAGACCCAGGCCGAGCGCTTCCTGAAGGATCTCGACCTGCCGAGCCGCGAGGAGTTCGAGGCCGTCAGGGAGATGGCGGTGAAGGCGCGTGAGGAGAACGAGGCACTGAAGGCGCGTCTCGACGCGCTGGAGGCAAGCCTGGCTACTGCCGCCAAGACGAAAAAGGGCGAGAAGTAAGCCCGGCTTTTTCAGGACGCGGGCGGGCTTCTCCGCGCCGCGTCACCCAGGGCTGCCACCAGGACCTGCGGCACGGTTGCCACCACGACGAGGCCGACAAGGCCGATAGTGCCAACGAGGGTCAGCGGCACGCGCGGGAACACCTCGCCGGAGGCCGCAAGCGGGCTCCATCCGGCTGCCAGCACCATTCCCATGAAGGCATAGGCGAGGAGCGCCAGCAGCGCGCGGACCGGCTTACCCCATGTGAAGCCCCAGGACCAGTCGATCACGCCCCGGGCGATCATCGTGACAAGAGCCAGCATGACGCCGGCAAGCGCGCCGTCGGCGGCAATGCCATAACCGGTCAGGGCGTGCAGGGCAGGCGCATCCAGCCTGCCGCCCGCCGCCAGTCCGGGCTGGAGGATCAATCCGCCGAAGGTTGGATAGAGCGCCGCCGCCAGAACGATCGCCATGGCCACGGGCAGCAGGACAAGCCGCAGCAGGAAGGGCGGGCGGTCGGCCACGATCAGCAGCACGATGAGCCGGACGAGGACGAAGATGATTGCGAAGGCGATGCCCGGCATCAGGTCAGCGGCCGGGCCAAAGGTGAGCAGACTGGAGCCGAAGGCCGCCTCGATCGCGGGAATCGCGAGACCGGTCTGGTAGGTGGCCACAACCGCTCCTGCCGCGACAACAAGCGGCAGCAAGGCGCCAAAGGCGGCGCGTCGATCGATCTCGGCCATGGACCCCGCTCCCGCCCCTGTCACAAGTCTGCGACAGGTTGCGGCAAGCCGGCGGATTGTCCAGCCGAAAATACCGGCAAGAGCCGGCTCAGCCCGGCCAGCGCTGGGCCTTGGAGACCAGGAAGTCGCGGAACACCTGCACGCGGGCGACAGACTTCAGCTCCTCCGGATAGACGAACCAGCCGTCGAGCACCGGCATTTCCTCGTCGTCCAGGATCTGCACAAGGCCTGAGCCGTCGCGGACGAGATAGTCGGGCAGGACCGCGATGCCGATGCCGTTCTCCACAGCCGCCACCAGGCCGGAAATGTTGTTGATGGTCATCGCATAGGAGCGCGGCGCCATGCCGTTGCGCCCGGCGGTGGCCAGCCAGGTGACGTTCTGCATGTAGTTCGGCGCGCGGCCGCCAAAGGCCAGGATGCGGTGGCCGTCGAGCTCGGTTGCCGATTTCGGCGTGCCGTTGCGCTTCAGGTAGTCCGACGAGGCATAGGCGTGGAACTTGATCTGGAAGAGCTTGCGCTGGATGAGGTCGGGCTGGACCGGCTGGCGCACGCGGATGCCGACATCGGCCTCGCGCATCGACAGATCGAGCTCTTCGTCGGTGAGCAGGACCTTGATCTGGATGTCGGGATAGAGATCGAGGAATTCGCCAAGCCGCGGCGCCAGCCAGGCGGTGCCGAGGCCGACCGTGGTCGTCACCTTGAGCTCGCCGTGCGGCCGTTCCTTCGAATCGGTCAGCTTGATCTTGGCGCTTTCGAGCTTCATCAGCACGTCCTGCGCCGTGTGATAGAGCAGCTCGCCCTGTTCGGTGAGCACAAGGCCACGGGCATGGCGGTGGAACAGCGGAACCTTCAGGTCCTGTTCCAGCGACGAGACCTGCCGCGAGACCGCCGATTGCGACAGCCCGAGCGTGTCGGCGGCATGGGTGAAGCTTCCCGCGGCCGCCGCCGCATGAAAGATACGCAACTTGTCCCAGTCCATCGGATCGCCCTCCTCAGGCGCCGGGTGCTCTGGCGGGCTTATTCAGCGGCTTGGCGGGTCGTCGCGTGGTGGGCGAGAAACCGTTCGGCTTCGAGGGCAGCCATGCATCCCATTCCAGCGGCGGTGACCGCCTGGCGGTAGATGTCGTCGGTGACGTCGCCGGCGGCAAAGACGCCGGGTATGTCGGTGGCGGTGGAATCGGGCGCGGTCCACAGATAGCCCGACGGCTTCTGCTTCAATTGCCCGACAAAGAGTTCGACGGCCGGCGCGTGGCCGATGGCGACGAAGACGCCGTCGGTCGGCCTCTCTGATGTCTCGCCGGTCTTGACGTTCTTCAGCCTGACCGTGGTGACGGCCGAGGGATCGGACCTGCCCATGATCTCGTCGATGGCGCTGTCCCAGATGACCTCGACCTTGGGATGGGCAAACAGCCGGTCCTGCAGGATGCGCTCGGCGCGGAACGAGTCGCGCCGGTGCACGACCGTCACCCTGGAGGCGAAATTGGTCAGGAACAGCGCTTCCTCGACTGCGGTGTTGCCGCCGCCGACCACGATGACTTCCTTGTTGCGGTAGAAGAAGCCGTCGCAGGTGGCGCAGGCCGAGACGCCGAAGCCGCGGAATTTCTGCTCGGAGGGAAGATCGAGCCACTTGGCCTGAGCGCCGGTGGCGACGATCAGCGCCTCGGCAAAATAGACCTCGCCGGATTCGCATTCGAGCCGGAACGGACGTGCCGACAGGTCGACCTTGGCGACATGGTCATAGATGACGCGGGTGCCGACATGCTCGGCCTGCTTCTGCATCTGCTCCATGAGCCAGGGGCCCTGGATGACATCGGCGAAGCCGGGATAATTCTCGACATCGGTGGTGATGGTCAGCTGGCCGCCGGGCTGGATGCCCTGGATCATGACCGGCTTCAGCATGGCGCGCGCGGCATAGATTGCAGCCGTGTATCCGGCGGGGCCGGAACCGATGATGACGACGCGTTCGTGGTGGACGCCCATGGCGCGCTCCAGCCGGCGGGGGGTGCGGAGAAATATGTCGGCATCAAGAATCCGACTGCTCACTATTTTGAGCAAGCTATGCGCACTGCGCAAGGCTCAAGTGGTGACTTTCCCTGATTTGATTGATCTCGAAAATGAATGAGTCGCCCGCGGCTTTCGCCGGGACGACCCATTTTCCGCCATTTCGCGGTGGAATCAGATGGTCTAGGGCTGGTGGCCTAGGCCGCCCGCCCTGTGATCTTCCGAATGAATTTCTTCAACATGCTCGAGCGGGCATGACGGCCCTGCTCATGATCCACCACCGCCTTGCTGGTCACCCAGTTCATCTGGACGGCGCGACGCTTGCCGGCAAAGGGCTCATGGCCGTGCCAGGATTTGTCCGAGCGCTTGAAGACGAGCAGCGTCCCGCCATTGGGGGGAACCTCGGCGGCGAAGTCGTTCAGGTCGGTGCCGTTCTTCAGAATGCGCAGCCGGCCGCCATCGGCGTCCCAGTCGTCATTCATGTAGATCAGGACGGTGATGATCTTGGTTTCGGAATCGGTGTGGATCTTGCCGTCGGTCGCCCGGCAGAAGCCGCGGACCGTGTACATGGTCGGGCGATTGGTGAGATCGACGTTGAATTTCTCTTCGATCAGCTTGCGGAACGGCTCCTGGTCGATCTCCGTCATGAGATCCTTGAAGCGGCCGT
Source organism: Phreatobacter aquaticus (assembly GCF_005160265.1). NCBI lineage: Bacteria > Pseudomonadati > Pseudomonadota > Alphaproteobacteria > Hyphomicrobiales > Phreatobacteraceae > Phreatobacter > Phreatobacter aquaticus. The sequence continues at coordinate 20,670 of NZ_CP039865.1, read as the reverse complement.
GGATGTCGAGAACGGAGGGCGGGTGCGAGCCTGGGCCCGGCACGTCCGGATAATCCTTCAGGATCTCCTGAAGCTTGTCCGCCTTCACGAAGTTCGGGACGACGAGATAGTCATAGGGCTCGGTCTGGGCGGGCGTCGCGCGCAGGCGGTCGAGGTCGATGAGGCTCATGGCTGGACGGCTCCAGTCTCTCGTGGGGGAGGCTGAGAGGTAGGCCTTCGACCGCGTTGTGTAAAGTTGCCGAGGGTGCAATAGGAGCCGTGCAGAGGGGCCGCGCGGCCCCGCCGTCCGCAGCCGCTCCAGCAGGCGCGCCGTTTTCGCCGGTCTCCGAATGGTCTTCGCGTCTCACGCCTTTATTGTGTTTCTGTCTGTACTGCTGTGCGTCTATGCGGCTGGCGTGTCGCGCCGCGCGAGCCTCGGCCCCTATCTGATCATCGCGGCATCGCTGTTCTTCTATGCCTTCTGGCATATCGCCCATCTGCCGCTGTTCCTCGTCTCGATCGGCGCGAATTTCCTCCTGGGACAGGCGATCCGCGCGCGGATCGGCACGAAAGCCGGCAAGGCCATTCTGACGGCGGGCGTTGCCGCCAATCTCGCCCTTATCGGCTATTTCAAATATGCGCTGTTCTTCCTGACCTGCTTCTCGGCGGCCACCGGCATCGCCTCGCCGGCGCTTGCCATCATCATGCCGATCGGCATCTCGTTCTTCACCTTCCAGCAGATCGCCTATCTGGTCGATACGTGGCGGGGCAAAGTCATTGCCCACGGCTTTCGCGACTACATCTTCTTCATCTCGTTCTTCCCGCACCTGATCGCCGGTCCGATCGTGGCGCAGGCGGATCTCCTGCCGCAGCTCGCCGAACGGCGCGACTGGCGCCTGAAACCGGAACAGCTGGCCGTCGGCCTCGCGCTGTTCTCGGTCGGCCTGTTCAAGAAGACCGTGCTGATCGATCCCTTCGTGCCCTATGTCGACGCGATCTACCGGACGGCGGCGGCCGGTCAGCCGGTCGCCATGGCGGATGCCTGGCTCGGCGCGCTCGGCTATTCGTTCCAGATCTATTTCGACTTCTCGGCCTATTCCGACATGGCGATCGGGCTTGCCTATCTGTTCGGCTTCCGCCTGCCGATGAATTTCTTTTCGCCCTACAAGTCGGTCGATATCCGCGACTTCTGGCGGCGCTGGCACATGACGCTGTCGAGATTCCTGCGCGACTATCTCTATATCCCGCTTGGCGGCAGCAGGCGGGGCCTCGCCCACACGCTGATGGCGGTGATCGTCACCATGACGCTCGGCGGCCTGTGGCATGGCGCGGGCTGGACCTTCATCCTCTGGGGCCTGATCCACGGCCTGTTCCTCGCCTTCAACCATCTGACGCGCCACGTCCGGATGTTGCGCACCGGGTCGCCCGAGGCCGCCTGGCGGGCGACGACCGCCGGCCACGCGCTGTCGGTCGTGGTCACCTTCCTGGCGGTGACGCTGGCCTGGGTCTATTTCCGTGCGCCGGACGTTGCGACCGCCCATCTGATGTTCTCGGCCATGGTGGGCATGACGAATGCCTCCTACGAGCACCTGCTCGGGCGCGGGCTGATGCCGCTGATCCCGGTCTGGCTGTTCATCGTCTGGGCGTTGCCGAACACGGCCGAGATGTTCCGCCGGGCCCATCCGTCCCTCGACATCCGTGAGCATGTCGCCCATGCGGGCGGCGGTGTCTTCGATCGCCTGATGACCTATCGGCAGAACTGGCGCTGGGCGGTCGGCTCCGGGATGGTGCTGGCGATCGCCTGGTTCGCGCTGTCGAACCTCACCCCCTTCATCTATTTCCAGTTCTGAGGCGCTCGCATGTTCCGACGCCTCTGGCTCACCATCCATCGACCGGTCTCGGCGCCCTTGTTCCTCAAGGCCTTCGTGGTGACTCTTGCCGGGATCGCGCTGGCCGTTGCCGGCATCAACCTTGCCGCCTTCCGCCTGATGCTGCGCCCGGAGAACCAGTCGGCGGTGCAACTGATCTCGGGCTATGAGCGCACCTACAAGCCGATCCTGTTCGACCAGATGCGGCCGGGCATTGCGGTCTTCGGCTTCTCCCATGCGCGCGATGCCTTCGATCCCGTCGACCTCCAGGCGATCTCCGGCCTTCCCGCCTTCAACATGGGCATGTCCGGCGGCACGGCCTATGAGATCCGCCGCTTCGCCCAGTCCGCAGCTGCGACCGGCAGCCTCAGGCACGCCCTCATCAATCTCAACGGGCTCTATGGCGGCGCCGGCGCGCTGCAGACCCAGTACGGCTTCGACGACCGTCTGCTGAATGTCGATCCGGTGGGGCAACCGACCAGCTTCGTGGCGCTCAACCGGGCCATCGCCGTCACCCTGTCAGGCGCGGCCATCGGCACCAATGCCGAGGTGCTGATGGCGCTCATGCGGATCGGGTCCGGCACGCCGAAAGAGACCGTGCTGGCGGCCTATGACCGGTTCGATTTCACCCGCCGTGCCGAATGGGTGCAGGCGGCGCGCGACCGGATCCTCGATGGCCGTTCATGGGGTGAGCGCGAACCACAGGGCTATCGCGGCCGCCGCGAGGAGCAGGGCACGTTCGAGGATCTCGAGATCGCGGTGACCACGCTCTGTTCGGCGGGGGTGGCCGTGCATGCCTATTTCACCCCGCGGCATGTGCTGAACTCGGCCTGCGTGCCGAATGCGGCGCGCGAGACCGCCATGTACGACACGCTGAAGCGCCTGCAGGCGGCCTGCCCGGCAGGGCTGACCTTCCACGCGTTCGACTATCCGAACCGCATCACGCTGGACGGGCTGATCGAGCCGAAACAGCGGAGCGAGCTCTATCGCGCCGACCTCCATCCGCGCCCGACGCTTGGGCGCCTCATCGCGGCGCGCATCCTCGGCCGGCCTCTGCCTGCTGGCTCGATCGATCCGGGGCCGGACTTCGGCGCCGACCTCCTCGCGATGAGCCGGACTGACGCGGAAGCCTGGGTTTCGGCACGCAAGCGCCGCTGCATCGGCGAATGGACCGAGGAGGGCCGGGCCGGGCTGCGTTGACGTCGTTGTGCAGTGCAAAAGGGGCCGCCCTGCGCGAAAGAATATTGCGCAAAGACGCCGCCCCATGATAGCGCTCTTTCAACATGGAGGGGCACGTGAAGGCTCGGCTCGACGCCATTGACTGGAAGATCCTGAAGGAGCTTCAGGCCGACGGTCGGATGACCAATGTGGAATTGGCAAGCCGGGTCGGCATCTCCGCGCCGCCCTGCCTCAGGCGCGTAAGGGCGCTGGAGGAAATGGGCATCATCCGCGGCTATCGCGGCATGCTGGCCGGCGACAAGCTGGGCTACGGCGTGACGGTCTTCGCCATGGTGCATCTCGCCAGCCAGGCCGATGCCGATCTCAATGCCTTCGTCGCCCAGGTGCGCCAATGGCCGATCGTGCGCGAGTGCCACACGGTCTCCGGCGATTTCGACTTCGTGATGAAATGCGTCGCCCCCGACCTTCACTCGTTCCAGGCCTTCGTCACCGATCTCACCTCGACGCCGAACGTGCGCAATGTGCGCACCGTCCTGACCCTCAACCAGGTCAAGGACGAAGCGGCGGTGCCGATGGAAATCCCGCCCGCCGGCTGAGGCAGGCGTGTGACACCGATGACAGATTCCGCTCCCTCCCTCGCGCCAATCGCAGCCGGCTCCCGGTTCGTCCTTGCGCTGCCCGACGGACCGATGTCCGGCCTGCGCTTCGGCCGCGAGACGAGCCCGCCCGATCTCGTCTTCCTGCACGCCACCGGCTTCAATGCCGAGACCTATACGCCGCTTTTGGCGCCGCTCGCCGATCGGTTCTCGATATTGGCACTCGACCAGCGCGGCCATGGCCTGACCCGACTGCCGACCGACCCGGCCCATCTCATCAGCTGGCAGCCCTATGCCGACGATGTGGTCCGCGCGATCGACCTGCTGGTGCCGGATGGCGCAAAGCCGATCGTGCTCGCCGGGCACTCGATGGGCGGCATCGTGGCACTGCTGGCGGCCGGTGCACGGCCCGCCAAGGTGCGCGGCCTGCTGCTGCTCGATCCGGTCCTGATGCCGCATCTGATGCGGCTCAGCCTCTACACGGCCTGGGGACGCGCCAAGGCGCGGGCCTTCGGGCTGGCGGTCGGCGCCGCCAAGCGGCGGGCATTGTTCCCCTCGAAGGAGGAGGCGGTCGCCACTTATCGGACACGCTCCGCCTTCAAGACCTGGCAGCCGGGCTTTCTGGAAGCCTATGTCGAGGGCGGCTTCGTGCCCGATCCCGAAGGCGTGCGGCTCGCCTGCGCGCCGGCCTGGGAATCCGCGACCTTCGCCGCCCACCGCCACAATGCCTGGCGCGTGCTGAAGCGGCTCACCATGCCGGTGCGTCTGCTCGCGGCCGGCCACGGCTCGACGGTCAAGGGCGGCATTGCGACCGTCAACCGCGTGGCGCCCAAGGTGCAGGCGGCGGTGGTCGAGGGCACGACGCACTTCTTTCCGATGGAAAAGCCGGCGGTTGTACAGGGTGCGCTTGTCGATCTGCTCACTCGTTCGTGACCATTGAGCGCGGGCTTGTGAGGCGGATTCAGGCTGTTGGTCAGCTATTGGTAACCAACCAGAGCATAGGGGTTGAGACGCATTCTCGCCCTGTCCCGGCGTCCAAGATCGGCACTCCAATTTCATGTCATTCGCGCAGAGCTTCCCTTCGTGGTTCTGGACCGGCGGCCCGTCGACACGGGTGGCTTCGGTTCCCCGCGATGCGCGCGTCGATCTGTTCCGTGGCATCGCGCTGATCGCGATCTTCATCGATCATGTCGCCGGCAACTGGCTGAGCCGTGTCACGCCCTCGGCCATGGGCCTGTCGGATGCCGCTGAATATTTCGTGCTGCTGGCCGGCTTCTCGGCGGCGCTCGCCTATGGCGCGGTGATCGACAAGCGCGGCTTCGTCACCGGCTCGGCGCAGGTCGTGGCGCGCATCTGGAAGCTCTACACCGCCCATATCGGCCTGTTCGTGTTCACGGCCGTCACGGTCGCGATCATGGCCGTCAAGTTCGGCAACCCGCTCTATTTCGACCATGTCGCCATCGTGCCGTTCTTCCAGGACCCGGCCAATGCGATCTGGCAGATCGCGGCCCTGGTGTTCCTGCCGAACTATCTCGACATCCTGCCGCTCTACATCGTGCTGCTCGCCATGGCGCCGATGCTGTGGGTTCTGGCGCGCATTGCACCTGCCTTGGCGCTTGGCGTCTCGGTGAGCCTCTATGCGGCGGCCTGGTCCATCGATTTCGCCTTGCCCAATCTCGCCACCGGCGGCGTCTGGTTCTTCAACCCGTTCGCCTGGCAATTGCTGTTCACCATCGGTCTGATCGCCGGACACGCGACGCTGAGCGGCATCGCGCTTCCCCGCAATGCGCTCCTTCTGGTCCTCGCCAGCGGCGTGGTGCTGCTCGGCCTGGTCAATTCGGCGCCCTGGGCGATCATCCCTGGCCTTGAGAACCTCGCCCTGCCGGATCTCTGGCGGCTCGACCCCGACAAGACCAACCTGTCGCCGTGGCGGCTCGCCCATGCCCTGTCGCTGGCCTATCTGGTCGCCCGCTTCGTGCCGCGCGATGCCGCCTGGATGAAGTCGGCCATCGGCCGGGCGCTGGACGATTGCGGCCGCCAGTCGCTGCCGCTGTTCTGCCTCGGCGTCATCCTGTCGCTTGCCGGCACCGTCGCGCTGTTCGAGATCAGCCGCGCCTGGCCGATGCAGATTGCCGTTAATCTCGTTGGTATCGGGCTTTTGCTGACGGCCGGTCGTGTGCTTCAATGGTACCGCGCCGCCACGGCCAAGGAGCCGGCCCCCCGCAATGCGGTGCGCGACGAGGTGAAAGCCGCTTGAGGTCTTTGTCCGGTTTGGTCGCCATGGCTGGTCTGTGCATCGGCCTCTCCCTGTCGGGAGCGGCAGCGCAGCCGGATTCGGCCGCCGCACCGTCCTCACGTTGCGCCGTGCAGGCCGCGCTCCGGACCTTCGCCGAAGATCTCCCGAACTCACGCACCGCGCTTCGCGATGGCCGCAGCCTGACCATTGTGGCGCTTGGCTCGTCGTCGACCGCCGGCACCGGCGCCTCGTCGGACCAGACGACCTATCCTGCCGTGCTGAAGGCCGAGCTGGAGCGCCTGCTGCCCGGCCACGAGATCAGCGTGATCAATCGCGGCATTGGCGGCAATTCGGCGATGCAGATGTATCACCGCATGGACGACGAGGTGATCTCGGAAGAGCCGAACCTCGTCATCTGGCAGACCGGCGTGAACGACGCGATCGGCGATATCGGGCTCGACCGCTTCAAGCGCATGCTGCGCAAGGGTATCGCCAAGCTGCGCGAGGCCGGCATCGACGTGCTGCTGATGGATCAGCAGCCGCTGCCGCGCGCGGAGCGCTATCCCGCCTATACCGATTATCTCACCGCCCTGCGCGAGGTTGCCACCGAGACCAGCGTGCCGGTCTATCGCCGCTATGACGTGATGACCGAGCTGCTGCGCGACGGCCGGCTGCGCCAGGACGAGATCTTCTCATCCGACGCGCTGCACATGGTGGACGGCAGCTATTATTGCGTCGGGACGACGCTGGCGCGCTCGATCGTCGAGAAGCTTGCGCCCCGCGCGCTGGGTGCCATTCGCTGAACTCGTCGTGACATCAGGGGACAGTGCCGTTTTGGCGCTTCCCCTCCGGGTGATTCCCGTCTATAGACGCCGCCAATCCGGCGGGCAGCCTTCAACGGTTGCCCGGTACAGAGCCGGCACCTCCAGGAGGACGCGCAACGCCGCGTCCTTTTTTGTGAGACCCGTTACCTTTCGCGGAGCGTTGGCTCTTTCGCTTCGCGGCGCGAGGCGATTTCGACTATGCCCAAACGCACTGATATCTCATCGATCCTGATCATCGGCGCAGGTCCGATCGTCATCGGCCAGGCCTGCGAGTTCGATTATTCGGGCACGCAAGCGGTCAAGGCGCTCAAGGAAGAGGGCTACCGGATCGTCCTGGTCAATTCCAATCCAGCGACGATCATGACCGACCCCGACCTGGCGGACGCGACCTATGTCGAGCCGATCACGCCGGAGATCGTCGCCAAGATCATCGAGAAGGAACGCAACGTCCTTCCCGGCGGCTTCGCGCTTCTGCCGACCATGGGCGGTCAGACCGCGCTGAACACTGCGCTGAAGCTCGAGGAAATGGGCGTCCTCGCCAAGTTCGACGTCGAGATGATCGGCGCCAAGGCCGATGCCATCGACAAGGCGGAGAACCGCGAGCGATTCCGCGAGGCGATGACCAAGATCGGTCTTGCGACGCCGCGCAGCCACGTCGTCCAGTCGCTGGGCGCAGCCATCGACTGCCTCGACGATATCGGCCTGCCCGCCATCATCCGCCCGTCCTTCACCATGGGCGGCACCGGTGGCGGCATCGCCTACAACAAGGCCGAGTTCATCGAGATCTGCGAGCGCGGTCTCGACGCCTCGCCGACCAACGAGGTGCTGGTCGAGGAAAGCGTTCTCGGCTGGAAGGAATTCGAGATGGAGGTGGTCCGCGACCATGCGGATAACGCCATCATCGTCTGCTCGATCGAGAACATCGACCCGATGGGCGTCCATACCGGCGATTCGATCACGATCGCGCCGGCGCTGACGCTGACGGACAAAGAATATCAGATGATGCGGAACGCCTCGATCGCGGTGCTCCGCGAGATTGGCGTCGAGACCGGCGGTTCGAACGTGCAGTTCGCGGTGAACCCCGAGGACGGCCGGCTGGTCGTCATCGAGATGAACCCGCGCGTGTCGCGCTCGTCGGCGCTCGCCTCCAAGGCGACCGGCTTCCCGATCGCCAAGGTCGCGGCCAGGCTTGCGGTTGGCTACACGCTCGACGAGGTGATGAACGACATCACCGGCGGCGCGACCCCCGCCTCGTTCGAGCCGACCATCGACTATATCGTCACCAAGGTGCCGCGCTTCGCCTTCGAGAAATTCCCGGGCGCCGATCCGGTCCTGACGACGTCGATGAAGTCGGTCGGCGAGGTCATGGCGATCGGCCGGACCTTCCAGGAATCGTTGCAGAAGGCCATGCGCGGCCTCGAGACGGGCCTCACTGGCCTCGACGAGATCGAGATCGAGGGCCTGGGCCGCGGCGACGACAAGAACGCCATCCGCGCGGCGCTCGGTACGCCGACGCCGGACCGCCTGCTCAAGGTGGTGCAGGCCATGCGGCTCGGCATTTCCAACACCGAGATCCACTCCTACTGCAAGATCGATCCGTGGTTCCTCGACCAGATCCGCGGCATCGTCGACATGGAAGCGCAGATCCGCGCCAAGGGCGTGCCGCAGTCGCCGGCAAGCTTCCGCGCACTGAAGGCCATGGGCTTCTCGGACGCGCGGATCGCCGTTCTGACGGCCAAGACCGAGGCCGAGGTCTCCAAGGCCCGCCGCGCGCTCGATGTGCGCCCCATTTACAAGCGGATCGACACCTGCGCGGCCGAGTTCGCGTCGCCCACCGCCTATATGTACTCGACCTACGAGGCGCCTTTCGCCGGCCAGCTTGCGGATGAATCACGCCCGACCGACCGCACCAAGGTGGTGATCCTCGGCGGTGGCCCGAACCGCATCGGCCAGGGCATCGAGTTCGACTATTGCTGCTGCCATGCCTGTTTCTCGCTGTCGGATGCCGGCTACGAGACGATCATGATCAACTGCAACCCGGAAACGGTGTCGACCGACTACGACACCTCCGACCGGCTCTATTTCGAGAGCCTGACGGCCGAGGACGTGATCGAGATCCTGGAGCGCGAGAAGACCAATGGCACGCTGAAGGGCGTGATCGTGCAGTTCGGCGGCCAGACGCCGCTGAAGCTCGCCCGCGCGCTGGAAGAGGCCGATATCCCGATTCTCGGGACGTCGCCGGATGCGATCGATCTTGCCGAGGACCGCGACCGGTTCAAGCGGCTGCTGGACAAGCTCGGACTGAAGCAGCCGAAGAACGGCATCGCCTATTCGGTCGAGCAGGCCCGCCTGATCGCCGCCGATCTCGACTATCCGCTGGTGGTTCGCCCGTCCTATGTGCTGGGCGGCCGCGCCATGCAGATCATCCGCGAGGAGAGCCAGCTTGGCGATTATCTCCTCGGGACGCTGCCGGAGCTGGTGCCGGCCGACGTCAAGGCGCGCTATCCCAACGACAAGACCGGCCAGATCAACACGGTGCTGGGCAAGAACCCGCTCCTGTTCGACCGCTATCTGTCGGATGCGATCGAGGTCGATGTCGACTGCCTTGCCGATGGCAAGACCAGCTACATCGCCGGCATCATGGAACATATCGAGGAGGCCGGCATCCATTCGGGCGACTCGGCCTGTTCGCTGCCGCCCTATTCGCTCGGCGCCGACATGATCGCCAGGCTGGAGACCCAGACGAAGGCGCTGGCCCTGGCGCTCGACGTCGGCGGCCTGATGAACGTCCAGTACGCGATCAAGGACGGCGAGATCTATGTGCTGGAGGTCAATCCGCGTGCGTCGCGCACCGTGCCCTTCGTGGCCAAGGTGATCGGCGAGCCGATCGCCAAGATCGCATCGCGGGTGATGGCGGGCGAGAGCCTCGCCTCGTTCAACCTGAAGCCCAAGACGCTCGGCCATATCGGCGTCAAGGAAGCGGTGTTCCCGTTCGCCCGCTTCCCCGGCGTCGACGTGCTGCTCGGACCGGAAATGCGCTCGACCGGTGAGGTGATCGGCCTCGACCGGACCTTCGCCACCGCCTTTGCCAAGAGCCAGCTCGGCGCCGGCACGATCGTGCCGACAGGCGGCACGGTGTTCGTGTCCGTGCGCGACGACGACAAGCCGCGCATCCTGGATTCGATCCGCAACCTCCACGCGCTCGGCTTCAAGATCATCGCGACATCGGGCAACCAGCGCTATCTCGCCGAGCAGGGCATTCCCTGCGGCAAGATCAACAAGGTGCTGGAGGGACGGCCGCATATCGTCGACGCCATCAAGAATGGCGGGGTGCAGCTGGTGTTCAACACCACGGAGGGTGCGCAGGCGCTGGCGGATTCGCGTTCGCTCCGCCGCGCGGCCCTCTTGCAGAAGGTGCCCTACTACACCACTCTTGCAGGTGCGATTGCCGCGGCGCAGGGTATCAAGGCCTATCTCGAGGGCGACCTCGAGGTTCATGCGCTGCAGAGCTATTTCGACAAGCCCTGATCCCAGGGCGCTGCTCGAAACGTCATTCGCGAGTCACAGTTCGACGGGTTGCGTGGCCGGCGTCCTCGGCCTCGCGATCCATCTCTTTGTTCTTGAAAGGTCAGGGCGAGCATCATGGAAAAGGTTCCGATGACCGTTGCCGGTTTCGCCAACCTCGAAGCCGAGCTGCAGCATCGCCAGCGCGTCGAACGTCCGCGGATCATCGCGGCGATCTCGGAAGCGCGCGCCCATGGCGATCTCTCCGAAAATGCCGAGTATCACTCGGCCAAGGAGCAGCAGTCCCACAATGAAGGCCGGGTGGTCGAGCTGGAGAGCCTGATCGCACGAGCCGAGGTGATCGATGTCACCAAGCTGTCGGGCGATACCGTGAAATTCGGCGCCACCGTCCGCCTGCTGGACGAGGAGACCGAGGACGAGAAGACTTGGCAGATCGTTGGCGACAGCGAGGCGGACGCCAAGGCCGGCCGGATCTCGATCTCGTCGCCGATCGCCCGCGCGCTGATCGGCAAGAAGGTCGGCACGGTTGTGGAGGTCAACTCGCCCCGCGGTGCGCGCACCTACGAGATCCTGGACGTGCGCTGGGGCTGAGCCGCCGGCTTCGCACCCGTCGACATGCGTCATGCCCGCCCCTGTGGCGGGCATCCACGTCTTCGGGCCAGGCCGATTGATGCCAAGAGCTGGATGGCAGGCCTAAGGCCTGCCATGACGGTTGATCCGGTGCGGCGGCTTGCTCGCCCAGCCTGGGCGCCTCGTTGCGCTGGTCGAAGTGCTGGCTGGGCCTGCGTCCCCCTGAAACGCTTCTCCACTGTCCCTGTCGTCGCGTTGAAACACCGCCGGTGTCCTCTGATCCTCAGGGGCAAACCGACGGACAATGACCATGGCACTCTCGATCTCGCGCCGCGCTGGCCTGGCACTGGCCGGCTCCGTCCTGCTGATGGGGCTCGGCCCGGCGCTCGCCCAGAAGGACCAGCGCGTGGCCGCGCCGCGCGAGGAGGCCGACGATCTCCAGGCCTCCATCGCCAAGTCCAATGCCTATACCTCGCTGATGAACCGGACGCTCAGGGCGGTGCAGTCGTGGGGACGTTACCGCTCCTGGGTGGACATGCGCCGCGGCCCGACCGGCAACGAGCGCTACATCAGCTACGGCCTCTACAGCCTCTATGACGTGACATCCGAGATCGCCAAGGCGGAGCAGGCGACCGACGCCCAGCCGCGCCTGCCCGAGCTCGACGACACGATGCGCCGCTATATCGCGGCCTATCAGCGCCTGGCGCCGCTGATCACCCGTGCCGAGCGCTATTACGAGCGCAAGGATTACCGCGACGATGCCATGGCTGAAGGCCGCGCCCTGCACCGCGAGATGGTGCCGGCGGCGGAGGCCTTCCTGGAGCAGCGGGCGGCGCTGGAATCGCACATGCGCACGTTCAAGGGTGACCTTGACCAGCGGGAGCTTGCCGCGATCGAGGCGCGCGAGGGCAAGTCGGCGCGCTGGCAGATCCGCAACATCATGATCAATGCCCGCGCCGTCATGGACCTGATGCCGAGCAACGACCGGCCGGTTGTCGACATGGCCTCGTTCGACCGGGCGGTGGCGCAGTTCTCGGCGGCGGTGCGCGAGATGGACCGTTTCAAGGAGACCAATCCGCAGGGCGTCTCGATCATGGACAGCCAGGCCAGCTCCTGGCTCGGCAAGATCCGCGACTTCCGCGACAAGCTTGCCCGCTCGCGCGGCGATGTCAGGCGGGGCGGGGCGGGGAACGACGCCAACTGGATCGTGTCGTCCTACAACACGATGGTGACGCTGTCGGATACCGCGATGCGGACGTCGCGCTGAGGCCGGCGGGCCTCTTTGAATCGGAACGCCCGGCGCTCTTCGCGAGCCACCGGGCGGGCCTGTGTCGTGATCTGCGAGCGGGGCGACGGCGGCCCGGCTGATCTGCAGCCTATTTGGCGAAGTTGTTATTGACCGCGTTGAACGCGTTCAGCGTGTTCGAGCCCATCGTGTTGACGGCGACGATGACGACGGCGGCAATGCCGGCGGCGATCAGCCCGTATTCGATGGCGGTGGCGCCGGAGTCATTGCGGAAGAAGCGCGCGATCAGGGAGGTCATAGCGTTCCTTGTCAGATACTGGTCGTTGATGGACAATCTGAAGAGACCACGAGCTTCGGCCTCGGAAACGACTATGCAGGACAAATAATAATGGAAATGTCAGACTGGGTGCGCTGATTTTATCAAATTGTCGCGTCAAATTTTGCGCAAAACAATATCTCTATTAGCCGGCTTTGGCGGATTGTCTCGCCCTGTCCAGTACAACTGGACAGAGATGTCGCTCCTGTTCCACGACACGTCCTGTTGTCCCGCGGCGATGGCGACCCAGACGGAGCGAGGTCTCCGTCCGGTTCCACGACATCTCCGCCGTCAACGGGAATAGATCGGCGGGCAGGGGGCAAACCTGTCCCCGTTGCCTCAGCCGCCGAGCAATTGCTTGACCGCCGGCGAGGCCTTGCCGAAGTCCATCTTGCCGGCGAAGCGCGTCTTCAGTTCGGCCATCACCTTGCCCATGTCCTTGAGGCCCGCGGCGCCGATCTCGGTGATCACGCCGGCAATGGCGGTGCGGGCTTCGGCCTCGTCCATCTGGTGCGGCAGATAGGCCATGATGATGGCGATCTCGCCGTTCTCCTGGTCGGCCAGTTCGGGGCGGCCGCCGTCGAGATAGAGCTTGGCGCTCTCCTGTCGCTGCTTCACCATCTTCTGCATGAGCTGCAGGATCTCGTCGTCCGAGAGCGGCTCCTTGCCGGCGCCGCGGGCCTCGATGTCCTTGTCCTTCAGCGCCGACTGGATCAGGCGGATGGTGGAGAGGCGCGCCTTCTCGCCGGCCTTCATCGCAACCTTCAGGTCGCTCATCAGTTGGTCACGCAACATGGCTGGTCTCCGGGCTTGCGGGGAGCTTTTGGCATGATGCCGGAAAAGCCTTCCCCAAAGAGGCGGTAAGCCTCTGATTTTGTTTGAAAATAATGTCCCCGCGAGGGGTTGACGGCAGGCGCGTGCTTGCCGTAAACGTGCGGCTGATCCCGCGCTGGAATCTCCTGGCGCTTGCGCGTGTCGGCCCTCCCGTCTGCCAAGGGCTTGGGGGCCTTCGACCGGCGCGCATGACCCGAGCCTGATAGACGAACCATGACCGACACTCAAGATCGCGCGCAGGCGCCAACGACCGCGGACGGCTGGGCAGAACCCAAGGCGACGGCCCTTCTGGTGCTGGCCGATGGCACGGTAATCGAGGGCTTCGGCCTCGGCGCCGACGGCGAGGCGGCGGGCGAGGTCTGCTTCAACACGGCGATGACGGGCTATGAGGAAATCCTCACCGACCCCTCCTATGCCGGGCAGATCATCACCTTCACCTTCCCGCATATCGGCAATGTCGGCGCCAATGACGAGGATATCGAGACGGTCAACATGGCGGCTGCCTCGGGCGTGCGCGGTGTCGTCCTGAAGGCGTCCATCACCGATCCTTCCAACTACCGCTCGGCCATCCATTTCGACGCCTGGCTGAAGCGCCGCGGCATTGTCGGCCTGTCGGGTATCGATACGCGGGCCCTGACCGCGCTGATCCGCGAAAAGGGCATGCCGAATGCGGTCATCGCCCATTCGCCGTCGGGCACATTCGACATCGAGGCCTTGAAGAAGAAGGCGGCAGGCCTTGCCTCCATGGACGGGCTCGATCTCGTTCCGGGCGTGACCTCCAGCCAGCGTTATCCCTGGTCGGAGACGACCTGGGTCTGGGACGAGGGCTATGGCGCGGTCGGCGAGACGAAACACCATGTCGTTGCCCTCGACTATGGCGTGAAGCGCAACATCCTGCGGCTCCTGGCCAATGCCGGCTGCAAGGTCACGGTCGTGCCGGCAACCGCCTCGGCGGAAGAGGTTCTGGCGCTGAAGCCGGATGGCGTGTTCCTGTCGAACGGCCCGGGCGACCCGGCCGCGACCGGCGAATATGCCGTGCCGGTGATCAGGGCGGTGCTCGACAAGAAGATCCCGACCTTCGGCATCTGCCTTGGCCACCAGATGCTGGGCCTGGCGGTTGGCGCGAAGACGATGAAGATGCACCAGGGCCATCACGGTGCGAACCATCCGGTGAAGGACCTGGACACCGGCAAGGTCGAGATCACCTCGATGAACCATGGCTTCGCCGTGGACGAGGCGACCTTGCCCGGCAATGCGCGCGCCACCCATATCAGCCTGTTCGATGGCTCGAATGCCGGGATATCGCTGACCGACAGGCCTGCCTTCTCAGTGCAGTATCACCCCGAGGCGAGCCCCGGCCCGATGGACAGCCATTACCTGTTCGACCGGTTTGTCGAGCTGATGGACAAGGGCAAGGCGGCCTGATTGGCGCCTGGCCGCGGCGGCCCGGCCGCCGAGTTATCCTCGTTGTCCACAGGCTAGCCCATCGCCCGGGCGGATCGCACCCGGGGTGATGGCGGCGGCGCAACGGGGACATTTCGACCCTTGATCAGGATCCAGCGAAACGGCCAGTACCCGGGAGGGACTGGCCGTTCTGGCAGGCGCCTCTTGGTCGCCGGCAGGCTGTTACTGCGCTGCGGCAACCCGAACGCGGCCGACGCCGGACTGGATCAGGCCGATCGAACGGGCTGCACCGCGCGACATGTCGATGATCCGGCCGCGCACGAAGGGGCCGCGGTCGACCACCGTCACGACAGCCGAGCGGCCATTGCTGACATTGGTCACCCGGACGCGGGTTCCGCACGCAAAGGTGCGGTGGGCGGCGGTCATGGCTTCGGGATTGTGACGTCCACCGCAGGCCGTGCGGCCGGGCAGCTGATACCAGGAGGCGAGGCCGGACTGCTCGGCTGCTTGAGCGTCAGGCACCAGCGCAAACGGCAAAACGGCAACGAACAGCGCCGCGAGGCGCGTTGAAATGGTCATTGGTGAGGGCTCTCTTGTCGCGCGGATCGGACGTTGCGCCGGGCAGATGGCAAACGTCGCAGATCGCGGATGGGTTCCAGCGGCACGGGAATAGATCGCTGGTGCCGCCAACGGAGGCCTGTCTCCTAGGGGAGGAATGAGACCAGAAAGCGGCAGGCGCCGATTCGCGGCCGCGCCCTGCATTTCAGGACGATGACGGCCGCGGGATCTGCCTGTTACGACTGTTGCCGCTCGATCGGGCCAGCCAGAGGTGCCACGTGACCACCAGCTTCGTTCTGCCGGACATGACCATCCACCGCGTCATCGAACAGGAAGGATCGTTCATGAACGCCTTCGAGATGTTCCCGGGGCTCACGCCGGATGTGCTCGCCGCGAACCAGAGTTGGCTGGCCAAGGTCGGCGCCATCGATGCCGATGCCATGCTGCAGCTCTGCTTCCAGGCCTATGTGATCAAGACCCCGCATCATGTGGTGCTCGTCGACAGCTGCATCGGCAATGACAAGCCCCGTCCGCAGCGCGCGGCCTGGAACATGAAGACCGACGACCGGTTCGCCACCGGGCTGGCGGCTGCCGGTGTCACGGTCAACGACATCGACTTCGTGCTCTGCACCCACATGCATGCCGACCATGTCGGCTGGAACACCCGGCTTGAGAATGGCCGATGGGTGCCGACCTTCCCGAAGGCGCGCTACCTGTTCAGCGAGACGGAATATCGCACCTGGACAGAGGCGAATGCCAAGGCACCGGTGCTCGCCTTCCAGGATAGTGTGCTGCCGGTGATCGAGGCGGGCAGGGCCGAGATCGTCGGCGACGACCATGGCATTGGCGACCATATCCGCTTCATGCCGACGCCGGGCCACACCGCGGGACACGTTGCCTTCGCGTTCGGCAAGGGCCGGGACGTCGCCGTCGCCCCCGGCGATCTCATCCACTCGCCCCTGCAGACACTTTATCCCGAGCTGTCCTCGAAGTTCGATGT
The DNA here is from genome assembly GCF_005160265.1 of Phreatobacter aquaticus. Taxonomy (NCBI): domain Bacteria; kingdom Pseudomonadati; phylum Pseudomonadota; class Alphaproteobacteria; order Hyphomicrobiales; family Phreatobacteraceae; genus Phreatobacter; species Phreatobacter aquaticus. The sequence goes on along the minus strand of NZ_CP039865.1, from coordinate 4,535 downwards.
CGATCAGGCGCTGGCCGGGCGGACGCGCCGGCGCTTCCTGGAGCGCTATTCCGACACCGACACGCTCTGCTGCATGGCGCATTTCCCCTCGCCCTCGGTCGGGCGGATCAAACCGTGGCGCGAGGGGTTCACCTGCGCCCCGGTCGAGGGGTAACAGCCGTCAGGCCCAGAGGCGCTCGCGCTGCCGGTCCTTGTAGAGATCGGCTACCTCGGCGCCATAACCGTTGAACAGCTGCGTCGGGATGCGGTTGCCGACCCCGATGACCTCTTCGGTCGCCTGGCTCCAGCGGGGGTGGGCGACGGCCGGGTTCACATTGGCCCAGAAGCCGTATTCGCTCGCCTGCATGGTCTCCCAGAAAGTTGCCGGCTTTTCGGCGACGAAGGAGATGCGCACGATCGATTTCACCGACTTGAAGCCGAACTTCCACGGCACGATGAGCCGAAGCGGCGCGCCGAACTGGCGGGCTGCGGGCTTGCCGTAGACTCCGGTCACCAGCAGAGCCAGATCATGGGCGGCCTCGTCGATCGCGAGACCCTCGACATAGGGCCAGGAATACCAGGGCGCGCGCTGGCCCGGCGCGATCTTCGGATCGTTGAAGGTCTCCATGCGGACATATTTGGCGGAACCCTGAGGTTGCACCATGTCCATCAGCGCCTTGATCGGGAAGCCGGTCCAGGGAACCGTCATGCCCCAGGCCTCGACGCAGCGGAACCGGTAAAGCCGCTCCTCGATCGGCATCTTGCGGATGAGAGCATCGATATCGATGGTCTGCGGCTTCTCGACGAGACCGTCGATCTTGACCGTCCAGGGGCGGATCGGCAGGGCCTGCGCGGCGGAGGCAACCCGCTTGGAAGTGCCGAACTCGTAGAAATTGTTGTAGTTGGAGGCGATCTCCTCCGGCGTCAGCGGCCGCTCAACCGTGTAGGCGGGGTTGCGCTTGGCCGGATAGAGGTCGGCAGTGGGATCGGGCGCCTGGCCCGCCCGCTGTGCCAGCGCCGGGCCTGCCAGCGTCGCCGCCGCAAGGCCCGCCGAGGCACCGATCAGGCCGCGCCTGCTGAAGAACACGTCCTCGGGGGTCGCCGCGCTCTCGGGCAGCTCCCAGCCGCGCTTCGATTTGATCAGCATGGCGAAACCTTTCCTGTTTGACCTTGACCCGAGCCTAGGCTTTGGGGCCGTTCGTAGACAAATCACGCTATGGCGAGTCGGGGCCTGTCCCGCCCTCGCGCCGGAGGTCCGATGCTGTCACCGACCCTCATCTCCCTGATCGGATTGGCCGCCGCATCCGTTACAACCTTCTGCTGGATTCCCCAGGCCTGGCGGATCATCCGCACACGGGACACCAAGGCGATCTCGCTGTCGGCCTATGGCGCCTTCACCTTCGGCATCCTGCTCTGGCTCGCCTATGGCGTGATGCTCGGCGACCTGCCGCTCATCCTGTCCAATACGGTGACGCTGGCGCTTCAGCTCACAATCGTCGGCCTGAAACTGAGATATGGCTGAGATGACGGGAAACCACGCCGTCCGCGCGCGCCGGGCGCGCCTCATCGGGATCATCGGCCTCGCCGCAGGCCTCTCGCTGGCTGCGGCGCGCCCTGCCAGTGCCGAGACCGGCCGGTGCCAGCCAGCCATGCCCGAAATCCGTTCCGACAAGGGTCTGGTCTTCCGGGCCGATGCCTATGCCCGTCTCGCATGGCGCGAGCGGTCATCTGGCGGAGGGATGCTCGACTATGCCCGGGACATCTGGCGCGGCCGTGTCGGCGACCGGAGGGCCTTCCTGACCTTCGACGAGATTCCCGGAACATCCGGGCCCAATCATGCCATGGACTACCAGCTGGCGCCGGCGCGAACGCGTGCTCGTTTCGTCACGGCGGGTACGCGCTATGATCTCGGAGCGGCCTTCATCATCCGCAGCGGGCCATTGGCGGGCTCGTGGACAGTCACGAATTGCTGACGGTCGCGGCGGCATGCCACCGCCGAATCCGTGCTAGCCATCAGCAATCCTGGCCGGAGTGACAGATGGCATCCCTCACATCCCCCACGCTGGCGCCGATCCTGCTGCTGATCGGCTCCAACATCTTCATGACCTTTGCCTGGTACGGGCACCTCAAGTTCAAGTCGAGCCCGCTCATGCTGGCGATCCTGGCGAGCTGGGGGATTGCCTTCGTCGAGTACTGCATGGCGGTGCCGGCGAACCGCATCGGCAGCGCGGTCTACAGCGCAGCTGAACTCAAGACGATGCAGGAGGTGATCACACTGGTCGTCTTCGCGGTGTTTTCGGTGTTCTATCTGAAGGAACCGCTTGGCTGGAACCATGCCATCGGCTTTGCCATGATCGCCGGCGGGGCGTTCTTCATTTTTCAGGGGCGGGCATGAGCCAGTTCATCAGCGGTGTTGCCGCGCTCGATCGCTACCTCGCCGACGGCTACGAGAAGGTGCGCGGCATGTCCTCGCGCTTCTCGGCGACGATCTGTGGTCATGTGCTGAAGCGCCAGAGCGCGCTCGGTATAGCCGGCGACGTTGCCGAGATCGGGACCTTCGAGGGGCGGTTCTTCATTGCCATGGCTCTGGCCCTGCAACCCGGCGAGCACGCCTATGGGTTCGACGTGTTTACCTGGCCGGACGACAAGGTACTGGACCGGCTCGATGCCAGCGCAGCGCTCCACGGTCTCACCAGCGCCCATTACACGACGCTGCGCCACGACAGCGGCACGCTGGATGTCGCGACCTTTGGCCGGATGACAGGCGGCAAGCCACTGCGCTTCATTCATATCGACGGCGATCATTCGCCGGAGGCCCTGACCCACGACCTGGCGCTTGCCCATGCGGCCCTGCACCCGAAGGGTCTGATCTGCCTCGACGACATGCTGCACCCCGGCTACCCCTTCCTGGTGGTGACGGTGCATGCCTATCTGACGGCCCATCCCGAGATGCGGCTCATGTGCATCATCGACCGCGAGGACATCGTCGCGGCGCCGAAATTCCTGATCTGCCATGTGGACGCCGTCCCGCTCTACGAAAACGACCTGATGTCGAGTTTCCAGGCCCAGCATTTTGTGCTCGGCGGCGATGCCATGGGGCATCATTGCGTGGTGCTGACGCCCCATCCGCGTATCGCTGAGGTTTAGGAGGGGACTCAGCGGCCGGCCGGTGCGACCCGCAGCAACTCGCCATCAGGCGAGTCGGTCAGCAGCCAGAGCGCGCCGTCCGGCCCCTGCTGGACATCGCGGAAGCGCTTGCCGAGATCGGTCAGCAACCGCTCCTGTCCGGTGACGCGATCGCCATCCAGGCTGATGCGCACCAGCATCTGGCCAGCCAGCGCACCTGAGAAGACATTGCCGCGCCAGGCCGGGAACAGGTCGCCGGTGTAGAAGGTGAGGCCCGAGGGGGCAATGGACGGCGTCCAGTAGGTCAGGGGTTGTTCGAGCCCCTGGCGCTCGCGCAGGCCGCCATTGACCGGGCGTCCGTCATAATGCGTGCCCCATGAGATCAGCGGCCAGCCGTAATTGCGACCGGCCCGCACGACATACAGGCCATCGCCGCCGCGCGGCCCATGGTTGCTGATCCAGAGTTCGCCGGTTGCCGGATTGAGAGCCGCGCCCTGCATGTTGCGATGGCCGATCGACCAGATCTCGGGCCGCCAGTCCGCCGCTCCTGCGCCAGCGGGGGCGCCGTCGGTGGTGATGCGGACGATCTTGCCGATGGTGTTGGCCGGGTTCTGGGCTTCCTGTATCTGCGAGAAGCGGTCGCCGGAGGTGACGAACAGATGCCCTGTCCGGTCGAAGACGATGCGGGAGCCAAAATGCAGGCGGCTCGCAAAGGCCGGCTGCTGGCGATAGATGATGCGGCCGTTTTCCAGAGCGGTTGCGTCTACGTTCAAACGCCCGCGAAACACCGAGGTGCTGTTGGTGTCGCTGCCGCGACGCTCGGCAAAGCTCAGATAGACGAGGCGGTTCTCGACAAAGCGCGGGTCGAGCGCGATGCCGAGAAGCCCTCCTTGCCCAACCGCGTGGACCTCGGGGCTGCCTTTGACAGGGGCTGACAGGCGGCCGTCGCGGCCGACCACGCGCAGACGTCCGGGGCGTTCGGTAACAAGCGCGCGGCCATCGGGAAGGAAGGCGAGGCCCCAGGGGTTCTCAAGGCCCCTGGCGATCGTTTGAACTTCAAGCTGGTAGTCCGCGCTGGTCGCCGTGCGAGGCGGAAGGTTCTGGGCACTGACGGCACATGGCGATGCTGTCAGTGCTCCCACCACCATCCATGCGGCCCATGCGGCCCTCATGCCGTGACCGGCGGTTCCTTGCGGGACGGGTCTGCGGCGATGAAGCGCCGCAGCACGAAGGTGAGCAGGGCTCCAAAGACGACCACGAGGGTCGCGACCGTGCCGGACAGGATCCAGGTTTCAGGCTCATCGCCCACTTCGAGTGTCGAAACGTCGAACAACTCGGTGGAGAGGAATGCCCCGGCCACAATGAGTGCCAGCAGCAGCGCCATCACCACGCCGGCGAAAACGATGGTCGGGACACGGGGATAGGCCTGG